>NZ_JAQPZP010000014.1:0-54585 GCF_037619215.1 Leucobacter sp. USCH14
CCTGATGTCTGCTCTTTCGGCATAACTCCATCCTCGTTTCCAAGGTCAGGAGTCTCCAACAAACCCAGAGCGCTTCACTGCGCCGCCTGCACGGGGTTGGTCTTCGCCTTCGGGTCAGCGGGCAGAGGAATGTCGTTCACAGGGTCTCACTCTCGTATTCGTCTTGGAAGTCGTAGACCTGGGCCATCGCGGGCTTCAGGAGTTGGATGCCGTCGTAGCGGCCGGGCCAGATGCCCGTTTCTCGGCATCGCACAAGACGCTCCCGCGCCTCAGCGGCTTCGCGCTTGCCCATCTCGCGCAGGTCCTCATCGAACTTGTAGACGACGACGTCGTGAGGGGCTTTCTTCTCGACGAAGATGAACAGCATGTCGACGAGCTCGATGCCGGTGGCCGCCGCGATCTCGTCGTACATCTCGCGCTGCACGTGGTACTTGAACTTCTTCACGGTCATCTTCACCGCCTGCTGTGCGATGTCGTCCGTCGTCTTCAGGTCGCCCGCATACCGCAGCGACGTGGTGATCGTGTCGAACCGGCATCGCTGCCGAACACCCGTCGCGGCATCCGTCGAGAACACGGAAGCCTCAGAGTGGCGTTCCTGCTCGAAGAGCATCCGAGCATCCTTGTTCGCCAAAACCGCCTCGGCCATGCGCTTGATGTCATCGAACTCGCCCTGCTTCACAGGAGTCTTGCCAGCCGCTCGAGCGTTGGCCATGAAGTCCTTGGCCGCCTTCGTTGATGCAGCCCCGTTCGCGGCGAGGAGCTCCTCGGGGATGACGACCGTCTCGGCGCCAGTTCCGAGAACCATCGCGTGCGCAGCGGTACCGATGTCCCAGGCCTTCTTGGGCTCGCGATGCCCGTCGATGTACACGTGCTTGTAGTGCAACGGGGACTTCAGAATCTCCTTCGCCGCGGACGACGAGAACTCCGGCCCGCCGTGGTACTCGTCCTCTGGCATTCCGAGCACGAGGCCGTCACGCTTCATTTCACCCAAAGTGGGTCTCCTCTCGTACGCGGTCGACGTCGGCGTCCAGCCGGTCGGACTCGAACCGCGCTTCGATGTAGGCCGGATCGTCCATGTCTTCGAGCTCGTCGAAATCGACATAGGGCGATACCGGCAGGTTCAATGCGTCCTCGTCGTATGGGACGGTCTGCGGCGGCCGCCCTTCTCGGGCCCAACCGCACGGGCACTCGCGGTTGTGCCCCGCGGAGTTATTTCGATTCCTACAAGGCTTCGACGCGACCGTCGCAGCGCGTGCGCCGATCGCAGTTACTCGAGGGATGGGGTACTTCGGCATCACTTCTCCTTCATGCCGAGCCACACGAGCAACGCGTCGATGTGGCCGAGTTTCCATGCCGCGAAGAGACAGGTCGCGGCGGTGAGGGCGAGGGCGACCGCGGTAGCGCCTCCCCCGGCGATCTGGTCAGGCGGCATCGGGGCCGCCCTCGGGTGCTCTCGCGGCGTCGGCGAGGAAGTCGAAGATGCCGCCGAACAGCGGATGCACGTTGCTCTCGCCGCCGGCCTGCTGCTTCGCTGCTTCCTGCTCGGCCGCTTCCATTGCGTGCCGGAGCTTGCGAGATTCTTCGACGGTGAGCGCGTCGTTGACGAGGACATGAACAGTGCCGTCGCAGGCGTGCGCGTTGGCGACGAAGTGCTCGCGGGTGATGTTCGGTTCAGACATGGGTGGTCTCCTTCGTTATGCGTGGGTTCTGCTCCCACAGGTCGGGGCGCGTCCAGAGCGCCGTGATGAGCCGCAGCCCTGCACCGGGCTCGACGGCTGCGATTACGGCGACGCGGTCGCGGATGTAGGCGCACCTCCCTGATTCCGGGTGGACGCGCGTTTCGGTCGGCTCGAGCAGCGCGGCCCTCACCTCTGCGTAGGTGAGCTGTCCGCGCTGTCTGGCCATGAGCTGGAACCGCTCGGTGAAGTGGTCGGTTCCGGTGAAGGCGGTGCCGACGGGTGCTTCGCCGGGCCGGTAGCCGTGCAGTGGGTCTTCGCGCGTTCGCAGCTCAGCCACCATCGAACGGATCGTGGCGAGACGCATCTTCGGCGTCGCGACCCGGCGTTCGCCCCACGGCATCCGCCATGTCTGTCCGGCCCGCGGGTGCTCCTCGATGAGGACGGCGCCGTAGCGGCGAAACTCTTTCTTCGCGAGCTTCAGGGGGTCCTTCATGCCCACGCCCCGGTTGCTGCTCGGGCGTAGAGCAGGAGGAGTATCACCAGGACGGCGATGACGAAGCTCAGGGCGAAATCACTCCACCGCATTAGCGGAATCCGTTTCGATCGAACGCGAAAATGCACTCTCTGCATTTACCCTGAGCAGGTCGGTTAGCTGCTCCCCAAGCCCACCGCCCACTATCTGGGCGATCTCGCGTAGCTTGACGAACACCTCCCATTCGGTGTCCCAAGAATTGACACTGACAATTTGAACTGCCATTGAGCTTCCTTCCGATGAATACGAGAAAGCCCGCCCCACGATCGGTGTGGTGCGGGCTGGGAGAAATTCCGAAGCGACGACGTCGGCTACCGAATCGCTGCGCAATGCGGACGAGATACGGCCGGACGTATTGGCGCTCATGCGAGAAATTGACAGGCCTTGAAGCGCCTATCGCTGCGCTATCTTGAGAACATGCCCATGGATGGATTGACCCTCATCGTTTTGATCGCCCTAGCAGCAATCTCTTTGCTGATCATGGCGGCGATTATCAAAGCGACAGTGCTGTCGGCGCTTCGACAGCACGCGAAGGAACAGCACCAGTACCAAGTCGATCTCATCAACTACCAGCACTCGCTGCAGCAGCGGACCAACGGCACTTCGCAGGAATAGTTGAAGACGCGCGGAGGCGCATCGTGGTGGCCGCGGTCACTCAAACCCCGCGGCGGGCCGTCAAGTCCGGCGCTCCACCTCTGTGACCGTGCTTCCTGCCGTGCTCCCCGCCTCTACGGGTTCAGCAACGTGCGTGTAACGACTCCACCCAGCGAGAACGCCGATGAGGAAGTAGGCCGTCGTAGCCGGTCGGGATCCTTGGCCGCCCTTCAGCGGTCACCGGGAGCAGAGCGCGCAACTGCTTGCTCGGGCAGGATCCTGATCTAAGTTCTCTGTTCAGCGCTGCAACCTTTGGGACCGGGAGTCATGCGGAGACCGTCGGTGTCACCCACCGCTTGGGTGGTGTGCCGCCCCACCAATCAGGGACGTTTCAGTTGCAGCTATGTAGTTGTGAGCCGCCATGCGGCCGTGAACGGCGAAGGGGCTGTTTACGCTTGCCGTCCTCTTTTTGGGCGCGGAAAGCACCGGTGAGGTAGAAACCCCGAGAAGGTGAACCACTAAGGTCTAGTCATGGCCCCTGAAACTGCCGGCGTCTTTGCGCAAGTGATTCCGACGCTCGTCATCGCTACGTTCGTCGGCAACTTCGGCTACAACCGACTTCCGGCCTTCCTCAGAAACTTGGTCTTCTACTTCTTCCTGATCGCTCTTGTGGCGGAGATTGGACTGCTGTACACGCTCGCTTTCGGTGAGCCCATGACTGAAGTTCTGCGTGTCCTGAGCTTTGCCTCTGCTGTGCTTCTCCTCCTGCTCCTCGCAACCATCACCGCGTATCGCATGGGTTCCGGCAAAGTACGAGACGAGTAGCACGAGCAGAGAAGTGGGTTGCGCGATGTCGATCACCATCCCGGCACTCATTGCGGGGCCGAACCGATCTCTCCTACGGCTCGCAGCTTCGGGAGGTGCGGAGCGAGCACAGAACCATAGACGCTGAGGTTGTGCACCGCTCGATCCCAAAGCCGCCCGTATCCGCGCGGCGTGAGTCGCGCGCTGACCTTCACCTGCGGGCCCGCAGTCCGAGCGATCTGCGTCTCGTGCGGACGAACCCAGCCAGCCTCAATCGCTCGCGCGGTGGGCTGATTGTGACGGACGGTGTTCCCTCGGATGATGAGGTCGCAAGCGCCGGCCAAGTCGAACACGTCCTGCTGCAACACCTTCAGGCCCGGAAAGTTCGCCAGGGCATGCACCTTCAGATCATTGGCGAGATCCCCGACCGTTCGGAGGCCCTCGGACTCCCGGAACGTCTCAGCCTGCGCCACCTTCGGAGCATCGGCTGCGATCTTCTCCTCGAGCTGCTGCACTCGGCCCGTCGTGATCGCCAGGGCCCGCGCTACGATCTCGTCGTCGCTCAGCGAGGACGACGCCGCCACCTCTTGCCTCCGGGTCTGAACCGCGAAGTACTGCTGCGCTGCGGCGACCTGGGGCTTTGCCCCATCCGCGTTCTGAAAGAGGAGGTATGCCCCGTATCGGGTGATCTCAACGTCATCGACCTCTCGGCGCCCGCCCTTTCCGATCTCGATCATCTTCGTGGATCCACGAAAATGATCTGCAGCAGTCAGGCCGCTGGCATTCACCGAGCCGATAGCGCGGTTGATTGCACGCACCCAGTTCTCCCACCGTTCGTATCCGGCATAGGGCATCAGGTCTCGAGCTGACCAGACTTCACCGTCGGTCAGGGTGATGATTTTCAGCTCGTCGAGCTGCGAGGCGAAGTCGCTGTTACTCTGAATCTCGGACATTCGTTGCCCTCCTAGGCTTTGATGTCTTCGCCCGGTGTTCCAGCACCGGGCTTTTCCGTGTCTGCGAAGAAGCTCTCGACCTCGGATCGTGCGTATCGGACGATGCGGCCGGTCTTCCTGAAGGGGAGCCTCTTCGGGTCTCGCGATCGCCAGCTCCGGAGCGTGCTCGGGGCAACGCTCAGATACTCGGCGGTCTCGCGCTCCGTCATGTAAGGGGAGGCGGTGCTCATGATGCGAGCCGCTCCTCAGTGGCATAGACCTCAGCGAGGCTGTGCGGCGCGACCTTCGCGAGCTTCGAGAGCTCGAAAGCTCGCGAACGGTGAGTGCGCTGACGCCCTTCGATGCCTTGAGCTTGCGGTCGAGGGTGGTGTGAGGGATTCCCGACTTCCGGGAAGCGGAGTGGACCGTCTCGCCCGCACCTTCGAGGGCCTTCAGTGCCTTGTTTGCGACCTCTGCCGCGTACTCTGTGCTGTCCATGCGGACCACGTTAATGCCCATTTGGGCAGTGCGCAACTCGTGTAGTTTGCCAATTGCGGCATTGACACTGCCACTTTGGGTGTCTTATGCTGCCCATATGGACATGAATGAGGCTGTGGCAAAGGCCATCGGCGCAGAACGGAACATCTCGGGCATGACCGTTCGAGCGCTTTCCGAGGCGGCAGGTATCCCCGAGCGATCGCTGATGCGCATCCTTCAGTCGGAGCGCGAAATCAAGGTGAACCAGGTGGCCCAGATCGCGGAGGCCCTGCGCCTCTACCCTCACGAGATCATCGAGCACGCTGAAACCATCCTCGAGCGCGCTGAACGCGATGTGCCGACCCTCGCGAATGTCACACCCTTGAGGCAGACTGAGCAACCCGTCGATGAAGAACGGGCAGCTGCGAAAGATAGCAAGACGGTTCAGCGCCGTCGAGACGATTCGGAGTTCTTTGAATGATTGACCGCATGTTCTTTGACATGCTCGACGACCTGGGGGTGCGCGTCGAGTATGCAGACCTCTCCGGACGCTCGCGCCTCGGGGAATACATCCACCGCAAGAAGCTCGTGCGCCTCCACCACGACCTTGGGCCTCGCGAGCACCCTTTCGTGCTCGGGCACGAAACCTGGCATGCGATCAACGGTGACGAGCCCTCGATGCTCCCGCATCTCGACGACAAGATGGAACGCAGGGCCGACGAGTGGGCCGCGATGCAGCTCATCGACCCTCAGCAGTACTCGGAGGTCGAGAGGGAATGCAGCGGCCACGTCCCTACGATGGCGTTCCAGCTCGGTGTCGTTGATGAAGCCCTCGAGGTGTACATCGGCATGCTGAGTCGAATCGGAGACACGGTCTACGTGCGACCGCGCATGGGTTCCGGGGTCTGGTCCGAACGAATCGAGGTGCGTGCGTAATGGCCCGCCAGAACCTGCCGATCGGCACGTACGGCGCGATCCGGATCGCCAAGAACCGGGCCGGCACGACGATCGCAATCACTCGATACCGCGGCAATGATGGCATCGTCCGCAAAGCATCACGAACAGGCCGAACACAGAGCGCCGCGACGATCAACCTCAAGGCCCACCTCGCCGCGGTTCTTCGGTCCGAGGACACCGGGATGGCCGATCAGAAGCTGCCGAACATGGTTGAGGAGTGGTGGACCGAGTACCTCGAGACCGGCAAGCCATCTACCGGCACCAAGCGGCGCTATCGCGGCGTCATCGACAACCACATTCTGAAGAAACTCGGCGGGTTCACTGTCCGAGAGGCACGGACGCCACGCATCAACGCCTTCCTCCGCGCTCTGCTGAAAGAGACTTCGGCCGCGACCGCGGGCATCGCGAAAGCCATCCTTCAGAACGTCTTCAACTACGCGATCCGAATGGGCGCGATAACGGTCAACCCTGTCGATGGCTGTGCTCCGATCAAAGCTGAGTCCGTGCAGCCGAAGGCTTGGACGATCGATGAGATTTCAGAGATGCGGGCCAAACTCCGCAAGTGGGACGCCGGCGTGGATCGCCGAGGCATGCAGAGGGTGTCCGATCTCGCGGAGCCCTCCGACTTCATGCTCGGCACCGGTTGCCGCCCGGGTGAGACGTTTGCCGTCCGATGGAGCGACATCGATTTCGACGCCTCTCCCGCGACAGTGCGAATCCATGCGACCGTCGTGAAGGACGAGAATTTTAGGACGATAATTCAGGAGCACACGAAAACGAACCGCGTCCGAGTTCTCGCTCTGCCTCCATTCCTCGTCGCCATGCTGCTTCATCGCCGCATGCAGTCGACGACCGAAGTCGTCTTCCCGTCATCCACCGAGACTGTGCGAAATCCCGACAACTTCCGCATCCAGTGGAAGGAAGCTCTCGGCGAGGGCCTGGAATCCTTCAACGAGCTGCCGAAGATGTTCCGCTCTTCGGTGGGCTCCTTCATCGCTCTCGAGCACGGCGCCGACGCTGCACGAGGCCAGCTCGGCCACTCAACCGTCACCACGACGGAGAACCACTACATCGCGAAGGTAGACGCGGCCAAGGATCTGACCGCCACCTTCGAGCGGGTGATCCAAAGTGGAGTCAAAATGGACGCACGGGCTGTATCTGCTACGGTAGACGGGTCGGGATCCCAGTGATTCCAACATGGGGATGTAGTTCAATGGCAGAACTTCAGCTTCCCAAGCTGACAGCGCGGGTTCGATTCCCGTCATCCCCTCCGAGCGGGCCCTTTCCTCCACGATTGGGTCCGTTCTCTGTATCCGTGACGAGATCTCGGTCGCATTGCCTCGCTAGGCTGCCTCATATGTCCACGTCCCACCAGGATGCTCGCGTGATGCACCTCGTCGCGCTTGCACTCGGAATCGCATCGGTCATCGCCGCCTTCGCGTTGCCCGGAGGCCTCGCCGCCTACCTCGTCAGCACCGTGGTGAGCCTGATCGCGGTCGCGTTCGGCCATCGCGCAGTGGAACGCCCCGGTGACCAGCGGTGGGCGGCGATCACCGGCATGGTGCTGAGCTACCTCATGCTGCTGCTCTCGCTCGGGCTGCTCATCGTGCGCCTCACCCGAATCTTCATGGGCATATGACGGGCCTCACCCCATCGGAGGACGCGCGCGCTGCTAGCGTAGCCGCATGATCCTCGGACTCGGCCTCGCACTGCTCGGCATCGTCGTGCTCATCCGCTGGGCCCGGGGCAAGCAGCGCTGAGCAAACGGGGCACTGGTGCAAGCCGCTCCACGCACCGTAGTCTCAAAGCACGATCAGATGAGCTCACGCTGGGCGCGGTTCTGGAATGCCGGCACCTGGTGGAAGGCGCTCCTGTTCATCGCAGCCTACTGGGGCGTGTATCAGCTGATCGCGCTCGGGGTGAGCGCGGCGGCGGGCAATGCCATCGGCACTGAGAACCCGCTCGCTTCGCCGCTCGGCGTCGTCGTGGGTATGGCCCTGCCGATCCTTCTCGCAGGCGCGCTGCTGCTGGTGTTCGCCCGCACCGTCGGGTGGTTCGGCGCGCTCTTCGCCCGGCAGCCCAGTGACGGGCGCGCGTGGATGTGGGTCGCCGTCGCCCTCGTCGTGATCCCGATCGTGCTGCGCCTCGCAGCAACCCAATGGTCCGCATGGTCCTTTGCGCTCGTGCTCTCCCTCCTCTTCCTCGGGCTGTGCGTCGGGTTCACCGAGGAGGTCGCGACCCGCGGAATCGTGGTGCAGATGCTGCGACGCGGAGGGACGCGGGAGCGCGCCGTGTTCGTCCTGTCATCCGCATACTTCGCGCTGCTCCACGCCGGCAACATCTTCCAGGGTCAGGCGGGAGCAACGGTGCTCCTCACCGTGGTCTACACGTTCGGTTTCGGCGCGATGATGTACCTCGTTCTGCGCGTTACGGGCCGCCTGATGTGGGCGATCCTGCTCCACGCCGCCACCGACCCGACCACCATTCTCGCGACCGGCGGCATCGACGCGCACTCGGCCGAGCTCGGGGGCTCCGCCGACTTGCTCGGCATCGCCGGAATATTCAACGTCGTCTACCTGCTCTTCGCGGTCGTCGCGATCTTCCTCGTCAAGAGCCGCGGGTCGAGCGAGAGGGACGTCGCCCAGTCGACCAGCTGAGACGCTTCCGCGCGCCGAACACGGAGAGGTGTGCGGCGAGGGGCGCGATCCGGCGCGTCAACCCTCCTCCCACGCCCCGGATCGCCGCCTACCCTCGTGGCATGAGTTCGCGAAACGGGGCGTCATGATGCCCGACCACGTGCACCACGGAGCGAGCGGAATGGGCGCCGAGCTGATCCTCGCTGTTCCCGCCCTCGCAGCCGCGATCGTCTACCTGTCGGCGACCGTGCTCGAGGGGCGTCGCGGGCGTCCGTGGCCGTGGCACCGCACCGTGTGCTGGATCGCAGGAACGATGTGCGCAGCCGCGGGCTTCTTCGGGCCGCTCGCCTCTGCCGCCCACGACTCGTTCGTCGCGCACATGGCCGCCCACCTGCTGGTCGGCATGGTCGCGCCGCTGCTGCTCGTACTCGCCGCCCCCGTGACCCTTGCGCTTCGCGCCTTGAGCGTCGACCCCGCAAGACGTCTGAGCCGGCTGCTGCGCAGCCCGATCGCGCACGTCTTCACGCACCCGGTCGTGGCAGCCGTGCTGAACGTCGGCGGGATATGGGCGCTGTACCTCACCCCGCTGTACGACCTGATGCAGCGGGACATGCTGGTGCACTGGCTGGTGATGCTGCACTTCGTGATCGCCGGATACCTCTACACGGCCGCCCTGATCGGGATCGATCCCGCCCCGCACCGGCCCGGGTTCGTTCTGCGCGCGGCCGTACTGGTGGTGTCGCTCGCCGGGCACGGCGTACTGGCGAAGCTGCTCTACGCGGATCCGCTGCCGGGTGTGCCGCCCGCCGAGGCGCACGCAGGGGCGGAACTGATGTTCTACGGCGGCGACGCGGTCGAATTCGTCATCATCGTGCTGCTCTGCGCCGAGTGGTACCGCGTCACCGGGAGGCAGCTGCGATCGGTCGCCTCCGCGGTTGGTCGGCAGCCGACGCGGACCCGCCTCAGATCGCCACGAACGCGCCCCTCGACGAAAGGAGCATCGGCATGAGTCGCGCTTCGAACCATCCCGGAACCAACCCGCTGCGATACCGCTCCTACTGGGGCGGGTTCCTGTTGGGCATCGCCATGATGGCGGCGATCGACGAGATCGTCTTCCACCAGATCCTGGCGTGGCATCACTTCTACGACGACGCGACGCCGCGCATCGCCCTGCTCTCCGACGGGCTGCTGCACGCAGCGGAGCTCTTCGTCTTCGTCTTCGGCTTCTTCCTCATGCTCGATGCCCGCCGTCGCCGCAGTTTCTGGGCGGCGGCCTCGTGGGCCGCATTCGTCACCGGGCTCGGCCTCTTCCAGCTCTGGGACGGCGTCATCGACCACAAGGTGCTGCGCCTGCATCAGGTTCGGTACGGCGTCGACCTGCTGCCGTACGACTTCGCGTGGAACGCGGCCGGCGCGCTGCTCCTCGCCACCGGCATCATCTGGACCGCGACCCTCGCCCGGCGCGCACAATCCGCGCAAATTGCGCAAACCTCATAGCACGATGTGACGGAATCACCTGACACCTTGTAACTTGTCAGTATGGATACGACAAGTTTTCAGCGCCTCCCGCAGAGCATTCAGCAGATGGTGCTCGATGGTCTGGACAACGAAGTGCAGGCCGGGCTGGAGCGTCTCGACAACGCGAAGAAAGATGGGACGCTCGCACCCGAGCAGACCGCAGCGCTCGAGGGCGACATCCGTCGCGCGGCGGAGCTGCGCAATCGCTTCTCGCCGGCCTGAGCCGAACGCGCCGACTCAGTCGGAGAACAGCGCGCCCGGCAGCGCGCCCTCGTGCCGCAGCAGGCGCGTCTTGAGGTCGATGCCGAAGAGATAGCCGCCCAGTCCTCCGTCGGTGCGCACGATGCGGTGGCACGGCACGATCAGGGCCACGAGGTTGTTCGCGCAGCCGGACGCCGCGGCGCGCACCGCCGACGGCCGCCCCGCGAGTGCGGCCAGTTCGGTGTACGTCACCGCGCGCCCGGCGCGCACCTCCCTGAGCGCGCGCCACACCTCCCCGCGGAAGGGCGTCTCCGGCTGCTGCACCGTGAGCGCATCGACCGCCGCGACGTCGCCCGCCGCGTAGGCGCGCAGCGCATCGGCGACGGCGTCGCTGTCGGGCGCTCCGCCGGCCTCCGCGCCAGAAGCGTCGAAGCCGGCTGACGCGTCCACGATCCCGCGCTCCGCGATCTCCGGGTCTGCCGCGATCAATCGCGCGACGAGCGACTCCGCGCCGGGATCCTCCTCAGTGGCGAACCCCGCAGCTCGGATCGCACCGTCCTCGGGCGACCAGATGGCGTGGAACGGCGCTCCGACGATGTCGACGACGGTGCGCTGGAGTGGTTCGGGAGTCATGCGAGGTCCTTTCGTGCGGACGAGGCGAGGAAGTCGGCCCAGAGGTGCTGCGTCGCGTAGGCGCGGTACGGGCGCCAGGGCTCCGCGATCCGCTCGGCCGCTCTCGGTGCCGGATCGCCGAGCGCCCGTCGAAGAATCAGGTCACCGGCAGGGTACGCGTCGGGGTCGCCGAGTGCGCGCATCGCGATCATCTCGACCGTCCACGGCCCGATGCCACGCAGGGCGGCGAGTTCGCGCCGAGCTCGGTCGCGGTCCGCACCGCTGCCGATGTCGAGACCACCGTTGAGCGCGACGGCGAGGGCTCGCAGTGTTTCAGCGCGACTGTTCGTGAGACCGAGCGTCTCGCGCAGCGAGCCGGCCGACTCCCGCGCCATCGCTGCGACATCGGGCGGACCGTGGAACCCGGGTGCCGCGGCGACGCCGTCGAGCGCGACCGAGAAGCGGGCCGCGAGCCGACCTTGCAGGGTGCGGGCCGCTGCGAGAGACACCTGCTGGCCGAGCACGGTTCCGAGCGCGGTCTCCTCGGGTGATCGTGCGGTGGGGAGCCGCAGGCCGGGCCGCGCTGCGATGAGCGGGGCGAGCCGCGGATCGGGCCCGAGCGCCTCCGCGATCTGCGCCGGGTCGGCATCGAGATCGAGCATGCGGCGCACGGTCTCGATCGCGGGCATCGCGTCGGAGAGCCGCGGCAGTTCGACCGATACCGGGATCGCGATCGTCGCTCCGGGCGCCCCGTGCGCCCCGTGCACTCCGGGCAGCGCCGCAGAGCTCGGCATGTTGCTCCAGTGCACACGTGCCACCGCGGTGCCACCGGGCACATCGAGCGCGTGCTCGGTCGTGCCGCCGCGTCGGATCACGTCGCGCCCGGGAATCGCGTGCGCGATGAGCGAGGCCCGCAGCGACGCGGCATCGTACGGCGCTCGCGTGCGGAGCTGCAGCGCCAGCGTCGGCCGCTCGTCCGAGCTCGGCCCGGCAGCGGCCGTACCGTGACGCCTCGCAAGTCTCGACGGCGCGACCCCGAACTGCTCGCGCATCACCTCACCGAACTGACGCAGGCTGCCGAAGCCCGCTGCGAAGGCGATGTCGGCGAGCGGCAGATCGGTCTCGTCCATGAGCGCCCGCGCCGCGTGCGCTCGCCGCGTGAGGGCGAGCTGCAGGGGCCCGGCACCCACCTCGTCGAGGAGCACGCGTCGCAGGTGACGCTCACTCACCGAGAGTTCTCGGGCGAGCCCGGCGACACCGACGGCATCGACGGCGCCGGCGCGGATGCGTCGCACGGCCCGGCCCACGAGATCGCCGCGCGCGTCCCAGTCCGGGCTGCCCGGCACCGCCTCGGGCCGGCACCGCTTGCACGCTCGGAACCCCGCAGCGACGCACGCCGCTGCGCTCGGGAAGAAGCGGCAGTTCTCGGGCAGCGGCTTCCGCGCCGGGCACGACGGCCGGCAGTAGATTCCCGTGCTCGTCACTCCCAGATAGAGGCGCCCGTCCCAACGACTGTCGCGCCCGGATGCGGCGCGGTAGCACGCGTCGAAGTCGAGCGGGAGCGCAGGGACGGTCGGAGGCACGTCACCATCATCGCGGGCCGCAGGCATCGGCGCACGCCGGAATCGGACACGGCGGTGCGACGGTACGCTCGGAAGCATGACAGACCTTTCGGGCCGTGAGGCGCTGCTGCGCGCCACCGTGGTGGTCGTCGCTGCCGGCGGCCTCCGCGCGCTCACCTACCGCGCGGTCGCCGCTGAAGCCGGGGTCTCGCACGGGCTGGTGCGCCACCACTTCGGAACGCGCGATCAACTCATCGCCGAAGCGATGGAGTACGCGATCGATGAGAGCCTCAGAGGCTCGAACATGGTCGGCGATGCACTGACCGCTGAGACCTTCGCGGAGGGCATCGAATCACTGGCGGATCGCGAGAGCGGTTCTCAGGCTTTCCAGTACGAGCTGCTGCTCGAGTCGCGGAGGAGGCCCGAGCTCCGCCCGCTCGCCGAGCGCCACTATCTCGCGTATCGCGAGGCGATCTCCCGGCAGCTCGCGCGCCTGGGGGTGCACGACGCGCCATTGACCGAGCTCATCTGGTTCACGCTCGACGGCATCGTGTTCAAGCAGTTGGTGCTGCCCGAGAGTGTCGAGCCGGCGCTCGCGCGACTGCGCGCTCTGGTCGCACAGGCCCAGAGCGCCGACTGAGCGCGGAGCGGCGGCGATCCGGAACTCCCCGAATGCCCCGCGCGCTTGACTATCCAATTGGATAGTTCTAGGGTTGACCCACCCGCACCCGCCCCGTGCGGGCCCGCCCGAGCGCCGCAGCCGGGCACGATCGAAGGGACACACCGACGTGCCGCACCCCCAGACCACCAGCGAAGTCGCGAACGACACCCGGATCGACTTCCTGTATCTCAGCGAACCCGACATGATTCGCGCCGGAGTCACCGACATGGCGGCCTGCGTCGACACGATGTCGGACATGCTCGGCCTCTTCGCGGCGGGCGACTACCGGATGGCCGGCACCGAGAACAACTCGCACGGTGCGCAGATCTTCTTCCCGGCCGAGGAGACGTTCCCCGGGATGCCGGTGGACGGCCCGGATCGCCGCTTCATGGCGATGCCCGCCTACCTCGGCGGCGACTACCAGGCGGCCGGGTGCAAGTGGTACGGCTCGAACGTGGCGAACAAGGAGCGCGGCCTGCCGCGCTCGATCCTGATGTTCACGCTCAGCGACAAGGACACGGGCGCGCCCCTCGCCATCATGTCGGCGAACCTGCTCAGCGCGTACCGCACCGGCGCGATCCCCGGCGTCGGCGCCCGCACCCTCGCGCGTGAGGACGCACGCGTGGTCGGCATCGTCGGCCCCGGACCCATGAACCGCACCTCACTCGAGTCGTTCCTCGCCGTGCGGCCCGGAATCGACACCGTGCGCGTCTTCGGCCGCAGCCAGGGCGGCGTCGACGCCTTCATCACCTGGACCGTGGAGAGATTCCCGAACCTCGTCGTCGAGCAGGTCGACAGCTTCGAGGCGGCGGTGCGCGGATCCGACATCGTGAGCATCGCCGTGCCGAGCCCGTCGGGCTCGGAGCACTACCCGCTCGTGCGCGACGAATGGGTGAAACCCGGCGCCTTCATCTGCTGCTCGGCGCACCTCGCCGTCGAGGAGTCGCTCGTGAAGCGCTCCCGACACGTCGCCGATGCTCGGAAGATCTACCAGGCCTGGGCCGAGGAGCTCCCCGAGCCCGCCCATGAGACCGTCGGCATCTGGGGCATCCACCTCGTCGATCGCGTGCGCGACGGACGCATGGCACCCGAGCAGTTCGAGGACGTCGGCGAGATCATCCGCGGCGTGACACCCGGCCGCGGCGATGACGACGAGATCTTCATCTACTCGGTGGGCGGCATGCCCGTCGAGGACGTCGCCTGGGCGACGCGGGTGTACCGGAATGCGGTGCGCGACGGGATCGGCACGAAGCTCAACCTGTGGGAAGCGCCCGCGCTCGCCTAGGCGACCCGGAACACCGCACGAGCCCCGCCCCAACACGAGATAGAGGACTGATGGATCTGCAGCACACGGACGTGATCGTGATCGGCGCCGGCACGGTGGGCTCGATGGCCCTGTGGCAGCTCAGCAAGCGCGAAGGCCTTCGCGTCGTCGGCATCGAGCAGTACGGGCGCGTGCACTCGCACGGCTCGTACGCGGGCGAATCGCGCGTCTTCCGCACCGCAGTGCACGAGGGCGGCACGTACGTCCGCATGATTCAGCGCTCCCGCGCACTCTGGCGCGAGTTGGAGCGGGAATCGGGTCGCGACATCTACGCCGAGGTCGGCTGCTTGAGCATCGCCCCCGAGGGGTTTCCCGATCTCGTCACCGCGATCGGAACGGTGCGGCAGTTCGACATCCCCCACCGCTTGCTCAGCACCGAGGAGCTGCGCGCCGAGTACCCGCAGCACCGCATCGCCGACGGGGACGTGGGGCTGCTCGACGCCCACGGGGGCGGCCTGCGCCCCGAGGTCGCCGTGATGTCGGCGCTCGACCTCGCCGAGGCGAACGGCGCCGAGCTGCACTTCAACACGCCCGTGCTCGAGATCGAAGAGCGCGGCGACGGCGTCGTGGTGCGCACCCCGCAGGGCGCCTGGCTCGCGCGATCGGTGGTCGTGGCATCCGGATCCTGGTCGACCCGGCTCTCCCCCGACCTGCACGATCTGCTGCGACTGCAGGTGCTCGGACTCACCTGGTTCATGCCGAGGCACGCCGAGCAGTTCGTGCCCGAGCGGTTCCCCGCGTTCCTGCGCGACGTCGGGCCGATCCACTTCTTCGGCGCTCCAAGCTTCGACGGATACTCGTTCAAAGCGTGCACGAACCCGGAGTGGCCGGTGTACCGCGACGTGGACGAGGTGCCGGTGTCGCACACGCGGGCCGAACTCATCAAGATCGGCCAGCGCGCCGCCGAGCTCTTCCCGGAGATCAACCCCGAGCCGGTGCGACAGAGCGTGCACCACTGCGCCTACACACCGGATCGCCTGCCCGTCGTCGACCGCAGCGCGAGCGGACGTGTCGTCACCGTCACCGGCCTCTCGGGCCACGGCTTCAAGTTCTCGCCTCAGCTCGGCGAATGGGCTGCGCAGCTCGCCGCCGGCGACGACCTCGATGCGGTGACGGGGTGGGATCCGCGTTTCGCCCTCCCCGCGCATCTGGAGCGGCTCGCGGCGACCGGCCCGTACACGGGTGGCGGGCACTAGGCGGGCGAGCGCCGCGCGCACCTACCGGGGACGGAGCGGGGAGTGCTGCTGCACCCAGCTGAACATCGACACCGCCGCGGCGGCCGAGGCGTTGATGGAGCGCGTCGATCCGTACTGCGTGATCTCGACGACCGCGTCAGCGGCGGTGATCGCCTCCGCGGTGAGCCCCGGGCCCTCCTGCCCGAACAGCATCACGCAGCGCTCCGGCCAGTCGAAGGTCTCCATGGGTACGCAGCCCGGCACGTTGTCGATCGCGATGATCGGGATCCCCTCGCCCCGCGCCCATTCGACGAGGGCCGCGACATCCTCGCGATGCTCGACGTGCTGGTACCGGTCGGTCACCATCGCGCCGCGCTTGTTCCAGCGCCGCCGCCCGACGATGTGCACGGTGTCGGCTGCGAACGCGTTCGCGCTGCGCACGATGGAGCCGATGTTCATGTCGTGCTGCCAGTTCTCGATGGCGACGTGGAACGGGTGCCGGTGCTCGTCGAGATCGGCGACGATCGCGGCCATGTTCCAGTACCGGTAGCGGTCGACCACGTTGCGGGTGTCGCCGTGCTCGAGCAGCTCGGCGTCGTAGTGCGATTCGGTGGGCCAGGCGTCGCGGCCGCCGGGCCACGGCCCGACTCCGGAGGTCGAGCGCTCGGGAGTCGGTTCGGCCTGAGGCGCTGCGTCGTTCACCCGTAGATTCTCCCACGCGCGGCGAACTCTCCCCTTCTCCTGCGAGCGGGGTCACTTTGGGAGTGTGTCGCACACCAAATCTGCGCCGACACCCTCCCGAAGTGACCCCGCTCCCGAAAAGAGTGAAGGGGCGGCGGGGCGCGGCGGCAGGCGAAGGCGGCGGTCGGCGGCGGCGCAGAGGATCGGCAGCGCGGGCGCCGCCCCTACGGGTTCGAGAACGCCGCGTCGAAGGACGCCGTCGGCCGCTTCCAGAGGAGGGTGCGGATCCGCTCGACCGCTTCGGCGGCGCCGTGGAGGCGATCCATCCCGGCGTCCTCCCATTCGATCGAGATGGGCCCCGTGTACCCGATGCTGCTGAGCGCGCGGAAACCGTCCTCCCAGTGGGTGTCGCCGTGACCGGTCGACACGAAGTCCCACCCTCTGCGCGGGTCGCCCCAGGGCAGGTGCGATCCGAGGATGCCGGATCGCCCGGTCTTCGGGCGCAGTCGCGTGTCCTTGCAGTCGACGTGGCAGATGCGGTCGGCGAAGTCGACGATGAACCCGATCGGGTCGATGCCCTGCCACACCAGGTGGCTCGGATCCCAGTTGATGCCGAATGACGCATGGTGGTCGATGGCTTCGAGGGCGCGCACGGTCGTCCAGTAGTCGTACGCGATCTCGGATGGGTGCACCTCGTGCGCGTACCGCACGCCCTCCCCGTCGAAGACGTCGAGGATCGGGATCCAGCGCCGCGCGAAATCCTCGTACCCCTCGTCGATCACCGATTCGGGTACCGGCGGGAACATCGCGACGTACGGCCAGATCTTCGACCCGGTGAAGCCGGTCACCACGTCTGCGCCGAGCTTCCGAGCGACGCGAGCGGCCCGCTGCATGTCCTCCGCGGCGCGCTGACGCACGCCCTCGGCGTCGCCGTCGCCCCAGACGTAGGGCCGCACGATGGCCTGGTGCCGGAAGTCGATGGGGTCGTCGCACACCGCCTGGCCGGCGAGATGGTTGGAGATCGCCCACACCTTGAGGCCGTGACGGTCGAGCACGTCGAGCCGGGACTGCAGGTAGGCGTCGTCCTCGTCGGCGCGGGCGAGGTCGAGGTGATCCCCCGATGCTGCGATCTCGAGCCCGTCGTACCCCCATTCGGCGGCACGGCGCGCGACCTCTTCGAACGGCATATCGGCCCACTGCCCGGTGAACAGAGTGACGGGGTGCGATGCTTCCTGGCTCATGAACGGCCGCTCCTTTGCAGCTGGTGGTCGGTGAGGAAATCGTGGGTGATGCGCGCGAGCGCATCCTGCGACTGGGCGAGCGGACGCCAGATCGACGCCGCTGTGGCGATGGTGTCGTTGTCGCCGGTGAAGCTCTCGAGCGTGAGCGGCCCGGTGTAGTCGACGTCGTCGAGCGCGTCGAAGAACGCGTCCCAGTCGGTGTGGTCGGGCCCGGCGGGGCCCCGGTCGTTGCCGCACACCTGCACGACGGCGAGGTGCGCCCCCGCCGCGCGAATCGCTGCGGCGGGGGAACGCTCCTCGATGTTCAGGTGATACGCGTCGAGTGCGAGCGCCAGCCCGTTTGCTCCGGGCGCCGCGTCGCCGAGCAACGGCTCGAGCGCGTCGAGAGCCTGATCGACCGTGTTGATCACGCTCGTCTCATATCGGTTGAGCGGCTCGATCGCGAGCGTCACTCCGCTCTCCGCGGCGTACGAGGCCACGGGGCGGATCGCCTCGCGCCATGCCGCGACCGCCGCAGTGCGCTCCGCGGCGTCCATGCGCCACACGCGCCCGGTGCGGGCGGTGAAGGGGCCTGCGACCGTCGGCGATCCGACCGCGACCGCGACGTCGACGCAGTGCCGCAGGTACGCCTGCGTCGACGCGCGATACCGGTCGTCGAGCAGATCGCGCCCCTCGCCCATCGCACCCACGACGCGCGCGCCCATGCTCAGCCCGCCGAGCCGTTCTGCGGCGAGCGCGGGCGACCAGTCGCCGGGCGTCTCGACGGGCAGCTCGAGCAGCTCGTACCCGATGCGTCGCGCGCGCTCCGCGATGGTGAGCAGCGCGGCGTCATCGAGCGGCGAGGTCCACACCCAGGTGTTCACGCCGAGCGTTCTGCGCATGTTCGTCCTTTCGTGCCGAGCCGTTCGGGCGGGAGCATCCGGGAGCACCGGGGGACTCGCGTTATGCGCACCCTCCCCCGGCGCTCGGACCGACTACGGGATCTGGCGATCCTGCCAGACCTTCGGGTAGCCCGGAAGGTTCTCGCCGCCGAACTTGGCGTAGTGCCCGTCGGGCATGCCCTCGTTGAGCTCGAGGAACTCACCGCGATCCTCCTCGGTGATGGGGCTCTGCGGCAGCACCCACTCGGCGGGCACCTCCTCGCCGTCGAAGATCTTCTCGAGCGCGAGCAGCGGCGTGCGCCACTGGAAGTTCGAGTACACGGGCGCGAGACCGGTGAGGCCCGTCTCCTCCCACTTGCGGAGGAAGCTCAGCTCGTCCTCGCCCGTCATCACGGGGTACTCCTTGCCCGCATCCTCGAACGCCTCGATGGCGGCGACGGCACCGTCGCCCGCGTCCATCCAGACGCCCTGCACGTCGCCCTTGGCCAGCTCATCGGAGATGATCTTCTTGATCTCGGCTGGGTCGCCGCCGGAGAAGTAGTCGACCGCTTCGATGCCGGCCTCCTCGAAGAGCTTCTCCGCTCCCGCCCAGCGCTGCTCGAGCACATCGACGCCGGGCAGGATGCGCAGCGCGATGACCTTGTCGCCCTCTTCGAGGTTGTCGATCAGGAACTCGGCGGTGTCGATGCCCCAGGCGAACCCGCCGATCGGGTGGATGAACGTCACCGCGCAATCGGTCTCGACACCGCGGTCGAACACGACGACCGGCTTGCCGGTCTCGCAGGCGCGCTCCACGGCCGGGGTCATCGCGGCGGTCGAGTTCGGCGAGATAATGAAGCCGTCGCAGTTGCCCTCGGCGATGAAGTAGTCGATGTCGGCGATCTGGGTGTCATCGCTGTCCTTCGCGTCCCGCGTCTCCATCTCCGAGATCGCGCCCGACTCCTGCAGCACCTTCAGCTGCTCGTTCATCGTGATCCAGCCCGTCTGGCGCCACGGGTTCGAGATCGAGGCGTTCGCGAAGCACACCTTCTTGGCGCCGTCCGATGCGAACTCGGAGGTGTCCTTCATCTCGGGGTTGATCATCTGCAGGTAGGGCTCGTCTTCGGGCCCCTCGGGCGTCACGCCGCGCTCCGCGTCCTGCTTGTCGAAGAGCTCCTGGTCGAACCACTCGGTCGACTCGGTCGATTCCGACGTCTCGGCGGGTGCTTCTTCAGCGGAGTTCTCCACCGACGGATCGGTGGTGCACCCCGCGAGCAGGATCAGCGACGCCGCACCGACGAGGCTCGTCGTAATGCTCAGCGATCGTTTCATGATCGGTTCTCCTTCTTCTGTTCGCCCCGCGCGGCAGCGGTGCCGGCGGGATCGGATGACGGGGTGCTCCCCGTCGGGTCCGGCCCGGAGGTTCCGGGAGGTTCTTGGGTGCTGGGCCCCGGGGCGCCGGCGTCCGCCACCGCTCCGAGGCCGGTTGTGGGCCGTTTGCGGCGAGCGCGGAACGCCGCGCCCGAGTAGGCGACGGCCGCAATGATGATCGCGCCCTGGATGGCGTCGCGCATCGTCGACGGCACGGAGGTGAAGTTGAGCAGCGTGAACAGCGTCTCGAGTGCGAAGGCTCCGGCGAGTGCTCCCCAGACCGAGCCGCGGCCGCCGCCGAGCACGACACCGCCGAGCACGACGGCGGTGATCGCGATGAACTCGTACCCGCGCCCCACCGAGGGGTGCACGCCCGCGTATCCGACGAGCAGCACGCCCGCGACGGTGGCGCAGAGGGAGGAGATGACGAACGCGGCCGTCTTGGTGCGCCACACCGATGCACCGGCGAAGACGCCGGCCGACGCGTTGTCGCCGATCGCGACGAGCGTGCGCCCGAAGGGCCGCTTCGAGAGCCACGCCGCGAGGGCAACGACCGCGGCGAGCACCAGCACCGCCCAGGGCAGCAGCCCGATGACGGGCAGCCCGTCGACGCCGCCGCGCCCGATCTCGCGGAACGAGTCTGCGGGGTTGCCCGTCGCGGCCCCGCCCGTCCACCACATCACTCCGCCGTAGAGCACGAGCATCATGCCGAGGGTGACGATGAACGACGGCACCTTCAGGAATGTGGTGACGAGGCCGTTCACGATGCCGACGACGGTGCCCAGCACGATCAGCAGGAGCAGCACCGGGATCACCTTCGCGTCGTCCTGGCCGATCAGGGTGCCCGCGAGCACCACCTGCGCGGTGACGAGCGATCCCTGCGAGAGGTCGAACTCGCCGCTCACGATGACGAAGTACTGGCCGATCGCGACCAGGGCGATGGGGGCGACGCGCTGGATGTAGCGGACGAGCTGGCCGGGCTCGGCGAACGAGGGGTTCAGGATCGCCACGGCGACGAGCAGTACCAGCAGCAAGAGGTAGACCGCGCCGCGCGGGCTGATGGCGGCCCGCGCGAGGCGGGCGAGACCGCCGGGAGCGGGCGCTGCGGCCGGAGTCTCGACCGGCCGGGTGACGCTCGGATCGGTCAGGCCGCGTTCTGCTGCACTCATCGCGATCCCCCTTCGCTCGTGGCATCTGCGGGCACGGGCGCCGCCTCCCCGGAGCGCGTGAAGCGCTCGCGGCGTGCGACGAGTCGGCGACGCGAGTAGATCGCGACCGCGACGACGATCACCGCACCGCGCACCACGTCCTTCAGGAACGGGTTCACCTGCAGCACGCTCATGAGGTTGTCGAGCACCGCGAAGATCGCGACGCCGCCGATGGTGCCCCAGATCGATCCGCGCCCGCCTGCGAGCAGGGTGCCGCCGAGCACGACGGCCGCGATCGAGAGCAGGTCGTAGCCGCCCTGAACACCGACGGTGGGGCTGCCCACGCCGAGACGGCTCGCGAGCAGCAGGCCGGCGATCCCCGCGAAGACCGAGCACAGCACGTGCGCCCAGATCAGGGGGCGTCGGGTGCGCACGCCCGAGAGTCTCGCGACCTCCGCGTTGCCGCCCACGGCGAACAGGTGGTGCCCGAAGCTGGTGCGCGCGAGCAGGAAGGCGACGAGGCCCGCGAGCGCGAGCATCACGATCGTGGAGACGGGCACCGGCCCGATGCCGGTCGCGCCGAAGAGCTGGAACGCCCAGGGCGCTTCACCGGCCGTGCCCTGGTAGTTGGTGTCGAGATACCCCTTGAGCATGAGGCCGACGCCGAGCGTGGTGACGAAGCCGTGCACGTTCAGGTAGGTGACGATCACGCCGTTGGCGAGCCCGATGATCGCCGCGACTCCGAGCGCGAGCAGCACACCGGGCAGCACCATGCCCGTCTCACCGCTCATCGTCTGCGCTGCGATGAGACTGGTGAGGCTGACGACGTAGGGCACGGAGAGATCGAGGGATCCGCCGAGGATCACGAGGGTCTGCCCGATGGCGACGAAGCCGAGCACGCTCATCCCGGTGAGGATGTCGCGGATGCTGCCGGGGCTGAACAGGTTTCGGCCGACGGTGGCGACGAGGATCGCGCTCAGCACGAGCACGACGATCAGCGCGAGGAACACGATCGCGGTCGTATCGAGGCGCCTGAGGTGCTTCAGTCGGGCGGGGAGTGCGATGCTCATGCCGCCCCCCGCTCTGCGACGGCGCCCGTCGCGAGGGCCAGCACCGCCTCCTCCGACGAGCCCGCGGGCAGTTCGCCGGCGATTCGGCCATCGCGCATCACGAGAATTCGATCGGCCATTCCGATCACCTCCGGGAGTTCACTCGAGACGAGCAGGATCGCGACCCCTCGCTTCGCCAGATCGCGGATGAGCCGGTACACGGCGACCTTGGCACCGACGTCGATGCCGCGGGTCGGCTCGTCGAGGAGCACCACGCGGGGCTCGGTGGCGAGCCACTTCGCGAGCACGACCTTCTGCTGATTGCCGCCGGAGAGCGCCTGCACCTCCTGCTTCGGTCCGCGGCTCACGAGTTCGAGCGCCTCGAACATGCCGGGCACCCTCGCCCGCTCTGCGCGAGTGCGCCGCGGGAACACGCTGCGGATCGCGAGCAGTGCGTTGTCGAGAATCGACTGGTTCAGTGCGAGGCCGGTGCGCTTCCGGTCCTCGGTGACGAGAGCGATGCCCAACCGCACGGCCTGGCGCGGAGCGCGGATGGACCGGGCGGATCCCGCGATCTTCAGCGTGCCGCGCGTGAATGGAGCGGCGCCGAAGACGGCCTCGACGAGCTCGGTGCGTCCCGAGCCCTGCAGCCCGGAGAGGCCCACCACTTCGCCGGCGCGCACGTCGAGGTCGATGCCGTCGAGCTGCGTGTTCCCGCCGCCGCGCACGTGCACGACGACCTCGCCGGTCTCGGTGCCGGGCACCGGGTCGGGGAAGAATGCGCTGATGGGCCGACCGACCATGCGTCGCACGAGCGTCGGCTGATCCAGCGCCCCGACCGGGTCGCTCGACACCAGCGACCCGTCCTTCATCACGGTGATGGTGTCGCAGAGATCGAAGATCTCCTTGAGCCGGTGGGAGACGTACAGGATCGCGACGCCCCGGTCGCGAAGCCGCCGAATCACGCGGTAGAGGATCGCGACCTCGTGATCGGCGAGCGCCGCCGTCGGCTCGTCCATCGAGATGACCCGCGCCTCGACCGAGAGCGCCTTCACGATCTCGACAATCTGCTGCTCGGCGACCGTGAGCGTGCCGACCTGCGCGTTCGGATCGATGCCCGTGATGCCGAGCTCGTCGAGCAGCTCTGCAGTCGCGCGCCGCATCGCTGCGGTGTCGATGAGGCCGCGGCGGCGGGGCTCGCGGCCGAGGAAGACGTTCTGCGCGACGGTTCGGTCGGAGAGCAGATTGAACTCCTGGAAGACGGTGGCCACGCCGGCAGCGGCAGCCTCGACGGGGTGGGCGAAGTCGACGCTTGCTCCGTCGAGCCGCACGTCACCGCCGTCGCGCCGGTAGACCCCTGCGACGATCTTCATCAGGGTCGACTTGCCGGCGCCGTTCTCCCCGACGAGCCCGTGCACGGTGCCCGGCACGAGATCGAGCGAGATGCCGTGCAGCACCTCGTTGCCGAAGAACTGCTTGCGGATGCCCGAGACCGACAGGATCGGTGCGTCGTTCATGCCCATGCGTCGCCCACCTCCACCCAGCGGCCCTCGCGCGCCGAGGCGAGCACAGCGTCGGTGATCTGAGCCGCGCGATACCCGTCGGCGAATGTGGGGAGCCCTTCGGGCCGCTCTCCCGCGGTCGCGGCGTAGGCGTCGGCGACGAAGGCGTTGAACGCGTCCTGATACCCCTGCGCGTGGCCGGCGGGCACCGTCGAGAGCCGCGCCGCGTCGGCCGAGAGCGTCTCGGGGTCCCGGCGCAGCAGCAGTGACTGATCGCGCCGCCCGACCCAGAGCTGCTCCGGATCCTCCTGCTCGAAGCGCACGCTCTCGTCGGCTCCCGCGATCTCCAGCACCAGGCCGTTCTTGCGCCCGGGGGCGACCTGGGAGACGAGCAGCGATCCGATGCCCCCGCCGGCGAGTTCGAGGGTCAGCGCCACCGCGTCCTCCGTACTCACCTGCTGTCCATTGCGCTCGGCGTGCACGGTGCGCGTCGTCGCGACGAGGCGCGAGATGCGATCGCCGCTCACGAACTCCACGAGGTCGACGAGGTGGGAGCCGATGTCGGCGAAGGCCCTCGACGGACCGCCCGCCTCTGCGGCCACGCGCCAGTTGTCGTCCTGAGCGCCGAGCAGCCAGTCCTGCAGGTACTGACCCGAGATCGTGACGACTGCGCCGGGAGCCGAGCGCGCGATGCGGGCCCGCGCCTCGCGCACCATCGGGTGATACCGGTACACGAAGGGCACTGCCCCGACCAGGCGTTCGGACTCGGCGAGCTCGACGAGTTCGCGCGCGTCCGCGGCCGAGGTGGCGAGCGGCTTCTCGCAGATCACGTTCGACCCCGAGCGGAGTGCGGACCGCGCGAAGTCAACGTGGCTCGCGTTCGGCGTGCAGACGTGCACGACGTCATGGGCCTCTGCGAGCAGCTGCTCAGCGCTCGTCGCCTGCTCGTAGCCGAGCGCGGCGGCGGCGCGCTCCGAGCTCTCGCGGTTCGACGCTGCGAGGGACGCGAGGCGCGCGCCGACGAGACGGGCGGCGTGGGTGTGGGTGCGAGCCATGAACCCGGCACCGAGCATTGCGACGCTCGGTGCCCGGCGAGACTCCATCGTCTGCGGGGACATGCGTCCATTGTGTTTCCGGGCTCGGTACTTTTGTCAAGTATTCTTCATAAGTAATCAAACCGTTACCGAAGTTGGACCTGTGCTTTACTGAAAGTGTGACCGTGACATCCGCGCCCCCCGAGCCCGGCGCCTCCTCCGCAGGCGGGCTGCTCCAGCTGTTCCGCGACGGCGAACCGCGAACGCGCGCGCATCTCGCTCAGCTCACGGGGCTCTCACGGCCCACCGTCGCGCAGCGCATCGACCAGCTCATCGACCTCGGCCTCATCGCCCCCGTCGCCGACGCCGCCTCCACCGGCGGGCGCCCGTCGGCTCAGCTCGCCTTCAACCCGCGCGCCCGGGTCGTACTCGCCGCAGATCTCGGCGCACTGCACGCGCGTGTCGCGGTCACCGACCTGCGCGGCGAACTGCTCGCAGAGACATCGGCGCCGCGAGAGATCTCCTCCGGGCCCGAGTCGGCGATCTCCTGGATCCTCGACTCCGCTGAGGAGCTGCTGCCCGACCTCGGCTTCGACCTGTCGCGGGTCGCGGGCGTGGGCATCGGCGTTCCCGGCCCCGTCGAGTTCTCCACCGGGCGCCCCATCAACCCCCCGATCATGCCGGGGTGGGACCGCTTCGACATCCCATCCGCCATCCGCGCCCGCATCGACGCGCCGGTACTCGTCGACAACGACGTCAACATCATGGCACTCGGCGAACTCGCGACCGCGTGGAACGGGGTCACCGACCTGATCTTCGTGAAGGTCGCCAGCGGCATCGGGGCGGGGATCGTCTCGGGCGGATCCCTCCGCCGCGGCGCCAATGGCGCCGCGGGCGACATCGGCCATATCGCGCTCGCGCGCGCCGCCGACACGCCCTGCCCGTGCGGCAATCGGGGCTGCCTCGAAGCCGTCGCGTCGGGGCGCGCGCTCGCCCGCGCGCTGAGCACGCCGGAGCGCGCCCTGCACCGCCCCAGCGAGGTCGTCGCGCTCGCGAAGGCCGGCGACGTGCACGCGATCCAGCAGATTCGCCAGGCGGGGCGCGACATCGGCGAGGTGCTGACCGCGTGCGTCTCCATCATGAACCCGTCGGCGATCGTCATCGGCGGCACCATGGCGCAGGCGGCGGAGCACCTCGTCGCCGGAGTGCGCGAGGTCGTGTACGCGCGGTCGATCCCGCTCTCCACGGAGCAGCTGACGATCGCTCCGTCGCTCGCTGCGGGCAACGCCGCGATCTTCGGCGCCGCGCAGCTCGCGATCGACGCCGCGCTCGCACCGGAGCGGATCGCCGCCGCCCTCGGCGGGTAGGGAGTTCGGCTACGGGACGGTGTACCCGGCCGCACGGAAGAGCTCGTACCACTCGGCGCGGGTCAGCGTGATGTCCGAGCCCTGCGCGGCAGCTGTGACGCGGTCGGGTGAGGTGGTGCCGAGCACGACCTGCATGCGTGCCGGGTGGCGCGTGATCCAGGCGACCGCGATCGCCTCGGCGGGAACCCCGTACTGGGCGGCCAGGCGGTCGATGACCGCGTTGAGCTCGGGATAGCGATCCGACCCGAGGAAGGGCCCGTCGAAGAAGTTCGCCTGGAACGGCGACCACGCCTGCACCGTGATGTCGTGGAGCCTGCAGTAGTCGAGCACGCCGTCATCACGTGTGACCGACTGCGGAAGCCCCTGCATGTTGGCGGCGATGCCCTGAGCGATGATCGGCGAGTGCGTGATCGAGAGCTGCAGCTGGTTCGCGACGAGCGGCTGCGTCACGTACCGCCGCAGCAGATCGATCTGGCGCGGCGTGTGGTTCGAGACGCCGAAAGCGCGCACCTTGCCCGACGCCGAGAGCTCGTCGAACGCCCGCGCGACCTCCTCGGGCTCGACGAGCGCGTCGGGGCGATGCAGCAGCAGGATGTCGAGGTACTCCGTTCCGAGCGCCTCGAGCGATCCGTGCACCGACTCCATGAGGTGCGTGTACGAGAAATCGAAGTACGGGCCGTCTTTCACGATGCCGGCCTTGGACTGGATCACCCACTGCTCGCGCTCCGAGGGCGTGAGCCGCAGCGCCTCGGCGAAGCGGCGCTCGCAGCCGTGCAACGGATCGCCGTAGATGTCGGCGTGGTCGAGGAAGTTGATCCCCGCGTCGCGCGCAGCGCTGACCAGCGTGCGCACCTCGTCGTCCGATTTGCCCTGGATCCGCATCAGCCCCAGCACGACGTCGGAAACGGTCAGATCGGTGCCCGGCAGTGTGAACGTGCGCATGCCGCTCACACTACCGGGCTCGTCGCGCCCGCGCTCGGGCGATCTCGCTTACGCCGAGGCCGCGGTGATGCTCGCGAGCTCGTCCGCCGTCAGCTCCAGCGAGAGCGAGGCGAGCAGCGAGGGCAGCTGCTCGAGGTTGCGCGCACTCGCGATCGGTGCGGCGACCGTGGGCTGCTGGCGCAGCCAGGCGAGAGATACCGCGGCCACCGGTGCGTCATGAGCGTCCGCTGCGGCATCCAGCGCGGCCAGCACGGCACGTCCCCGATCATCGAGGTACTGCGAGGCCTCGCCGGCGCGGGGGCTCGCACCCTCGGCGGTCGCGTCGTCGACGTCGCGGTACTTCCCGGCGAGGAACCCCTTGGCCAGCGAGAAGTACGGGAAGACCGCCAGCTCCTCCTGCTCTGCGACGGCGCGCAGGCCGTTCGTCTCGAAGTCGCGCTCGACCAGGTTGTAGTGCGGCTGCAGCGCCACGGGCAGGTGGTAGCCGCCGTCTCGCGCGATCCGGAACCACTCGGCGACCCGCTCGGCCGTGTAGTTCGAAACGCCGATCGCCCGCACCTTGCCCGCGTCGACGAGCTCCGAGAACGCGGCGACCGTCTCCTCGAGAGGCGTGTCGGCGTCGTCGAAGTGCGCGTAGTAGAGGTCGATGCGATCCGTATGCAGACGCGTCAGCGAGGCGTCGGCAGCCGCGCGCACGTTCGCGGGGGCGAGGCCCGAGTACTCAGGGTGCGTGGACACCTTCGTCGCGAGCACCACCGCATCCCGGTTGCCGCGTTCGGCGAACCACTCGCCGATGATGGTCTCGGATTCGCCCCCCGAGTTGCCCGGAGCCCACGCCGAATACCCGTCCGCCGTGTCGACGAAATCCCCGCCGCCGGCGACGAACGCGTCGAGCACTTCGAACGAGGTGGAGCGGTCCGCCGTCCACCCGAAGACATTGCCTCCAAGCGCAAGCGGTGCGATGTCGATATTGGAGGATCCGATGCGCGTCCGTGCGGTCTGTCCAGCCTGGGTCATGAGCTCTCCTTCGCGATTCGTGCCACCCTGCGGTGCGTTCACTCGACGCTAACAGCGCGCGCTCCGTGCGCATTCCGATGTGACGGAGTGCGACGCGTCCGATCTGCGCCCTCCGACCTGCTCCCACCCCGCGCAATTACGGGCCCGCGATTATACGCTGACCCACGGTTCCGCGCCAGGACTCCTCGGATTCCTCGCAGGCGGGCGAACATAGAAGCCCAGAACGAGAGAAACCGTGAAACCGACTATGAACCTCATGCCGCACGCTCCGCATATTGCTCTAATCGAACTGCAGGAAAGGCTGAACAAGCGCATGGCTATCGAGTACGCAGAACACCCGTTTTCGGAGCTGCCGACGGAGGAGCAGCGGGAGGTCCTGGCGAAGATGGCGCGCGAGCGTCAGGAGCGCTGGGAGGCCGCCATGCGAGCGGCCGGCAGGACTTCGTCGCGGACGCCCAATGCATCAGCCCGTCGGTACACGGATGCCGCTCTCTCGGCCGGAGATGAACGCCTCACGCGAACCGCGTGAATCCGCCGAACTGCTGCACCGCGATCGCAGCCGCCGAAGACGCCCGCTCGCCGAGCTGCGGCGGGGTCTCCCCTCGAAGCAAGCCGGTCACGAGCCCAGCCACATAGGCGTCTCCGGCGCCGGTGCGGTCGACGATCGAGGTTTCGCCGAACGGGAAGAACTGCGATCCGCCCTGCCACGCCACGAGATCCCCCGACCCTGAGACTGCGAGGCACACGACATCGGGGCCCCGGTCCAGCAGCTCCGCGGCGGATCGCATCGCGTCGTTCATGTCCGAGATCGAACGCCTCGCGAGCATCTCGGCTTCCTCGGCGTTCGCGCGCACGACGTGCGCTAACGAGAGCAACCGCTCGGCATCGGCGCCGTCGGCCCCGCCGTCGAGCACGATCACAGCGTCGGGCGCGAGTTCGGCGGCGCGCACGAGCGCCTCGGCGGGCTGATGCAGTTGCAGCACGACGATTCGGGCTTCCGAGAGCATCGTCTCCGCCGCGGTCACGTCCTCGACCGTGAGTCTCGCCTCCGGGGGCGTGTGCTCGAACACGCGGCGCTCCCCCGACTCGGTTACCACATCGATCATGAGCGCCGTCCGACCGCGGCGCTGCATCGACGCCATGTCGATGCGCAGGTCGAGCGCGTCCTCGTGTACCGCGTCACCGGCGCGGTCCGACCCGAGCACCGCGATCAGCGACACCGCGCAGTCCGGGTTCAGCTGCCGAACGTCGGCCGCGATGTTCGCCCCCTTGCCGCCCAGCCGCTCCTTCCTGCGAGAAACGGGCGCCGTCCCATTCGCCTCCGGCATGTCTGCGACGCCGAGCGCGAGATCCCTCGCAGCGCCTCCGACGACGACCACCCGTTTCCGCTTCTCGGCGACCATACGCAGTAGGTTAGGGCGGTTCCGCGCATCTCCGCACGGGGTTGCCGGCATTCGCGGTGCACGGTACGAGTGCTCCGCTGACACCCGGCCACCGCCCGCTCGCCCCCCGTCCGCTCGCCGCCCTGCGCGAAGCCGAGCGCGGGCGAGACGGCCCAGGCCGCTACGCTGAAAGGACGAGCAGAGGGCCTGGGGGTGGCGCGTGAACGGGGTGCATCACTCGACCGTCTCCGTCGTGATCCCCGTGAAGGACGACGCCGAGTTGCTGCGATGGTGCCTCGCCGCGCTCGCCGCGCAGACACGCGCGCCCGACGAGCTCATCGTCGTCGACAACAATTCCCGTGATGATTCGGCGCGGGTGGCTCGCGAGGCCGGGGCGGCCGTCATCCCGTGCGAAACGCCGGGGATCCCTGCGGCGAGCGCCACCGGTTACAACGTGGCGACGAGCGACTACGTGCTCCGTCTCGACGCGGACTGCGTGCCGGATGCGACGTGGATCGCGGCCCTCGCCGCAGTGCTGGACGCCCGGCCCGACGTCGCCGTGGTGACGGGGAGCGCCCACTTCATCGACGGCCCGAGACCACTGCGCCGGGTCGCGGCCGCGATCTACCTCGGCATGTACGTGGCGACCACCGCTCCGGCGCTCGGCCATACTCCGGTATTCGGCTCGAATCTGGGCTTCCGCCGCTCGGCCTGGCTCGCGGTGCGCGACGAGGTGCATCTGCGCTCGGACATCCATGACGACCTCGACCTCGCCTACCACTTCGGCGAACGGCATCGCATTCGTCGCGTGCGCGCCGCTGTCATGGGCATGTCGATGCGCCCGCTGTCGTCGGTGGGCGGGTTCGCCAGGCGCACCGCATGGGCGTTCCGCACCGTGCTCATGCACTGGCCCGCCGACTTCCCGTCGGTGCGGTGGATCCGCCTGGCGTTGCGCCGCGTGCTGCACCGATTGGGCGTGCCGACGCCTCGGAGGGCGCGATCGTGACCGAGCTCCGGGTGATGACCGCCAACATCCGTCGCCGCATAGACCCCTGGGCGATTCGACCCGCGGACCGCTGGGAGCTGCGCCGCGATCGACTGCGGCAGCAGCTCCGAGGCTCCGGCCCGCACGTGCTCGGCGTGCAGGAGGCACTGCCGAGCCAGACGAGATGGGTGCAGGAGTCGCTCGGCGAGCGATACCGCTTCGTCGGGCACGGCCGAGCTGCGGACGGCGGCGGCGAGGGCTGTCCCGTGTTCTACGACCGAACCAGGCTCGAACTGCTCGACTGGCGGCAGTTCGCGCTCTCCGACACCCCGACCCGAGCCGGCTCGCGCAGCTGGGGCAACCTCTTCCCCCGCATCGCGGTCGACGCGCGGTTCCGCGACCGGGCCAGCGCAGTGGAATTCCGCTGCATCAACACGCACCTCGACCCGCTGAGCGCCCGCTCGCGGCAGCGCTCGCTCGAGCACCTGCGCGACATGATCGCCTCGGAACCCGGCCCCGCGATCCTCACCGGCGATTTCAACACCGGACCGGGCTCGTCGGCCCTCGCCGCCCTGCTCGCCGGGGATGCGCTGCGCGACGCGTGGCACGCCGCACGCGAGCGGCGCTCACCCGAGTACGCCACGTACGCGAACTATCGCACCCCGCGCCCGGGCCGTCGGCTCGACTGGATCGTGACCACTGCTGACATCGCGGTGGATCGCGCCCGGATCATCGCCGACCCCGTGCTGGGCGGCTGGCCGTCGGATCACCTGCCCGTGCTCGCCGAGGTGCACCTCCCGAAAGGCTCCGCCCACGCATGAAAGAGAACTTCCTCCGGCCTCCGAGTAGCTTCGCCGAGTATCTGGCCGACGCGCTGCGCATCGCCGGGCTGCTCGGCGTCGTCTTCGCCGCGATCCGGCTCGAGCCCACCGATGCCGGCATTCTGGCGCTGACCCTGCCCGCGCTCGTCGCGCCGCGCTTTCTCGGGGCGCGGGCCGCGTTCGACATTCCGTTCTCGATCATCGTGCTGCTCGCCGCGTGGAGCAATGTGGTGGATCTCTATCGCACGGTCGACGGCTGGGACATCGTCATGCACGTGGTCTGCATGGGCGCGCTCGTTCCGATGGCCTATCTGCTGCTCGGGCACTGGAGCATCGTGCCGGCAACGTCTTCCCCGGGCTTCAGCAAGCGCGTGCCGATCGTGCTGTATCCCGTGCTCGGACTGGCGCTCGGGGCGGTCTGGGAGATGATCGAGTGGGCGGGCTTCGTCTTCATCAGCGATGACATCTTCGTGGAGTACCACGACACGATCAGCGATATGGCGGTCGGGGCACTCGGAGCGCTCGCCGCAGGCATCGCGCTCGCGGGCGTGCGCCTCGATCGGGAGTGATCGGGGCGCACGCCCGTACGGCGTCCGCCCCATACGCGTCACTCCTCTGACAGCACCGCCATGCGTTGTGTGAACGTCATGCGATCGCGCACCACGCGCTCCGGATCCCAATCGGCGCCGGGAGTGGACGCGATGAGGAGTTGCGTATACGGGTGCTGCGAGTCCTCGAGCACCTGCTCGGTGACGCCCTGCTCCACGATCGCCCCGCGAAACAGCACGAGCGTGCGCTGGCACAGCTGCTGCACCACGGCGAGATCGTGGCTCACGAAGAGGTAGCTGACCCCGGAATCCCGCTGAATCTCGGCCAGCAGATCGAGCACCTGAGCCTGGACCGAGACGTCGAGAGCGGAGACCGCTTCATCGAGCACGACCAGTTTCGGTTGCACGGCGAGCGCGCGGGCGATCGCCGCCCGCTGACGTTGGCCACCTGAGAGCTCGTGCGGCTTCGCTGCCGCGTGACGTTCGCTCAACCGCACTTGATCGAGGAGCCGCAGCGCCTCGGCACGCGCGGCGACCGCCGAAGCTGAACGTCCATGCATCCGGAGCGTGCGCTGCAGCATCTCACCGATCGGCAACCGCCGGTCCAGCGACCCGTTCGGATCCTGGAAGACCATCTGCACCGCCCGTGCTCGACGCAGTCGCGCGGCGCGACCGCGAGCGGGGGACAGGCAGTCGAGACCTTCGATGGTGGCCGTGCCGGAATCGGCGCGTTCCAGCCCCACGAGAATCCTCGCGATCGTCGATTTGCCCGATCCCGACTCGCCGACGAGCCCCACCGCTTCTCCGGCGCCGATGCTGAACGAGACTCGGTTCACGGCCGTCACGCCCTCGGTGCGGCGGGCCATGCGGAATACTCGATGCAGGGCATCGACTTCGACGAGACTCATGAGCGCCCCTTCCGAGCGAGAGCGGGCGCAGACTCGATGAGCGTGCGCGTGTACGGGTGCGATGCAGCGTCGAACAGACCGGGACGCTGCAGCGTTTCGACGATCTCTCCGCGCTGCAGCACGTGGATCCGGTCGCAGATCGCTCCTGCGAGATGCAGGTCGTGCGTGATGAAGAGCATGCCGAGCCCGCGTTCGCGGATCTGGCGTTGGAACATCGCGATGATCTCGGCCTGCGTCGTCACATCGAGCGCGCTCGTTGCCTCGTCGGCGAGGATGAGCTTCGGATCCGTGCTCAGCGCTCCCGCGATGACGACGCGCTGCAGCATTCCGCCCGAGAGTTCGTGCGGGTACTGCCGCATCCGGCGTTCAGGGTGCGTGAGTCCGACCTCGGTGAGCAGCGACAGGATGCGCTGGTCGGCTTCGGCCCGACGCATTCCGTGCACCTTGACCAGTCGCTCGGCGAGCGAATCCCCGATGCGGCGCACTGGGTTGAGCGCCGCTCGCGGATCCTGCTGCACGAGCGCGACCGATGACGCCCGCACGCGACGCTGCTCCGTCGCATCCGCCTGCACCATGTCGACGCCATCCAGCAGAATGCGGCCGTAGATCTCCGCCTCGTCGCCGTAGAGCCGGAGCGCGGCGCGCACCGTCGTCGACTTGCCCGACCCGGATTCACCGACGAGCCCGATGAGCTCGCCGGGTGCTATGTCCACGTCGATGCCGGTGAGAATATGAGCTGGAGTGTCGCCCGCGACGAACGAGAGGTGCAGCTGTTCGATTTCCAAGAGCATGCGGCTCACCCTTTCGCGAGCAGTCGGTCGGCGACACGCACGCCGATGATGTTGACGGCGATCACTACGAGGGCGATGGCGGCGCCGGGGATGAGCGTGGGCAGGAAGTGACCCTGGATGATGCCCGCCTGCCCTTCTTGGACCATCAGCCCCCACTCCGAGCTGGGCGGCTGCGCACCGAACCCGAGGAAGCTGAGCGTTGCGAGACTCATGAGCGCTTCCCCGAAGAGCACGACGAGGTAGCCGACGAGCGCTGGGAGCAGATTCGGCACGATGGCGCGGAGGCAGATGCTGATCCCGCCCATGCCCTGTACCCGGTAGGCGTCCACGTACGGGCGCGCGATCTCGCTCAGGGCGAGGCTGCGAGTGTACTTCGCGATCACAGGAGCGTACGCGAGGGCGAGGGCGAAGATCGCCGTCACCGGCCCTTTGCCGAAAACGGCGATGACCAGCACAACGAAGAGTAGGCCGGGGAAGGCGAACATGACATCGGTGATGCGGGCGAGGAGCGTGTCGACCCAGCCGCCCCGCCACGCGGCGACTACACCGATGGTGACGCCGAGCACCGTGGCCAGCACCAAGAGGAGTATCGGCCCGATGAGCGTCTCACCGGCCCCGATGAGCAGACGGGAGAACAGGTCGCGCCCGAGCTGGTCGGTGCCGAGCAGGTGACCGCCACCTGGCCCGGCCCAGATCGCGGCGAAGTCGATTTCGTCGGCGTCGTAGGGAGTGAGTACGGGGCCGAGCAGAGCGGCCAAGGCCACGAGCGCGAGAAGAGCTGCGGAGACCCACGTGCCGAGCGCAGTGCTGCGCCGTCGTTTGCTCTGCAGTCGCGGAAGAATCAGTGCGGTCATGCGGACACCGCCGTTCGATTGATGCGAGGGTCGAGCACGGGCAGCAGCAGGTCGACGATCGTCGTCACGACCATGTACGCGATGACCATGAAGAGCAGCACGGACTGCACGACGGGGAAGTCATGGGTGTTGATCGCGTCGACGAGCAGCGAGCCGACGCCTGAGATGCCGAAGACGGTCTCCACCGCTACCGTCCCCGCAATCATGCTGGCGATGACGAGCGCGACCATCGTGATGATCGGCCCCCACGAGCCGCGCAGCACGTGGTCTCGCACGATGAAGCGCTCCGCGAGTCCCGTCGCCCGTGCCGCCTCGACGTGCTCCGACGAAAGCTGCTCGATCATCGACTGGCGGGTGACGCGGCTCACGATGGCGAGTGCGCCGATCGCGAGCGTGAGGGCGGGCAGCGTGAGCGCCCAGACGCGTTCGACACCGCCCGATCCCGCTCCCGCGACCGGGAACCAGCGCAGTTGCACGGCGAAGAGCGCCACCAGCGCGATGCCGAGCACGAACGATGGGATGCTCGCGGCAAGGGTCGTACCGCCGACGATCGCGGTATCAATGGGCTTTCCGCGGCGCACCGCGGCGAGCACGCCGAGCCCGATACCGCCGATGGCGAGCAGGATCGACGCGTACGCGACGAGCGAGAGCGTGATCGGCACGCGCGCGGCGAGGATTTCGCCGACCGGCTGGTGATATTGGAACGAGCGGCCGAAGTCGCCGGTGACGACGCCCGACGCCCAGTGCCAGTACTGCGCGAGCAGCGGCTCGTCGAGGTGGTACTGGGCTCGAACGCTCGCGATGCGTTCTGGGGTGAGGTTCTCAGGATTGCCGATGAGGAAGGTGACGGGATCGCCCGGCGCCGCGTACATCGCGGCGAAGATGATGAAGGAGGCGATCACGAGGGTCAGCAGCATGCCGCCGACCCGTCGCAGGGCGCGGACCATCAGGATCAGCCCTCCGCCGTTCCGAGGTCGGCGGCCCACGGGTAGTAGATGAAGGCCGCCGAGGACGGTACTCCGGTCACCGCGTCAGACATCACCAGCGTGGATGGCGTGGCGACGACCGGAATCCAAACGGCGTTCTCGACCCATCGTTGCTGCAGGTCGATGGTGAGCTCGGCGCGCTCGGCATCGTCGGTCGCGGCGTACGCCTCGTCGACGATCCGGTCGTACTCGGGATCCTGAAAGACGCCGAAGTTCACGCTCGCATCCGATTTGCCGTTCTTGTAGAAGCCGAGCGGGTCGTTCTTCGAGATGTAGTACTCGTCAGGCCAGAGATCTGCTTGGCCTCGGAGCTCCGCGTCGGAGTAGAAGTCGCCGTACTGCGCCTGCGGCACCACGAGGATCTCCGCCTCGAGCCCGATGCTCTTCGCCGCGGCGACCAGGGCGTTGGCGATCACATTATGCGAGGAGGACCCGTTCGATGCGATGACGACCTGTTCGCCTGCGACGCCAGCGTCAGTGATGAGCTGCTCGGCCTGCGCGAGATCACCTGCATCGGGTTTGGCGGGCGCGCCGTCGAGCTCGTCGAACGCCGCTTTGAACGCCTCGACCTCGTACCCCCAGGCTCCTGCACCCACCGGGGTCTTCCACGGTTGCGCCAATCCACCGAAGGCCGCGGCTGCGATGCCCTCACGGTCGAGGGCGAGGGAGAGCGCCCTTCGCACATCGGTTTCGGTCAAGATCCCTCGGTCGGTCGTCTCGAGCACCCACGCGTTCGTCGAGGGCCCCTGGAAGACCGAGACGTCGGCGCTCTGCGCGAAGGCGGCAGCCGATCCGGCGTTCTCCAGGTACGCGCCCTGCGCTTCTCCTGCCGTGAGGCTGTTGGCGATAGCCGATTCGTCTGCCCAGCGGAAGACGACCTGCTCGGCGCTCGCATCGATGTCGGTGTTCCAGTATCCGTCGAACTTCTCGATCGTGAGCTGGGATCCCGGCTCCCACGCGGTGATCTGGTAGGGGCCGCTGCACGCTGAAGCGGAGCCGGGTCCGCCGAAGTCATCGCCCTCGGCCTCGATCACGCGTGGATTCCACACGATCCCGCCGTCGCCGGCCATCGCTTGCAGGAAAATCGCGTCTGGCTGCGTCATCGTCACCGTGATCTGGTCGTCACTGGTCTGCTCCATCGAAACGACGTTCTGATATTCGTCGGATTCCGCTGCGCCCTCTGCAGCATGTCGCTGCATGCTCCAGAGCACGTCGCCGGTCGAGACCTGGCTCCCGTCGTGGAAGGTCGCATCCTGTCGGATCGTGAACACGACGTGCGTGTCATCGACCCACTCCGCTTCGGACGCGATGCCGTTGCCGAGCGTCAGATCGGGCTGCACCTGCATGAGCCGGTCGCAGACGTTCGCGAGCACGGTGTCGTCGGCGGTGGTGGCGTCGATGTCGGAATCCATGGTGGTGGGCTCGCTGCCCAGCATCCAGGTGACGGAATCAATCGGGCCCGCCGCGGCGGGCGTCGTGTCGCCGAAAGGGGCTTCGAGCGGAGCTGATTCAGCGGAGGATTCGCCCGAGCCCGAGCAACCGGTCAGCGCGAGCGCGGCAGCCGCGCTCAGCCCGAGGGCCACGCGGGTTCCCATTTGCAGTGATTTCTTCATTGAAATGTCTCCTTCTCAGCGTCAGTGCTGGTCTACAGCGATGTGGTGCATGCGGAATTCGGGCGTCTCGTCGTGCTCCGAGCCACCGGGCCCGTCGTACAGGTTCCAGGGAAGCAGTTCGTACTCGGTCTCGCACGGGAAGCCGGGCGCCACACGGTACTCACCGGTGGTGAGGTCGACGCAACTCGACAGCAGCGTCGACCACTGCTTCAGGCGGGGGGAGCTCGGGTCGGGGTGCGTGCAGACACCCTCGGGGTATCCGAGGTGATCCGACATCGCCGCACGCACGAGTGCCAGGCTCTCGTCGGCGTCTCGCGCCGTGGCCACGCGGTCGAGGCCAGCTTCCACCCGCGGCAGGCGCAGCAGTGAATCAGCAGAAACGGGTCGGTAGTGCCCGGCGAGCTGGGGCGGCACCGAGGCCTGGAAATGGTTGGTATGCGCGATCACGCCCTGCGCGTCGGGGAAGATCCAGTCGACGCCGTGCGGCGTGGTCTCGAGGTCGATCCCGTATCCGCTCTGGTGGGCGAGCAGGGCGTTACTCGCGATGTGGGGGCGCGTCTTCACCAGTATCTTCAATGCGGCTGCGAGGTCGTGCCGGTCAAGCGCGAGGCGGCGGATGATCGTCTGCGGGAGGCCGATCTCGCTGCCGAAACTACCGCCGAGGCCGTTGGCGTTCAGCGCGATCCCTGCGGAGTTCGCGCCGTGCCGACCGACTTGGCCTGCTTCGAGCTGCATGATGACGGTGGGCAAGGGATCCTGCACGATGCGGAGCACGAGGGTGGTGCCAGCGGTCAGCGTGCGCCAGTCCCAGTTCTGGCCGACGAGTGTGTGCCCGGTTCCACTCGCCTGCCCGGTGAGGAAGAACGACGTGCAGCCGTCGACAGCGTCACGTTCGTCGTCGGCCGTTGCGGACACCGCGCTGCGCGCCTGATGGTCGTAGACGAACTCTCCGCGCACATTGAGCGTCACGATCTCGAGGAAGGAGACGCCCGCCCCTTCCGCGATGCCTCGCATCTCCTCGACCAAGTGGGGTGCCAACCGCTCCGATACCGGCAGCCACTGGGCCGCGGATGCGGTGATCTCGGCCCAGGTCATCCCGGTCTGCTGCGTGAGCGCTTCCGAGTAGTATCCGACGGCTGCTGCGATGAGGTCGCTCGCTCCGGCTCCGTACTGGCGGCCGCGTTCACGCGGCGTTCCGCTCACCTCCAGCACTCGAATGCCGGTTGCTGCGCCCATCCTGACCCCTTATCCGACCACCGTTCTCCGGCGATCCCGCTTGCGCTCTCCCGCTCCCGGGAGAATGATGAGTGGAACATCCATTACGGAATTACCATCTTTAGGACAGAACAATACATCAATGGAACCGTTTGTAACAAGTGATACGGAGAACCGGGCACTGATGCGCCTCAGGGAACGCATCGCGGAGCGCTGGGATGGCCTCGCCAAATCGGAGCGCGCGGTGAGTCGCGTACTCACCGCGATGTCGGCGGAGCGGCTGCTTTATGCAAGCGCCGCCGAACTCGGTGCTCAGAGCAAGACCTCGAACGCGTCGGTTGTGCGGACACTGCAGACGCTCGGCTATGCCGGCCTCTCGGAGCTCAAGCAGGAGGTCGCGGCACCCTTCAGCTCCAGCGTCGCGCCCGAGATCAGACTCCGCAGCCGCCTCGAGCACCTCGGGCAGGACCTCGGCCAGATCCAGCGCGAAATCTGGAGCGAGGCGCAGGATCTGGTGGCACTCGCAAGCCGTGCGAACAGCGACGCCCAGTACTCGACCGCGGTCAACCTCATCGTGCACGCTGACGCCGTGTTCTGCTACGGGCTTGGCGCGTCGGGCATCGCAGCTGACCACCTCGCTCTGCGCCTGCGCCGTATCGGGGTCGGCACGCGGAGACTCGCGACCGACGGTTTCAGGCTCGCCGACGAGGCGATGAGCCTCGGCTCGCGCGATCTGCTGGTGATCTTCGCACCGGGACGCGTCACGCGCGACATCGAGGCTCTGCTCGACCAGGCTCAACTCGTGGGAGCCAACGTGCTTCTCATCACGGACGAGCTGCACGAGCAGCTCGGAGCACGCGTCACCGCAGCGCTCACCGCGCCGCACACTCCGACGGGCCTCACCGCGGAGGGCATCGCCGGTATTCTCACGGGCGACGTGCTCGTACAGGGCGTCTCCGCCGTCGGCCCGGACACTGCGCTCCGCTCTTCCCAGGCCCTCAACGATCTGCGGGGGCGCCTCGGTTATTGAGACGCCCCGCAGATCAACGTACCTTACGCCCCCGGCATCACCGAGAGCTCCAGCGCGTCGCCATCGCTCGCCACATCGACGCGCACGGCCGAACCGTCGCGCACCTCGCCCGACAGGATCGCGCGGGCGAGCCGATCGTCGATCTCCTTCTGCATGAGCCGTCGCAGCGGGCGCGCCCCGTAGATCGGGTCGTAGCCGCGCGATGCGAGCCAGCTGCGCGCATCCGGGGTGACCGCGAGCGTGAGGCGCCGATCCGCCAGGCGCACCTGCAGCCGGTCGATGGAGAGCTCCACGATCTGCGCCAGGTCGGCCTCGCTGAGCGGGTGGAAGATCACCATCTCGTCGAGGCGGTTGATGAACTCCGGCTTGAACGCGCGCCGCACGGTCTCCCGCACGGCGCTCTCCTTCTCGCCCCACGCCATGTCGGGGTCGATCAGGTACTGGCTGCCGAGATTCGAGGTGAGGATCAGGATGACGTTGCGGAAGTCGACCGTGCGGCCCTGCCCGTCGGTCAGGCGCCCGTCGTCGAGCACCTGCAGCAGCACGTCGAAGACCTCGGGATGCGCCTTCTCGACCTCGTCGAGCAGCACGACCGAGTAAGGCCGGCGACGCACGGTCTCGGTGAGCTGGCCGCCCTGCTCGTACCCGACGTATCCGGGAGGAGCGCCGACGAGCCGTGAGACGGAGTGCTTCTCCCCGTACTCCGACATGTCGATGCGCACCATGGCGTGCTCGTCGTCGAAGAGGAACTCGGCGAGCGCCTTCGCGAGCTCGGTCTTCCCGACGCCCGTCGGCCCGAGGAAGAGGAATGAGCCGGTCGGGCGATTCGGGTCGGCGATCCCGGCGCGCGTGCGGCGCACCGCGTCGGCGACCGCGCGCACCGCGTCGCCCTGGCCGATGAGTCGCTTCGCGAGTTCGTGCTCGAGAGCGAGCAGCTTCTCGGTCTCGCCCTGCAGCAGACGGCCGACGGGGATGCCCGTCCACGCCGCGACGACGCCCGCGATGTCTTCGTCTGTGACCTGATCGTTGACCATGCGGTCCTCGTCGCCCACGGCTCCCTGCGCCTCGGCGTCCTCCGCCTCCGTCAGCTGCTTCTGAATGACCGGGATCTCTCCGTACAGCAGCTTGGACGCCTTCTCGAGCTTGCCCTCGCGCTGCGCGACCTCGGCCTCCATCCGCAGCTGGTCGAGCTTCTCGCGCAGGGCGCCCACGCGGTTCAGGGAGTCGCGCTCCCGCTCCCATCGCGCCTCGAGCGCGTCCAGTTCAGTGCGCTTCGCCGCGAGGTCGTCGCGCAGTTTCGCGAGGCGCTCCTTCGAGGCGTCGTCCTTCTCCTTCTTGAGGGCGAGCTCTTCGAGCTTCAGGCGATCCACCGCGCGCCGCAGCTCGTCGATCTCGACGGGTGCCGAGTCGATCTCCATGCGCAGCCGGCTCGCCGCCTCGTCGATCAGGTCGATCGCCTTGTCGGGCAGCTGGCGCGCGGTGATGTACCGGTCGGAGAGCGCGGCCGCGGCGACGAGCGCCGAATCCGCGATGGTCACCTTGTGGTGCGCCTCGTACCGCTCCTTCAGCCCGCGGAGGATCGCCACAGTATCGGTCACCGACGGCTCGCCCACGTAGACCTGCTGGAAGCGGCGCTCGAGCGCCGCGTCCTTCTCGATGTACTCGCGGTACTCGTCGAGCGTGGTCGCACCGATGAGACGCAGCTCGCCTCGGGCGAGCATCGGCTTGAGCATCTGCGACGCCGCCACCGACGATTCGCCGCCACCGGCACCCATCAGCGTGTGCAGCTCGTCGATGAAGGTGATGAACTTGCCGTCGGAGTCCTTGATCTCCTGCAGCACCGCCTTCATGCGCTCCTCGAACTCGCCGCGGTACTTCGCACCTGCGATGAGCGCGGAGATGTCGAGGGAGATGAGCTCCTTGTCCTTGAGCGATTCGGCGACGTCGCCCGCGATGATGCGCTGCGCGAGGCCCTCGACCACAGCAGTCTTGCCGACGCCGGGTTCGCCGATCAGCACGGGATTGTTCTTCGTGCGACGGGTGAGCACCTGGCTCACGCGACGAATCTCCGAATCTCGACCGATCACGGGGTCGAGCTTGCCGGAGCGGGCGACCTCGGTCAGGTTGACGCCGAACTGCTCGAGCGCCGACTGCTGCTCGCCTTCGCCCTGCGCGGGCGTCCAGTTTGCCTGCATCTGGGATCCTCTCTGCATCGATACCGACTGCGGGAGAATCGACCGCTGATCGGACTTTCCCGCAAACTTGAGTGAATATGACTCAAGTTTAGCGGGTCATGACCGATTGCGCTAGGGCCGCGCCCCCGCGAGCCGCGTGAGCAGACCCTGCACGGGCGCGGAGAGCAGCATCACGAGCATCGACCAGTAGCCGATTCGAGGAATCGTGAGTGTGAGCAGCAGCGCGACGCCGAACAGCAGCACGAGCGACAGGTCGAGTGCGATGCCTTCGGCCAGCGATTTCCGGGTCGCACTGTGCAGAGCGGGGTGCGCTCGGATGAACAAGCGGATGAGCAAGGACGCCAGGGCGGTGAGGATCAGGCTGCCGATGTAGAGCGTTCTGGCAACCCGATCGCCGTCATCCATGCGCCCGGCGATCGCCGTGGCCACGGGAAGCCACACGATCGTGAGCATCCAGGCCGCGAGCAGCCACATGACCGAAGACGTGACGCGATCGACGTCGGCGAAGAGTCGATGGTGGATCATCCAGAACAGCGCGATCAGCACGAAGCTCAGCACGAAGCTCAGCAATTGACCCGAATGCGCGCTGAGCCAGGTCAGGGCGTCATCACCGTTTCCCGCGACCTCGCCGACGCTCTCCATGAGCGGCAGAATCAGGAGCGTGAGCGCGATCGCGACGACGCCGTCGACGAACGCGGTGACGCGAGCGGCGGCGTACGCGGTCTGCTCCCTGGGTGCGGCGTCGGCTGCCATGGGGTCAGTGTAAGCGCGACATGCCCTCATGCGCAGCGGTTTTCCGGCGCCCCGCGGTCTCGACCGGCCCGATAGCCTGGTACCGACCCGTATCCGACCCCGAAGGAATGCCATTCATGTCCAAGATCGCCCTCGTGCGCCAGCCCAGCCCCAGACTCGACGACGGAATCGTCGACCACATCGAGAAGGTGACGGTCGATCTCGAGCGCGCGCTCGAGGAGTGGCACGGCTATGTCGCGGCGCTGCGCGCGCACGGATGGGAGACGATCGAGGTCGAGGCGGCCGACGACTGCCCGGATTCCGTGTTCGTCGAGGACACGGTGGTGATGTTCCGCAACGTCGCCGTGATCTCGCGCCCCGGCGCCGACAGCCGCAAGCCCGAGACCGCGGGCACCCGTAAGGCGCTCGAGGAGCTCGGCCTCCCCATCGCCGAGATTCGCGAGCCCGGCACACTCGACGGCGGCGACGTGCTCAAGATCGGCGATACGGTCTACGTGGGCCGCGGCGGACGCACGAACGCCGAGGGCGTCGCGCAGCTGCGCCGCATCCTGGCCCCGTTGGGGGCGAAGGTCGTCGGCGTCCCGGTCACGAAGGTGCTGCACCTCAAGACCGCGGTCACCGCACTCCCCGACGGCACGGTGATCGGCTACCCCGACTTCGTCGACAACTCCGACATCTTCGACCGGTTCCTGCCGGTACCGGAGCCGCACGGCACCGCGGTCGTGTGTCTGAGCGAGTCGGAGCTCATCATCTCCGCCTCCGCTCCGAAGACCGCCGAGATGCTGCGCGATCTCGGGTACACGGTGACCGAGGTCGCGCTCGCGGAGTACGAGAAGCTCGAGGGCTGCCCCACCTGCCTCTCCGTACGCGTTCGCAACGCCCACTGATCATGTCCGCGCCGCAGCCCGCCACCCCGCTCCAGCACGTCGCGCGCGTCCTCCTGGGCGCGGCACTGCTCTTCGCCGGGATCGCGCACCTGACATTCGCGCGCCGCGAGTTCCAGGCTCAGGTACCGGATTGGGTGCCGGCCGACAAGGACTTCGTGGTCGTGGCCTCGGGCGTCGTCGAGATCACCCTCGGCGGCGCGGTCGCCGTGCTGGGCCGGTTCCGCGTGCCGATCGGATGGGTGGTCGCCGCCTTCTTCGTCGCGGTGTTCCCAGGCAACATCTCGCAGTTCGTCACCCGCACCGACGCGTTCGGTCTTGAGAGCGACGCGGCGCGCGGGATCCGCCTGGTCTTCCAGCCGCTCCTCGTGCTGTGGGCGCTCTGGTCGTGCGGCGCATTCCAGGCGATGCGCCGCGGCCGCTGAACGCGAAGGTCGTCGCACGCTCGGTCGGCTTGCGCAGGAGGAGCCCTCAGACGTGCCGCAGATCCTCCGTGATCGCGGCGGTCGTCTCGAGCAGGCGCGGCACGTGCTCATCGCGCAGCCGAGCGAGTGACTCCCGACTCGCGCTCGTCGAAACATTGACCGCTGCCGCGACGGAGCCATCCCGTCGGCGCACCGGAGCAGCGGCCGAGCGCAGCCCGATCTCCAGCTCTCCGTCGACGATCGCCCACCCGTCTTCGCGCACGCGCCCGAGTTCGGCGCGGAGGCAGTCGGCGTCGATCACCGTGCGCTCGGTGAGCGCCTCCATCGGCGCCCGTGCCAGCACCTCGTCGCGCTGCACCTCCGGCAGCGCGGCGAGCAGCACTCGGCCCATGCTCGTGGCGTGCGCGGGGAAGCGCGTGCCGATGGTGATGCCGATGGTCATGATGCGTCGCGTCGGAACACGGGCCACGTAGACGATCTCATCTCCGGCGAGCACCGCAGCCGACACCGACTCGCCGGTCTCGCGCGACAGACGCTCGAGATGGGGTTGCATCACCTCGGGAAGCGAGAGCGCGGAGAGATAGCTGAAGCCGAGCTCGAGCACTCGGGGCGTCAGCGCGAAGGTGCGTCCATCGGAGCGCACATATCCGAGGGTCTCGAGCGTGCGCAGAAAGCGTCGTGCCGCGGCTGCCGGTATCCCTGCGCGCCGTGAGACCTCGCTGAGACTGAGCTCGGGGTATTCGGCATCGAAGGCTCGAATCACGGCGAGACCGCGCGCGAGGGACTGCACGAAGTCGCCGCTCGCAGCCTCGCCCAAGGGTTCTGAGTGCGCGTTCACGCGCCCACACTACCGGCAGGGGGCGCGGCGCGGCGCCTCCGCTCCAGCACTCCTCACCGTTCGAGCACGACGGCGAGGCCCTGCCCCACTCCGATGCAGATCGCGACCACGGCGACGCCCCCTCCGCGACGCCGCAGCTCATGCGCGGCGTGCCCGATGATCCGCCCGCCCGAGGCGCCGAGCGGGTGCCCGATCGCCAGGGCGCCGCCGTGCACGTTGAGCCGCTCGGGGTCGAGTTCGGGCCACCCCGCGAGGCAGGCGAGCGATTGCGACGCGAAGGCCTCGTTCAGCTCGACGAAATCGACATCCGCCCAGCTCCGTCCGGATCGCACGAGCGCCCGATTCGCCGCCTCGATCGGGGCGATGGGAAAGCGATCGGGGTCGACGCCGTGCGTGGCACGGCCCGCGATACGAGCGAGAGGTTCGGAGGCGACCGCGCCTTCGCCCGCGACGAGTACCGCCGAAGCCCCATCGTTGATCGACGAGGAGTTGCCCGCGGTCACGGTCCCGTCCACCGCGAAGAGCGGGCGGAGCGCCGCGAGCTTCTCGGGGGTCGAACCGTCGCGGATCCCCTCGTCGCGCGCGAGCTCGGCGCCCGGCACCTGCACGATCTCGTCGGCGAACACCCCGGCGGCCCAGGCCGATGCGGCCCGCTCGTGCGAACGCGCCGCGAAGGCGTCCTGGTCTTCGCGCGTAATGCCCCACTCGCGCGCGATCTGCTCGGCGGATTCGCCGTTCGAGATGCTCCAGTGCGATGGGAGCGCCGGGTTGATCATGCGCCAGCCGATCGAGGTGTTCCACATGGTCGGGTTGCCAGTGGCCGGCCACGGCCTGGGCGACTTCTCGACGACGAAGGGCGCGCGGCTCATCGACTCGACTCCGCCGGCGAGCACGATGTCGGCTTCGCCCGACTCGACCGCACGTGCGGCCTGCACCACCGCTTCGACCGACGAGGCGCAGAGCCGGTTGACGGTCGTACCCGTGACTGTGGTGGGGAACCCCGCGAGCAGCGCACCGAAGCGCGCGACGTTGCGGTTGTCCTCGCCCGCCTGGTTCGCGTCGCCGAAGATGACGTCGTCGATGCGCGCGGGGTCGATCCGCGCCCGTTCCGCGCTCGTGCGCATGACGACCGCGGCGAGATCGTCGGGGCGCACGCTCGCGAGTGCTCCCCCTGCGCGGCCGAATGGCGTTCGCACCGCGTCGTAGATGTAGGCTCCGGTCATGATCGCCCTTCCGCGGTCGCATCGATCAGGCGCAGGCCGGTCGACTCCTCGAGACCCTCGACCGAGTGCTCGCCGAACAGCTCGCGCACCGCGAAACCGTCCTCAGTCACGTCGAAGACCGCGTGATCGGTGTACACGCGCGATACGCACCCGGCGCCCGTCAGCGAATACGAGCAGGCCTCGACGAGCTTCGACTCCCCCTGCTTCGTCAGCAGATCGGTCATCACGTACACGTGCTTCGCGCCGATCGCGAGGTCCATCGCACCGCCGACAGCCGGGATGGCGCCGGGCGCTCCGGTCGACCAGTTGGCGAGGTCGCCGTTCGCCGCGACCTGGAACGCGCCGAGCACGCACACGTCGAGGTGACCGCCGCGCATCATCGCGAAGGAGTCTGCGTGATGGAAGTACGAGGCGCCGGCGACGGCGGTGACCGCTTGCTTGCCGGCATTGATGAGATCCGGATCGACGCGGCCCAGGGCCGGGGCGCGTCCCATGCCGAGCATTCCGTTCTCGGTGTGCAGAATGATCTCCGCGCCCTCGGGCAGATAGTCGGCGACGAGGGTGGGGGCGCCGATGCCGAGGTTCACGATGGACCCCTCGGGGATATCGGCGGCGATGCGCGCCGCGAGCTCCTGCCGAGTGACGCGCGCGCTCATCGGGCCGCCCCCTCGAGCTGCACGGGGTCGCCCGCGAGATCGACGCCGCCGACGAAGACGCCGTCCTGCATCCAGCGGCGCTCGCCCACTGCGACCACCCGATCCACATAGATGCCGGGGGTCACGACAGCCTCGGGGTCGAGGTCGCCGAGCGGCACCACGGTGTCGACCTGAGCGATCGTCGTCTCGGCCGCCGACGCCATGATGGGGCCGAAGTTGCGCGCGGTCTCGCGGTACACGAGATTGCCCCACCGGTCGGCACTGCGCGCGCTGATCAGGGCGACGTCGGCGTGGATCGGATACTCGAGCGCGTACGTGCGGCGGCCGATCTCTCGAGTCTCCTTGCCCTCGGCGAGTTCGGTGCCGACGCCGGTCGGAGTGTAGAACGCCCCGATCCCAGCACCGGCCGCACGAATGCGCTCCGCAAGGTTGCCCTGCGGCACCAGCTCGAGCTCGATGGCGCCTTCGCGGTAGAGCGCGTCGAACACCCACGAGTCCGACTGCCTGGGGAAGGAGCAGATGATCTTGCGCACCCGCCGCTTCGCGAGCAGCGCGGCGAGGCCGACGTCGCCATTCCCCGCATTGTTGTTCACGATGGTGAGGTCGCGCGCTCCCTGCTCGATCAGCGCTTCGATCAGTTCAACCGGTTGGCCGGCTCGCCCGAATCCGCCGATCATCACCGTCGCGCCGTGCCGCACCCCTGCAACGGCGGCGGCGGGGTCTGGGAGAACCTTGTCGATCATGCGCACGGATCTTCGCACAGCGAATTCTTCTTCGTCATGCGAACATCATACTCGACGCCGGCGGGTCGCCGCACCCCCTGTTCGCGGCTGCAGAGAGGTGCCAGACTGTGCCCCATGCCTTTGACAGCACTCATCACCGGCGCCTCCACAGGACTCGGAGCGGAGCTCGCGCGGCAGATCGCCTCGAAGGGGGTGGGTCTCGTACTCGTCGCGCGCGATCGCGAGCGACTCGTGAGCCTGTCGGCCGAGCTGCGGAATCAGCACGGCGTCGAGGCCGAAGCGCTGCCTGCGGACCTCACTCGGGCCCCCGACCTCGAGCGCGTCGCCGCGCGCGTCGCCGACCCCGGGCGCCCCGTCGACATCCTCGTGAACAACGCGGGCTTCGGAGTCGCCGACGGCTTCGAGGCGAGTGAGCTCGACGACGAGCGGCGCCTGCACGAGCTGCTCTCGTGGGTGCCGCTGCATCTCTCGCACGCCGCCGTTCCGGGCATGCTCGATCGCGGGCACGGCTGGATTCTGAACGTCGCCAGCGTCGCCGCGTTCACTCCGACGGGAACGTACGGGGCCGCGAAGGCCGCGACCGTATCGCTCTCCCGCTCCCTCAACGCGCGCTACCGGCGCCGAGGCGTGCGCGTCACAGCGCTCTGCCCGGGGCTGCTCGACACCGAATTCCACGCGCGCATGGGCGAGGATCACCTGCCCCGCCTGCCCCGGATCGCGTGGGCGAGCACCGCTCGAGTTGCGCACGAGGGGATCTCCGCGGTGCGGCGGGGGCGAAGCGTCGTCGTCTCCGACTGGCGGTACCGCTTGCTGGCGCCGCTCACGCACCTGCTTCCCGACCGCCTGCTCGAACGCGCGTCGACGACGAACGACGGCGCGCTCAACTGAGGCCCTCACCGGCGCTTCGTCCGCTCCTCTCCGATTCACCCGACTCACTGCCCACGCCCGAGGAGCGGGCCTAGGCTGGGGCAATGGTCAACTATCGGTATCTCGGAAACAGCGGCTTCAAGGTCTCAGAAATCACGTTCGGCAACTGGGTGACGCACGCCTCCCAGGTCGCCGATGACGCGGCGATCAAGACCGTGCACGCGGCACTCGACGCGGGCATCACGACGTTCGACACCGCGGACACGTATGCGAACACGGCCGCGGAGGCCGTACTGGGCCGCGCACTGGACGGCCAGCGCCGCGAGGGACTCGAGATCTTCACGAAGGTCTACTTCCCGACCGGCCCCAAGGGTCCGAACGATACGGGCCTCAGCCGCAAGCACATCCTCGAGTCGATCAACGGCTCGCTCCGCCGGCTCGGCACCGACTACGTCGATCTCTACCAGGCGCACCGCTTCGATTATGAGACGCCGCTCGAGGAGACGTTCCAGGCGTTCGCCGACGTCGTGCGTCAGGGCAAGGCGCTGTACATCGGCGTCTCGGAGTGGACCGCCGAGCAGCTGCGCGAGGGGCACCGGCTCGCTCGCGAGTTCGGCGTGCAGCTGATCTCGAACCAGCCGCAGTACTCGATGCTGCACCGCGTGATCGAGGGCAAGGTCGTGCCGGCGTCGGAGGAGCTCGGCATCTCCCAGATCGTCTGGTCGCCGATGGCGCAGGGCGTGCTCTCGGGTAAGTACCTGCCCGGTCAGCCCGTACCCTCGGGCTCGCGCGCAACGGATGGCAAGAGCGGCGCGGAGTTCATGCAGAAGTTCCTCGACGACCGCATCCTCGAGGCAGTGCAGAGCCTGAAGCCGATCGCGGAGGAGGCGGGCCTCACGATGCCGCAGCTCGCCATCGCGTGGGTGCTGCAGAACCCAAACGTCGCCGCCGCCCTGGTCGGCGCCTCGCGCCCGGAGCAGCTCGCCGATACCGTGAAGGCCTCGGGCGTCGTGCTCGATTCCGATACGCTCGCGGCGATCGACAGCGCCCTCGGCGACATCCCGAATCGCGACGCCGAGGACACCTACCGGGTGTCGCCGAAGACCCGCCTGGTCTGATCCGCCACCTCCCCGGGCAGTGCGGGAGGGCACGAGCCGATGCGCTTGCGCCCTCCCGTCCGCCATGTTAGTTTTGCCACAAAACTACCGGGGAGCGTCCCCGCGAACGGGAGTGATCAATGAAGATCGTCATCATCGGCGCCGGCATCGGCGGCCTGCTCACCGCGCTCAGCCTGCACGACGCGGGCCTCACCGACATCGAGGTGTACGAGCGCTCGGCCGAGATCCGCGGTCTCGGCGTCGGCATCAACCTGCTCCCCCACGCGGTCCGCGAACTCACCGAACTCGGCATCGTCGACGACATCTCAGCCCTCGGCGTCGAGCCCACGACGCTCGCCTACTTCAACCGCCACGGCCAGCCGATCTGGGAGGAGCCGCGGGGGCTCGCAGCGGGCTACTCCTGGCCGCAGCTCTCCGTGCACCGGGGCCGCCTGCAGCTCGCCCTCCGCGATCTCGTCGAGCAGCGCGTCGGCGACGTGATCCGCACCGGGCATCGGGTCGTGTCGGTGGACGACCGTGCGGACGGCAGCACCGCGCACTTCGACGCTGCGGGTGGCCGCGTCGCCGTCGAAGCCGATGTCGTGATCGCCGCCGACGGCATCCACTCCGCCGTGCGCGCGGAGCGCTACCCGGAGGAGGGCGCACCCCCGTGGAGCGGTCTCACCCTGTGGCGCGGCGTCGCCACCGCAGAGCCGTTCCTCGACGGCCGCACGATGGTGATGGTCGGCGACGGCGAGCAGAAGTTCGTCGCCTACCCGCTCGGGCCCGTCGGGCCGGATGGTCGCATGCCCATCAACTTCATCGCCGAGAAGCGCGGGGCAGGATCCGGTCAGGTGGACTGGAACCACCCCATCGACCCGAAGCCGATCGTCGACCTCTTCCGGGAATGGTCGTTCGACTGGATCGACATCCCCGGGCTCATCGCGAGCGCCGACGAGATCCTCGAGTACCCGATGGTGGATCGCGACGCCCTTCCGCAGTGGACGTTCGGGCGGACGACGCTCCTGGGCGACGCGGCGCACGCCATGTACCCCAACGGCTCGAACGGCGGCTCGCAGGCGACCCTCGACGCGCGCACCCTCGCGTTCCACCTCGCGACAGCGGCCTCGCCCGAGGAGGGATTGCGCGCCTACGAGGCCGATCGGCGCCCCGCCACTGCGGCACTGCTCGAGCAGACGCGCCAGGCGGGCCCCGAGAAGGTGATGGTGCTCGCCGCGGAACGCGCGCCCGAGGGCTTCGCCCACATCCACGACGTGATCGGACCGGACGAACTGGAGGAGGTCGCGACGGCGTACAAGAAGGCCGCGGGATTCCACCCCGGGTCGCTGAACGAACGCGCGTCGCTGACGGTCGATCGCTGAGCAATGGCTGACCCCGTCGACCCCGCGCGCCTCGCCGGCGTCATCTCACCCCTGCGACGAGCCCTCCTCACCGCCGCGCGGGCTGCAGGCGACCTGCCCGAGATCCCGGATTCGCAGATCCAGGTCATCCGCGCGCTGCCCGACGGCGCCGCGCTCGCGCCCAGCGACCTCGCGGAGGCGTTGCACCTCGAGCGGTCCACCGTCAGCAACCTGCTCGCGTCCATGCAGCGCGCGGGCCTCATCGAACGGCGGCCCGACGCCGCTGACGGACGACGCGTGCTCATCTCCACCTCGGAGCGCGCCCGGGCGCTGTTCAGCGAGTACGACCTGGCGAGCACGCGCATCCTCGGCGATGCGCTGACGACGCTGCCGCCGAGAGATCTCCACTCGATCGAGAGCGCCCTGCCCGCGCTCGAACGGCTGCTCGTCGCTCTCCTCTCCGAGCGACAGCCGGAGCACCCCGTACACCCCCATCCCACGCACGATCGAACCTCGGAGCAATCATGACCAGTCACGCAGCCTCATCGCACTCGGCGCTTCCCACCCCGGGCCTCGAGCACGTGTTCGACGTCTCCGTCGCGCTCGGCGCGATCGAGGATCACGGCCGCACCCGTGCCGGCCACCGCAGGATCATCCCGATTCTCGGAGGCGCGATCACAGGCGAGGTGAACGCCGAGATTCTTGCCGGCGGCGCGGATTGGCAGATCGTGCGCACCGACGGATCGATCGAGATCGACGGCCGCTACTCGGCGCGCACCGCTGACGGGGAGCTGCTCTACCTGCAGGCGTCGGGGGTGCGCAGCGGCGAACCGCACGTGCTCGAGTCGCTGCTCAAGGGCGAGTCGGTCGACCCCTCCGAGTACTACTTCCGCACGGTCGTCACCATCGAGACCTCCGCGCCGGCACTCGCCCATCTCGAGCGCTCGCTGTATCTCGCCGTCGCCGAACGCACCGCCGACTCGGTGCGGTACGCGACCTACCGCTTCGTGTAGCCGCCCTCGAGAGGAGCCGCCGGATCTCGCGAACGCCGGTTCACTCCGGGCGATCCTGCATCACCCGACGGTGCAGCAGCGCCGTGATCACCGCGATCACCGACCCGATGAGGGTGTCGAGCACGCGCTCGGCAGCGGCGCCCATGAGGTCGCCCCCGCCGGCGGCCGCCCCCGTGATCAGCAGCACGAGCGGCGTGATGAACACGAGCGCGAGGGCGTAGTTGCGCACCACGACCAGCTCGATGATGAACTGCAGGCTCGTGAGCAGCAGCACCAGCGCGAAGGGGAACGCGCCGAGCGGTGCGATGGCGAGGTACAGGCCGGCGCCCACGAGAGTGCCGACGGTGCGATGCAACCCGCGCGCGAGCGAGTGCCGGCGCACGGCGCTCAGGCCGATCACGGCCACGCCCGCGGAGACCGTCCAGTACGCGCGGTGCGGGTCGATCCAGAGCATGGTGATGGCGGTGCCCACGACGGAGACGATGAGAATGCGCAGGATCAGCCGCCGCTCGCCCGGCCCCAGCCACGGGCCTGGAAGCAGCTCGCTCAGCGGCCGCACCGGCTTCCCACGCTCGACTCCGCGCAGCAACGGCGCGAGCGCGAGCAGATAGGAGAACAGCGCTCCGCCTGCGAGCGCCGCGATGAGCACCAGCGGCGAATTCACCCGCTGCCCGTCGACGACAGCGGTGATGTTGCCGGCGAGCCCGTAGCTCAGCACGAAGAACACGGGGCCGGGCGGCCCGAGCCGGAAGGCGAACGACAGCGCCGAGGTCGCTCCCGCAACGATGACGAGACCGATGCCCAGCAGCACCGGCCACGGCGACAGCGCAGCGCCGAGTGCCGCCGAAGCGATGAGCGCGAGCGCTACGAATGGGAGCACCTTGGCCCGCTCAGCGGCGGCGGAACTCGCGGCGAAGAGCGCGACGAAGGCCCCGGCGGCGGTCTGCAGCCCGATTCCCTCGTACCCCAGCGCCGTCAAGACGCCGAATGGCACGCCGATCGAGAGCGCCGCGCGCACCGCGATCCAGAGCCTCGGCCCCGGGCCGGCCGGCATTTCGACGAGGCTGCGCACCGCCTTGATCACGGCGGTGGGCGGCGTGCGACGACCGGGTTCGGCGAGATCGCCGTCACCGATCGCTTCCGCCATGCTCGCCCTCCCTCCGCTCGCGCCCCGTCCATTCTTCCAGGTGCGCTGCGCACGGGTGACCGGTCCGACGTCGTCCCAGGCGCGCCCCGTACCGGCCTCGACCGGGATGGTTACGGTGCGGAGTTGCTCGATCCGGGATCGATCGCCTCGGCCGCGAGTCGTGCCGCCCCGATGATGCCCGCGTTGTTGCGCAGCCGCGCGGGCACGACGGGCACCGTGACACCCGGGAACGGCAGGTAGCTGTCGGAGGCCTTGCTGATGCTGCCGCCGAGCACGAAGCGGTCGGGGTTCAGAATCTTCTCCAGGTGGCCGATGTAGCGGGAGACGCGAGACGCCCACTCCTCCAGAGTGATCCCCTCGCGCTCGATCACCTTCGCGGCGGTGTGCCGCTCGATCGACGTGAACCCGTCGAGCTCCAGATGGCCGAGCTCGAAGTTCGGCACGAGCACGCCGTCGGCGACGAGCGCGGATCCGATGCCGGTGCCGAAGGTGAGCACGAGGGTCACGCCGGGGAGCCCGCTGACCTCGCCGAAGGCGACCTCCGCGATGCCGGCCGCATCGGCGTCGTTGACCACGGTGCAGGGCGCTTCGACGGCGGCCGAGAGCAGCGCGTGCGCGTCGGTGCCGATCCAGCTGAGGTCGATGTTCGCTGCCGTGCGCATGACGCCGTCGCGCACCACGCCGGGAAGCGTGACGCCGACGGGGAGCGTTTCAGGGTGCGCGAACCCGTTCGCTGCGAGCTCGGCGCGGATCTCCGCGGCCATCAGGCCGACGGCACGGGCGATATCGGCCGGAGCGCCGCCAGCGGGGGTCGCGACCTTATGCCGAGAGGTGAGCTTGTCGCCGGTCGTCACATCGATCGCGGCGCCCTTGATCCCCGTACCGCCGACGTCGATGCCGATGGCTGCGTGCTGCACTCCCATAGCGGCGAGTGTATCGGCAGCGATGGGGCGCTCGCTAGACAGCGCGGAGCACGACCGCGCTGCCCTGCCCGCCGCCGCCGCAGATGCCGACGGCGCCGAGCGATCCGCTCCCCTGCTCCACGAGCTGACGAGCGAGCGTGCCGACGATGCGGGCCCCGGAAGCCCCGATGGGATGGCCGAGCGCGATCGCGCCGCCGTGCGGATTCACGAGCGCCGGATCGAGCCCGAGCTCGCGGCTCGACTGCACGCCGACGGCGGCGAACGCCTCGTTGATCTCGACGACGGCGAGGTCGGCCGCGGTGATGCCGCTCGTCTTCGCCAGCGCGGCTTCGATCGCTCGCGCGGGCTGCGAGTGCAGATGCGTGTCGGGCCCGGCGACGAACGCGGTCGACTCGACCCAGGCCATCGCCGTGAGCCCGAGGCGCTCGGCCGCCGCCTCGCTCACGATCACGAGCGCCGCGGCGCCGTCGGTGATCTGCGAGGCGTTGCCCGCGGTGATCGTGCCCTCCTTCGAGAAGGCCGGGCGCAGGCCCGCGAGCGTTTCGGGCGTGGTCTCGGCGCGCACGCCGTCGTCACTGGCGACCACTGCGTCACCCTTGCGGGAGGTGACGGTGAAGGGTTCGATCTCTCCGGCGAGGAAGTCGGCCGAGGCGGCGGCGCGCTGGTGGGAGGCCGCGGCGAAGGCGTCCTGCTCCTCGCGCGTCAGCCCGAGCGGCGCATTGCCCGTCTCGGTGAGCGCACCCATCGCGACCTGGTCGAACGCGTCCGACAGCCCGTCGCGGTCGACGGTGTCGACGAGCGTCGCGTCACCGTACTTCGTCCCTGCGCGCAGCGGCAGCACGTGCGGCGCGAGCGACATCGACTCCTGGCCCGCCGCGACCACGATCTCGGCCTCGCCACTGTTGATGAGACGGACCGCCTGGGAGACGGCCTCGGCACCCGAGAGGCACACCGCGTTCAGCGTGACGGCGGGCACCTCGAGCGGGATTCCGGCTCCCACCGCGGTCTGTCTCGCCGGATTCTGACCGGCGCCCGCCTGCAGCACCTGGCCGACCACGACCGCGTCGACGTCGGAAGGCGCGACACCGGCGCGCGCGAGCGCCGCTCGAACGGCGTGGGCTCCCAGCACGGTCGCGGGCTGCGCGGCCAACTGCCCGGTGAAGCGGGCGAACGGGGTGCGGGCGTATCCCGCGATGAGTGCGGACATCGGCTGACTCCTCGGTGGTGGACTGCACCCATCATGCCGCATGGGCGGCGTGGCGAGGAGTGCGGAACTGCACGGGCGAGTCGCGGTTCGGTGTGCAGGGCGGGCACCGGCGGATCGACTCTGATGTCGGTTTTCTGACGGGCGCGTTCGCCCGGTGTGTTCGGCCCGTTCGGGGTCATGAATGTCGGTGGCTGCATGTTGACTGGGGGCATGTTCTCCTTCTCGTTCGGTTCCGCCCCGGCGC
>NZ_JAQPZP010000015.1:0-43660 GCF_037619215.1 Leucobacter sp. USCH14
CTTTTTATGAGGCTCGTGTTTCGGGGCTGGTCACCATGATGGTGGTCGTCCCGGAACACGAGCCTCAACCTTTTTGCGGCATATTGAGCATGCTGTGACTCATCGTCGGTGGACTCATAGTCTTCAGCGGCGGCAGGGTGGATGAGTGGAGATTCCAGCGCATCGCAAAGCCTTCGGCAACCGTCTGCGCGAGCTGCGCCTGGCCCGCGGCTGGAGCTCCCAAGAGGCCTTCGCGCTGCACGCAGGGCTCGACCGGACGTATGTCAGCGGCATCGAGAGCGGCCGACGGAATCCGACTCTCGACGTCGCCGTGCGTATCGCAGGAGCGCTCGACGTCCCGCTCCCTGAACTGTTCTCCTTAGTGACGCTCGAGATGGGTACTGCGGCGCGTTCGGAGCCCCGCGAGTAAGCGGGTCGGTCACCAGGTTCCTTCGAACACCCGGTCGTGTGGAATGGCCCGAAGCAGCCGCGCGTACGCAGCGCGGAAATCGAGCGTCTCAGCGCTCCCGAGTTCGAGTTCGACCAGAGAGGGGTGGACGCGCATCGTTCCGGGAACTCGCGTGAGGTGCTGGGCTTTGTCGTTCCGAGGTGCCCAGATGGTGACGTGCGCCCGGGCGTGCGTTCCGGGAATCGGGATCTTGACGGATTCCCGGCCGGGAGCAATCGGTTCTGCGCGAACGAGCCATTCCCAGATCTGCGGATCGTCACCGTACACGACGGTGGAACCCCCGGGGTCGATCTCGTCGAAGAGCGCGATGACGAAGGGTTCGTATGCGGGGGCATCGCTCGGTGCCATGGACTACTCCGATTCCGTCTCCGCGTCGCGTTGCCCCCGCAAGCACCGTCGAATCCGCCGACGATCATGTGACGCATTGTCTACATGTGTCATTCTGCCTCATGCCTCCGACACTCGCCGCAGGGGTGCGGAGGGGTTATGGGCACGCGGCGAACAGGTATGAGGAGTCGCTCGGGCGGACCAGTCGGCGGTCGCGGAGGACGAGCGAAGCGGGTGTCTCAGGGTCGCTGCACATCTCCGAGAAGGGCCGAGGCAGTGCATCGTCGTACTCGATGTCGATGACGTGCTCGCCGTACACCTCGGTGTAGCGGCCGCACTCGGAGTAGGCGGCGCATTCTTCTGCGATCGCGAAGTCGAAGCCGGCTTCAGCTTCCAGGATCGCAGCATCCTCCGCAGAGTTCTTCTGGGCCGCGGCGAGACCCGAACGGTGTGCGACATCGACATAGGCGGTCGCGAGGGCCAGGTTATCCTCACGAGTGATAGCACCCGCGCTCCGGGTGTACGTATCGAGATTATCGAATTCCACCGCATCGAAGCCGTCGTCGGCGCAGCCCGAGATCCAGGGTGTTACGATCGCGAGAATGCGCTCGCGAGAGTCCGCCGACGAGGTGTCCAGAATCACTTCGTCAGGCCAGTCCGGGTCGGTCACCGGGCCGGCCGCATCATGCAGGAGCGTCTCCCCGGGCCAGAGCTGCTCCTCGCCCGGCTGCGTCTGAAAGCCGTTCACGTAGCAGATCGAGTAGCGAGCGGGATCGGGGTCAGCCCGGCGATCTCGAGCGACGATGTCGACGATCGCTTCGGGCTCGTAGGCGCCGCCGAGCTGATAGTCCGGTGTACCACCGGCGGGCGGCAACGAAGACTGTGCAGGCATCGGACCAGGATCTTGCGGCGCGCAACCGGCGCTGAGGAGGAGCGCGAGTGCGACAATTGCGACCGCGCCTGCACGTCGGCGTGTTCCCATAGATCGCCCTCCCTCCGACAGCGTTACGATGCTACAGCTGGCGCTAGACTCGCAGCCATGAGTGCCCTCCTCGTGTCCTTGCCCTCCGATCCCGGACTTCGTGAGGCGGTGGGCGCATTGCCCGACGTCGAATTCGTCGAGTGGGATCTCGATGGGCCGGCGCCGCGCGAGCGATTCGATGTCGTCGTGCCGCCGTATTGGGGCGGTGCTCGGCCGCTCGCGCGGCTCGCGGAGGTCGACGTGCGTCTCGTCCAGTGGCAGTCGATCGGCTACAACGGCGTCGCGAAGCACCTGCCGGAGGGGCTTTCGCTCGCCAATGCGGCGACGGTGCACGAGGGGTCCACCGCGGAGCTCGCGATGAGCCTCGCGCTGGCAGCGCAGCGCGGGCTCCCCCAGTTCGTTCGCGACGGCGAAGAAGAGCGGTGGCAGCTTCGCTCACTACCGAGCCTCGCCGATCGGCGCGTGCTGCTCATCGGCTACGGCGGCGTGTCGAAGGCGATCGAGGCGCGACTCGCCGGTTTCGAGGTGGAGATCACTCGCTTGGCGCGCACGGCGCGGAATGAGCGCAATCTCGCCGGCGACGTCGTCGAGGTGCGCGGATTCGATGCACTGCGCGAGAGCCTCGCAGAAGCGGAGGTCGTGATGCTCGCGGTGCCGCTGACGGAGGAGACGCGGGGGCTCATCGACGCTCGTGCGCTCGCCGCGCTTCCCGATGGTGCACTGCTCGTGAACGTGGCTCGGGGCCCGGTCGTCGATACGGCCGCGCTGGTGCAGGAGCTCCAGTCGGGGCGGTTGCGAGCCGCGCTCGATGTGACGGATCCCGAACCGCTCCCAGCGGGGCACCCGCTCTGGGCGGCGCCCAACGTGCTGATCACGCCGCACGTGGGCGGCGACTCGAGCGCGATGCTTCCCCGCATGTCCGCGCTGATTCGACGACAGATCGCTCACCTGCAGCAGGATGAGTCCCCCGAGAACCTCGTGCTCGGCGCGTGGGGCTGATCGACTTCGAACGCCGACGGCTCAACGGTTCGGGTGATCCGGAACCGCTTCGCCGGGAGCGGTGAGCAGCTGCAGGAGTTCGACGGCGGCACTGACAGCCGGATCCGGTTTGCGCCCGACCCGGTAGCGCAGCGAGATATGGCGCGTTCCGAGCCCGGGAAGTTCGTGCGTTTCGACGCCGGTGAGCGAGAACTCCTGCAGGGCGAGCTGTGGAAGGAGAGCGACCCCTTCACCCGCCGCGATGAGCGCGAGCGCCGACTGATGGCTCGCATAGCGATGCGGCGAGCTCGTCGATGACGCGATGCGTTCGCGCACGCGTTGCGCGGCCTGGTGCACCCCGGAACTGCGGTCGACTTCGAGCCAGGGGAGACGCAGCTGATCCAACTCGATGACACCCATCGACGCCTGAGTTCCCGCGGGGGCCACGAGCACCCACGGATCGTCGAGGAGAGCGACCTCTCGCACGCCCGGCCCGAGCGGAGGAGGGGGGATCGATTCGTCCCGCTCGATCGCTACGAGATCGAACGCCGCGGCGCGGAGCCCCCGGAGGAGGTCGGGGAGGTCGCCTTCGGCCGCTTCGAGGTTCACGCCCGCAAGCTCTGTACGCCATCGGGGGAGCGCCGGCGCGATCACGCCGCTCAAGAAGCTCTGGAACGCGCCGAAGCGCACCGTTCCGCTCGGCATCTCGCTCGCGGCTCCGACGCGCAATGCGGCTTCGTTGACCTCGCGCTCCACGTTCTCCGCGAGTTCGACGAGCTCGCGGCCGGCGGCGGTGAGTGTGATGCCACGCGGGCTGCGGACCACCAGGGGGACGCCGACCTCCGCTTCGAGCCTGGCGAGCTGCTGCGACACGGCCGACGGTGTCAGGCTCAGTGCTTCCGCGGCGGCGAGCACCCCGCCGCTCCTGGCGATCTGCAGCAGGAACGGCAGCCTGGAGACAGCGATTCTCATGTTCAGAAATTCTATATCCCGCATCACGAAAGATGCGATTGTGCTGGATGCCCGCTCGCCTGAAAATAGTCATGTCGCGGGCGCTGGGAGCAGGGCAACTCTCCCGAGGTTTCAGCGGCGCGCCGAAAAACGACTGGGAAGGAGCGGCGGTGGAAACGCTGATCGGAAGCGCACTCGGCTGGCTGGGAACGCTCGGCACATTCGTCGCCTACGTGCTGATGCTGCGCGGCACCTGGTCGCCCTCCACCCGGAGCTACCTCACGCTCAACGCGGTGGGCGGACTGCTCGCTGCCGGTGGAGCGCTCGCTTACGGCGCGTGGCCGTCGTTCGCCTCGAACGTGGTCTGGGGCGTCATAGGCGCGTACGGTCTGTACGCCACCTTCAGGAAGAGGCCCGCCGTCGCCCGTCCCGACGAGTCGGCCACCCCCGTGTCGGTGATGACGGTGCCGCTCCCGGTGCTTCCCCTGCCGCAGTCGCCGTGGGATCCCTCCAGCACCGCAGCCTCATCCATCAGGCTGCCGTGGCTGCCCGGTTCCGATACGGCGACCGCCGGCGGAGAGTCCCGGATCGCCGCGAGCGAGACGAAGCCCGTCGCGATCGCGGCGTGAGGATCAGCCCCGCCTCGGGCAGGCCTCGCCGGGAGCGGCGGCCGCGGTCGGTAGACTGGCCCTCTATGCCGCGCGTCACGAGCGCATCGGCGCCAAGATCCCCGCTTGCACCTTGGAGTGATACAGAACTATGGCTGAGCAGTCCCGCCTCGATAAGGTCATCGCCCTCGCCCGCCACCGCGGCTTCGTCTTCCAAGCGGGTGAGATCTACGGCGGATCGCGCTCGGCATGGGATTACGGCCCCCTCGGCACCGCGCTGAAGGAGAACATCAAGCGCCAGTGGTGGAAGGCCATGGTGCAGAAGCGCGATGACGTGGTCGGCATCGACTCGAGTGTGATTCTGCCGAAGCAGGTCTGGGAGGCGTCGGGCCATGTCGAGGTGTTCAGCGATCCGCTCATCGAATGCCTGCACTGCCACAAGCGCTATCGCGAAGACCACCTGATCGAGGCCTTCGAGGAGAAGAAGGGGCGGGCCCCGAAGGATGGCCTCGCCGAGATCGTCTGCACGAACTGCGGCACGCGCGGCCAGTGGACGGAGCCGCGCGCGTTCTCGGGCTTGCTGAAGACGTACCTGGGTCCGGTCGACGACGAAGCGGGGATGCACTACCTCCGACCCGAGACCGCTCAGGGCATCTTCGTCAATTTCGCGAACGTGCTGCAGGCCGCTCGGATGAAGCCGCCGTTCGGCATCGGCCAAATCGGCAAGAGCTTCCGCAACGAGATCACCCCGGGCAATTTCATCTTCCGCACTCGCGAGTTCGAGCAGATGGAGATGGAGTTCTTCGTCGAGCCGGGAACCGACGAGGAGTGGCAGGAGTACTGGATGAACGAGCGCATGGCGTGGTACGTCGGCCTCGGCATCGATCCCGAGAACCTGCGGTTCTACGAGCACCCGCAGGAGAAGCTCTCCCACTATTCGAAGCGCACCGCCGACATCGAGTACCGCTTCGGTTTCGCCGGCGGCGAGTGGGGCGAGCTCGAGGGCATCGCGAACCGCACCGACTTCGACCTGTCGACGCATTCGAAGCACTCGGGCAAGGATCTCAACTTCTTCGATCAGACGAAGAACGAACGGTACACGCCCTACGTGATCGAACCCGCGGCGGGTCTCACGCGCTCGCTCATGGCGTTCCTCGTCGACGCGTACCGCGAGGAGGAGGTGGCGAACGCGAAGGGCGGCACTGACAAGCGCACGCTGCTCGCTCTCGATCCGCGCCTCGCGCCCGTCAAGGCGGCGGTGCTTCCGCTCAGCCGCAACGAGGCGCTGTCGCCGCTCGCCCGGGAGATCGCGCAGGATCTGCGCGACGACTGGAATGTCGACTTCGACGACTCGGGCGCGATCGGCCGCCGCTACCGTCGCCAGGACGAGATCGGCACCCCGTTCTGCGTGACGGTCGACTTCGATTCGCTCGACGATGATGCGGTCACCGTGCGCGAGCGCGACACGATGGAGCAGGTGCGGGTGCCCCGCGCCGAGCTGCACGCGTTCCTCGCCGAGCGCTTGCGCGGAGCCTAGCGAAACGCGCAGCGTTTCGGTCGGCTCCGGTGACGCGAAGCGTCAGCCCACGGAGCGCAGCGAGGGGTGGGAGCCTAGCGAAACGCGCAGCGTTTCGGTCGGCTCCGGTGACGCGAAGCGTCAGCCTACGGAGCGCAGCGAGGGGTGGGTAGGGAGCGGTACGTGGATTGACGATCCGCCTCAGACGGGCGCTGCCTGCGGATGAGAGGATAGGTGGCATGACGAGCACCGGATCCGAGCCCCCCGAGCGCCCCGAGTTCCCGGCCCAGCAGCCGAACGATCCCACCCCGCCGCAGCCGGGCGTTGACGATGCCCAGCCGAGCGTGCCCGCGGGCCAGTATGCCTGGGCGCGCCCCCAGGTCGCGATGCAGACCGTGGAGACGGAACCGCTCGAGTACCATCGCCTGCTTCGCGGGGTCTCGAACTATCGCTGGTGGAAGCCGCTGCTTCTCCTGCTGCTCTCCGCGGTGTATTTCGGTGTCTTCACCATCGTCGTGAGCGTCGCGTTCATTCCGATTCTGATGATGGATCCCGCGTACCTCGACGGCATCATGACGGGCGAGGGCGACGTGCTCGACACGCAGGTGCCCGTCTCGGTGCTGCTGAGTCTCGTGTCGATCATCGTCATGATCCCCTCGGTCATTCTCGCCATGCTGACGCTGGGGATGCGGCCGAACGGGCGCATCTGGTCGGTCGCCGGGCGCATCCGCTGGGGTCTGCTCGGACGGCTCTCGCTCGCAGCGCTCCTCGCCGTGGTCGTGATGAACATCGCGGGGATCGCGCTCGAGATCGCGATGGACCCCGCGTCGTTGAGCGAGACCGCGGAGACCTCCTCGTCGGGTGCTGATTTCAGTTGGGCGGCGGCGTGGACCTCGTTGATCATCATCGTGCTTCTCGTCCCGCTGCAGGCGACCGCTGAGGAAGTGGTATTCCGCGGCCTGTTCATGCAGGTGCTGGGCTCCTGGCTGAAGAGCCCGTGGTTCGGGATCATCATTCCCTCGGTCGGGTTCGCGCTCGCACATATCTACGACATCTGGGGGCTCCTCTCGGTGGGTGCTCTCGGGCTCGTCGCGGGATGGCTGACGTGGCGCACCGGAGGCCTGGAGGCGGCGATCGCCATCCACATCGTGAACAACCTCATCGCATTCGGCTTCATGACGTTCGCCGTCGGCGGGGAGACGGCGCAGGTGGAGGCGACGGGCGGCCCCGGAGCGTTCATCGGATCCATCGCGGGGTACGCCGTGTTCATCTGGCTCGTGCTTCGCATCTTCCGCAAGCACGGGTACGGCCGGTCGCGCATCGACTTCGTGCAGGTCCCCGTGACGCTTCCGGTGCCGAACGCTGCGGCGCCCGCCTTCGATGCTGGAGCGCCGCAGGAGTCCCAGTCTCGTGGTTGATGTCTACGTCATCGGGCAGGGACCCGTCGAACTGGCCGCCGCCCTGGAGTTCGCCGAAGTCGGCTTGAGCGTTCGGCTCGGTCGAGTTGCGACTGCGGCGCCGCAGAGTGATGGTGCGTTGCCCGAACGCGAGGGAACCGACTGGACCGACGAAGCGGTCGCCGGCTTCTCGCCGGGCGAGGTGACGGACCCGGACGGAGCGCTCCGCGAGTTTCTCGAGCATGTCGCCTCACCGCTGTCGACCGGTGGTGCCTCCCTCGACGCGGCGCGCTCGGTCGTGGTTCCGCCGGTCCCGTCGCTGCTGCGCGGAGCGGATCGCACGTGGACGATGCAGCCGACGCCTTCGGTATTCGGCATCCCCGCAGTGCCGCTCTCGCAGGCGAGTCTCTCGGTGCTCGGAAAGCGGGGGGCAGCGCGAGCATTTCTCGACCGGGTGCGCCCGGTACTGACCATCGGCAAGACGCGTTCGCTCGGTACGCTCGTGCGCTCGCGCATCGGGGCGACTGCGCTCGACCGCCTGGTCGATCCGTTCGTGCGCGCGAAATACGGAGTGGGCGCCGAGAGCGTCGACGTCGCGATTGCGGCTCCCGGGCTCAACGAGGACGTCACCACCACCGGCTCACTGTGCGGCGCCGCGCTCGCATACGCGGAGCGGCATGTTGCACGTGAAACCCGTGTGCACCCCGCGGGAGGGTGGCGCTCGTTGCAGGGCGCCCTCGTGAAGCGGCTCGAGCTCTACGGCGTCGAGGTCGCGAGCGAGCCGGTGAGCGGCGTGAGCCGGGTGATCGATGCCGCCGGCGGCGAAGGCGGAGAGGAGCGAGAGTGGCTCATCGCGGAGACGGGAACGGAGATACCCGCGAGCGCGGTCGTCTTCGGCGATCGAGGGGTGGACCTGCCCGGTGCACCGGATGAAGTCGCATCACTCGGCCCGCGGATGGTTCGGTGGATGGCGGAGCTCGCGGTGACGGCGCCCGACTTCGCTCAGCAGGGCGCAGCGCGCGATGCGGCTGGTGAAGCAGGTGCTCGTGCAGCGGTCGAGGTCGTTGCGGCCGCGAACGGGGATCGGTGGTGCGCGGCTTGGGAGAGGGATTCCGCCAGTGCTCCGGAGTGGCGACTCCGCGTCAGCGGCCCCGCCTTCGCGCGAGATCGCGTTGCTGAGTCGAGCGCTGCGCGCTCCCACGTGCGCTCCACGCTCGACGGGTTGCTGCGCGATCTGCTCGGTGCGGCGGGGGCTCGGCCCGCCGCTGATCCTGCAATCGATCTGCGGCTGGTGCCCGCGCCATTCGCCACGGTCGCCGCCCGCGATGAAGCACTCGGTCATACCACTTCGCCGGGCGCAGGGGAATCCACTTGTATCAGGGTGGGGCCGGAGGTGCATAGTGGAGACCTGGCCGCAGCCATCTGCGACGCCCGAGAGAAGTCGGCGCACGTGCGTCGGCGCCTGACGGGGATCGCAGAGTAACGAGCACCGGTCGGGGGAGTCGTTCGGGCGGCGGAGTCGTAGGCGCCGCGTCCGCACCCCTTCCGGGAGTAGGCTGGGCGAAGACCAGGAAACGCCACGAACTGGAGGCATCATGAAGGGCAAGATCGCATTCGTTCTCGGCGCAGCTGTGGGGTACGTGCTCGGATCACGTGCCGGACGCGAGCGCTACGAGCAGATCAAGCGTGGCGCGGAGCAGGTGTGGCACACCGCACCCGTGCAGCAGGGCGTCGACGCAGTGCGCGACGCGACGCGGGGCACGGTCGAGAACCTGAAGGATTCGGCGCTGCGCGCGGGTAAGAACGCCTTCGCGTCGCTCGTCGGCGGTCAGGACCGTTCGGCATCGTCGTCGGCGTCCTCCGCGTCTCAGCGCAGCGCTTCGTCGCAGCACGGCGCCGCATCGCAGCACGCGGCCTCGACGCCCGCGCAGTCGGGCAGCGCCTCGAAATCGTCGGGGACCACCCCGAAGGCACCGAGCAGCACGCCGAAGCCCGCGCCGAGCAGCGCTGCGAAGCCCGCTCAAGGCACCGCGACGGAGGCGAACTCGTCCGCGGAGGCGGACGGAGAGAGCGCATGAGTCGGAAGAAGGACGAAGCCGGCACGTTCGAGCTGCTGTCCCGTTTACCCCATCAGCTCGTCACGCTGGCGAAGATCGAGTATCAGAACGCGAAGCGCGAGGCCGTCGCGAAGGCGAAGCGCGCGGGAATCGGCGCCGGCGCCATCGTCGTCGCGCTCTTCTTCCTGTTCTTCATGCTGCAAGCCCTGGTGGTCGCAGCGATCGCCGCTCTCGCGCTCGTCTGGCCGTGGTGGTTGGCCGCTCTGGTGGTGGCGGGTGGGCTGCTGCTGCTCGCGGCTCTCGCGATCCTCGGCGGAATCGCACTGATCAAGCGAGGCAACCCCGTGCCCGAAGAGACGCTCGACCGCGTCGGAGGAGACATCTCGGCGATCGGTGAAGTGCGCGTCAACGCAGAACCGCCGGTGCCGCACCACTCCGCTCGAGAAATGCCGCGCGTGGGCGGAGAAGGGAATTGGCGATGAGCTCCGAAGAGAAGCGCCACGGAATCGCCGAAGCGGCGCAGGCCCGATCGGAGTTGTACGACACGCTGTCGCAGCTCAAGGTGAGGCTCAACTATGCGCAACGCGTCGACGATGCACTCGACGACGCGAAGTCGCGGATCGCTGAGGAGAAGCGGGAGAACCCTGCTGGATTCGCCGCAGGAGTGGCCGGAGCTGCCGTGCTCGCAGGCCTCGCAGTGTGGGGAATCGCCTCCGCAGTCGCAAGACGCTTCAGCTGAGCCCGGAGCAGGTCACAGTTCTATCTCGTTCCCCGCGGGAACCTCCGTCGTTTTGCTTCGGCGAGGCGGCAGGGTAAGAATAGGGTCAATGGAGTTCCGGGAAGGGTCGGCTCGCAGCCGTACGCTGCGTGAGCGATCCGTTCGTATTCGTATCGAGTGAGTGGGGTGTATGTCTGCTGAGGCGAAGCCGCTCAGTGGTCTTCGGGTACTCGTTCCTCGGGGCGGTACCTGGGGCGATCTGGTCTCAAGAGCCCTCCGCGAGCGCGGGGCGCACACGGTCATCGCGCCGCTCGTCGACTTCGCGCACACGAGTGAAGAAGACAAGCTCGTCGACGCGCTGAAAGATCTGGAGGCCGGCGAGTTCGACTGGCTCACGGCCACGAGTTCGACGGTCGCCGATGTGCTGAAGCACCACAACGCGGTGATCCCTCCGAGCACGAGCGTCGCCCTGGTGGGAGAAGCGACCGCGGTCGCCTTCACCGACGCGGGGTACCCGATCACGCGAACTCCGAGCGAGGAGAACAGCACGCACGCGCTCCTGGACGAATGGAGCGAGATCGATTCGGGTTCGGTGCTGAAAGTGCTCACGCTCCGTTCGGACGTCGCGATCCCCGTGCTCACCGAGGGGCTCATGAGCCGGGGCCACGATGTGACCCAGGTGCTCGCCTTCCGCACCGTCGGCGTCCCCGCATCCGTTCACATTCGCGAGGACATCGAATCGGGTCGCATCAATGCGCTGCTCGTCGCCTCGGCGAAGATCGCCGAGGAGGTCGCGGCGCAGTTCCCCGACCTCCCGCCGGACACGATCGTCGCGTGCGTCGGCGTGAACACGCTCGAGACCGCGGCCGAGCTCGGTCTTCCCGCCGATGCCGATGACCCGTCGCATCCCGAATACGCGCTGAAGCGCGCGATCATCGAGACCGTCGAATCGGTAATCGACCAGAGCGACATGCTGGACTGATCGATGGCACGAGTCGAGGTGCATCCCGATCGGGTGGTGATCCGCTTGACCGCGTCTGAGCGATTCGCGGCGATGCGCCGACGCGACATCGAGCTCGACCGCTCCGCCATCACCTCGGCGATCGTCACAGACGACCCGTGGGTCTGGGTGCGAGGCGTGCGCGCGCCCGGTGCCGCACTCCCGGGTCGACTCGCGGCCGGGACCTGGCGCAACTTCACCGGTCGGGACTTCGTCCTCCTCCGCACGGGGCGCAAAGCGGTGGTCATCGACTTCGAGAACCCCGACGGGGCCGATGAGGATCACGGATGGCTCGGTGAGTTCGACCATTTCTCCCGCGTGATCGTGTCGACGGTGCACGCCGGCGAGCTCATCCAGGCTCTGCGCCTCGACGGCGGCGCGACCGCGGTCGACACCGAAGCCTGACGCGGAACCCGCTTCCTGCCGGCCCGCGCGGCTGCCGGCCGCGCGGACCGGCAGCCGCGTGATCCGCGAACCGAGTCGCCTGTCAGTCGCGGACGAGTACGAGCGATTCGAGGTCGAGTCGCGTGCGGGGCGCAACTTCGCGCTCGCGAAGCACCTCGGACAGGGTCTCTGCGGATCCGAGCTTGCCGATCGCGCTGATCGAGACGGGAACCAGGCGCTCCTCGAGATCGAAGGCGGCCCGGATCGCGTCGCGGTCGAACCCTCCGAGCTGATGCAGGTGCAGCCCTTCGTGCGTCGCCTGCACGCTCAGGTGCGCGACCGCCTGCCCGAGGTCGTACTCCGCCCAGGGCCGCACGTTGCCGTCGGCATCGGAGATCTCAGCGACGTTCACGATGAGAGCGCCTGCGTTCACCGCCCATTCGCGGTTGAAGCCGGCGAACGTCTCGGCGATCCGCGCGAAGTTCTCACCGCCCCGACGCGCGACGATGAACCGCCACGGCTGGGTGTTGTTCGCACTCGGCGCCCAGCGTGCCGCCTCGAGAATGCCGCGAAGCGCGCCTTCGGGGAAGGTGTGCGTCGTGTCGAAGGCGCGCGGGCTCCAGCGCTCGGCGAGCGAATCGATGACGGGCGCGCTGGTGATTGCGGTGCGGGGGCTCACAGGGGTGCTCCTCAGATCGTGCGAATGATGTTTCCGCATGTTTCCAACCGAACGAGCACGCCGACTATTCCCGCTCGCCGGAGTGCGACGCGCGCGGTCTCATCCGAGGAGCCACGCGATGCCGGCGATGACGGGCAACGACGCGAATGTGGTGAGGAAGACGGTGTCGCGCACCGTCGTCTCCGCGCGCCGGTAGGTCGCCGCGTAGTTGTAGACGTTCTGGGCCGTCGGAAGGGCGGCGATCGTCGTGGCCACGAAGACCTCATGCGCTCCGAGGCCGAACGACGTCGCGAGGCCCCAGGCGACGACGGGCATGAGCAGAAGTTTGAGCGCGGAGGCCGCGAATACAGCGGCTCGTCCGGTGCCCGGCTGCAGTGCGCGCTGCCCGCGCAGCGAGATGCCGAAGCTGAGCAGCACCATCGGTATGGCGGCGTCGCCGAGCATGTCGAGAGGCGCCGCGACGATCTCGGGAATGGGAAGGCCGATCAGGGCGACGATGAGGCCGAGTACTGATGCGATGATGATCGGGTTCGATGCGGCGCGACCGAGCGCGGCGAGCGCCCCGCGGAACGCCCCGCGCTGGCGCAGCGCGGTTGCCTGATCGGCGACCTGCTCATCCTGCGATGCATCGATGAGCTTGCTCGTGCGCGTCGCCTCGAGCACCGACAGGATCGCGGGCGCGAAGAAGATGAGCTGCACGAGAATGAGCGGTGCCACGTAGGCCGCGTCGCCCAGGATGTACACGGCGACGGGCAACCCGAGGTTGTTCGAGTTGACGTAGCCCGAGCAAGTCGCGCCGAGGGTCGTGGATGCGAGGTCGCGCTTGAACCAGAGCCGGGAGGCGACGACGAAGACCGCGGCGACGATGATCGCTGCGAGGCTCGTAATCAGGATCACGGGCGACAGGATGACGCTCGGATCGCTCTGCCGCAGCACCGTGAAGAGCAGGGCGGGGGTCGCGACGAAGAAGGCGACGTTGTTGAGCACGCGACGCTGGTCGCCCTGCACGACGCCGAAACGAGCGGTGAGGTACCCGGCTCCGATGATCCCGAGAATGAGCGCGAATCCCTGCAGCACTCCGAACATTCAGCTCCTTCCGGCACCTCCCATCTTAGAAGGCGGCGGCGGCCTCCTCGGCGATCACCCGCGAGAGGGCGTCGATCGCCGGCGACTCGAGCTTCCAGCGCTGCCAGAACAGAGGCATCAGGATCGGCCGATCGCCGAGCGCGACGAGGCGTCCGTCGGCGAGTGCTGCCGCGCATTGCAACTCGGGAAGCATGCCCCAGCCCATCCCGAGTTCGATGGCGTGGGCGAACTCGGCCGACGAGGGGATGAAGTGCCGGGGCGGAGTATGGGTTGCGCGGGTCACGCGGCGGATGAAGCGCTGCTGGAACGCGTCGTGCCGGTCGAACTCGAGGAGCGGTGCGGCGGCGAGGGCCGCAGCGGTCACGCCGCTCGGGAAGTGCTGCGCCGCGAAGTCGGGGCTCGCGACCGCGAAGTACCGGTCGGTGCAGACGCGCGTCGATGTGCACCCCGGCACGGCGCCGGCTGTGGCCGTCAGTGCGGCCATTGCAGCGCCGCTGCGCAGCCGCTCCGTCGAGATGGTCTCATCGGCGCGCAGCACCTCGAACGTTGCGCCGGTCTCGCGCGCCGCTCGCGCGAGTGCCGGCACGAACCAGGTCGCGAGTGAATCCGCGTTGACCACGATCGGGATCAGCGTGCCCGGCGCCTCGCTCGATCCGAGTTCTGCGGACGCGTCCGCAGCGATGCGGTGCACCTGTCTCGCCGCGCGCAGCACGACGGCGCCAGCGGCCGTGACGGTGACCGGACGGGTGCGCTGCAGCAGTACCGACCCGACTCGCTGCTCCATAGCGCGCACCCGCTGGCTGATCGCGGATGGAGTGACGTGCAGACGCCGAGCAGCCCCCTCGAAGCTCCCCTCCTCGAGGATGGCGGCGAAGGTGGCGAGATGCTCGACCGGGAACTCCATGCTGCGATCTTAAGCACAGCTCACGATGGTGAAGGAGATTGACGCATGCTGAAGTCGTGGTTCGGGCGCCGCAGCGCGTAGCTTGTGAGCGTGATCATTCCTTTTCTCGTCGGAGCGGGCAGCGGTCTCTCGCTGATCGTGGCGATCGGCGCGCAGAACGCGTTCGTGCTGCGGCAGGGCATCAGGCGAGAGCACGTGCTGCCCGTGGTGCTCATCTGCGGGCTCGCCGACGCGGTGCTCGAGTTCCTCGGCGTCGCGGGAATCGGTTTCGTGGTCGAGCGCGCGCCCGTGCTCCTCGAGATCGTGCGCTGGGGCGGGGTCGCGTTTTTGCTCTGGTACGCCTGGTCGGCGCTGCGTCGGGCCCTGCGCCCCGCGGCGCTGAGCGCCGGAATCGCCGATGCGGCGACGCTTCGCCAGACGGTGATCGCGTGCCTGGCGATCACGCTGCTCAACCCGCACGTCTACCTCGACACGATGGTGCTGATGGGCTCTCTGGGCAACGCGCAGGGCGACCCGGATCGCTGGTGGTTCGTGCTGGGCGGCGCCGCCGCGAGCCTGTGCTGGTTCTTCGTGCTCGGCTACGGCGCCCGGGCGCTCACACGCTTCTTCGAGTCTCCGCGTTCCTGGCGCATCCTGGATTCCGTGGTGGCGGTCACGATGCTCGTGATCGCGGCCCGCATCGCCTTCGGCGGCGTCGCGCACTGAGGCGCCGCCGAAGGCGCGGCGGAGCCGTCAGCCGGCGGGAGGCGGCACGAGGCGGTAGAGCACCTCTGGGCGGCCGCGCTTGCCGTAGCGGTGCGCGAGGTCGATCGCCCCGACTTCGACGAGGTGGTCGAGGTATCGGCGGGCGGTGGCGCGGGATATCTCGCACTGGCGGGCGAGTTCGACCGCGGAGAGCGGTGTCACCGGGTCGAGCGCCGCGAGCACGGCGCTGAGCGTGATCTCGGAGATGCCCTTCGGCAAGGCTCTCGGCAGTGCATCCGTCTGCTCGATCGCCGGCGAGCCGCGCTCTCCGCGCGCCGGTGCGGGTACCTCGATGCGACCCGTCGACTGCAGGCGGTCGATCTCTCCCTGGCCGAGAGCCACCTCGCGCGCGGCCGAGGCGGCCTCTCGCTGCGCGGCGCGGTAACTCGCGAGGCGTGCGTGCAGGGCGGACTCCGTGAAGGGTTTCACGAGGTATCCGATGACGCGGGCGGCCAGCGCCTGGCGAACCGTGACCTGGTCGCGGGAGGAACTGATGACGAGCACGTCTGGAGACGCGTGGCGAACGGTGCGCAACCGATTCAATACTTCGATACCGCTGATATCGGGGAGCCGCATGTCGAGGAGCACGAGATCGACGTCCCCGCGCAGACTGTGCTGCACCGCCGCGCGACCGGTGCCGACCGTGGCCGTCACGACGAAACCGGGAGCGCGGGAGACGTAGTGGCCGTGCAGTCTGCGCGCGCCGGCGTCGTCATCGACCACGAGCACGCGAATCGCCGCCGCCTCGTGCGCACTCACGATCGAGCTCCGAGCTCGAATCGAAACCGGGCACCGCCGAGTTCAGAGCGCCCCAGTTCGACGGTTCCACCCCGATCGGTGATGATGCGGCGCACGAGAGCGAGCCCGACACCGCGACCGTGCCCGGTCGAGTCGGACTTCGATGAGAATCCGCGGGCGAAGATGCGATCGGCAGTCGGCCCCGCGATCCCCGGCCCGTCGTCGGCGACTTCCCCGTGAAGCACGCCGTCGACCATGGTGAGGGAGCACCGCACGCGGGTCGCCCCCGCCTCGCCCGCATTGCGGCACAGGTTGGCCAGCACGAGCGTCACGTCATCATCGACGTCGGAATCGACATCGATCGCGGTTTCGAGCTCCGCCCCCAGACCCCCGAGCTCGACGCGCAGGGCGTCGAGCGTCGCGCGGAGCAGCGGATAGCGCGCTTCGGCAGGTGCGTCACCCGAATCGACGGGTGCCGCCGCGTCGATGTAGGCGAGTGCTTCCGCCGTGTCGCCGTGCGAGACGAGCCCGTGGATCACGTGCAGACGCGTGTGGAACTCGTGGGTCTGCTCGCGCAGCGCGTCGGCCGTTCGGCGCACGCTCTCCGCTTCACGAGCCAGGGCGTCGAGACGTCTGAACCGTCGCTCGAGGTGCGCCGCGAGCGCAGAGCTCGCGAGCGTGCCGACGAGCAGGGCGCCGAGCGCCCACGGCAGCAGTCGCCGGAGGGCATCGTCGAAGTCGGCCGCGATGCGAGTCTCCAGGATGCCGACGGAGAGCGAGCCGATGACGTCGCCCTCGCCGTCGCGAACCGGCACTTTGGCGCGCAGCGTCCTGCCGAGCGTGCCGCGCTCCGTTCCCAAGAACTCCTCTCCAGCGAGCACGGCGTCGACCGAGGTCGACACGTGCCCTCCGCGCAGTTCGGGTGTGGGGTGCGTGATGCGGATTCCGCGGTCGTCGGTGACCACCAGGTAGTCGACTCCCGCAGCCCGCTCGACGACGTCCGCCAGCGGCTGCAGCTCGAGCGTCGCCCCGCCGACGTCGACGCCCGTGCGCTCGAGCACGGTGCGCACCTGATCCAGCTGTGCCAGGCTCGTGGCGACGTCTCGCACTCGCTCACCCGTCGCCTCGCGAATGCTCGACTCCTGCACCGAGACCGCGATGCTCGTCGTGACCCCGACGCTCGCGAGCACGAGCAGCGTCGGGAGCAGGAGGATCGCGAGACGCGCGCAGCGCGACACCGACCAGCGCGACATCGCAGCACCTCCTGTCAGCACCGTCAGAGCTCGGGCGGCACGGCCGGCTCTGTGAGCACTTATGAGCACAAAGCGCGCGCGCCCCGCGCACGCGGCAAATGGTTGACATCTTATAGGCGTTGGTGCGGCACAACGGCGTCCGCACGGAGGAGTGAAGATGACAGAGACCCCGAAGCGAACCGTGCGTCGTACGGCCTTCCGGATCATCGGCGGCGCGGTCGCCGCAGCGTCCATCGGCGTGGCGGCATTCGGATCGATCAGCTCGGCGGAGGTCGGCAGCGACATCCACTCGTCGCTCACGATCATCGCGCCGGCGGCAGCCGGAGGCGGCTGGGACACCGTCGCCCGAGAGATGCAGCAGGCGCAGCGCGCGAACGGCCTGAGCGCCAACGTGCAGGTCGTGAACATGCCGGGAGCCGGCGGCACCATCGCGCTCGGCAACCTCTCCACACTCGAGGGGCAGGCCAACACGATGCTCGTGGGCGGCACCGGGCTGCTCGCAGCGACCATTCAATACGGTTCCGACGCGACACTCGACGACGTGACCTCGCTCGCAGTGGTGTTCGAGGAGTACGACGTGATCGTCGTGCCGGCCGACTCCCCCTATGAGACCCTGGACGATCTCGTGGAGGCCTGGCGTGCGGACCCGAAGTCGATTCCGTGGACCGGTGGCGGATCATTCGATCAGCTGGTCGTCACCGACCTCGCGCTCGCCGCAGGCATCGAACCCACGGATACGACGTACATCTCGTCGGACGGCGGCGGCGAGGCGGTCGCAGCTCTGCTGAACGGCACCGCGCAGGCCGCCACCGGCGGGTACCCCGACAACATCGACCAGATCGAGTCGGGCCGGTTGCGGGCACTCGCGATTGTGGCGGAGGAGCCCATCGAGGGCGTCGACATCCCGACCGCGCGCGAGCAGGGGTACGACATCACGCTGGCGAACTGGCGCATGCTGGCCGCTCCTGCGGGGCTCAGCGAGGAGGAGACCGCCGGCCTCAGCGACCTCGTCGCAGACACCCTCGCGACGCCCGAGTGGTCGGAGGCCGTCGAACGCTACCACTGGACCGAACAAGTGATCACCGGCGAGGAGCTGGACGACTTCCTCGTGGAGGAACGCGACCGCATCGCTCGCCTGTACGAGGAGATGGGGCAATGACGCCGACCAACAATCCGACCGCGATGTCTGCGGTCGTCGGCGAGGAGATCCGCTTCTCAGCGGGAGGCCCTCGCACCACGGCATGGCTCAGGCACCTGATCATGCCCGTCCTGCTGCTCGCCTTCGCCGCCTATCTCGGCTACGGCATGCTCACCATGCGCGTGCCCGAGGGCACGGCGTTCCCGGGGCCGCGCTTCTTCCCCGCGATCATCGCGAGCGGGCTGGTGCTCTTCGCGATCCTGCTGATCGTCTCGGCCGCGAAGGGTCTCCGGGCCGAACGCGCCGCCCGCGCCGCAGCGACCCGCAGCGTCGACGACTTCGAGCTGCTCAGCGAGGAGCACGACGCGGCTGCGGCCGGTGCTGACGCCGCCGTTCAGGGTGCGCGCGCGGTCAAGATCGATTGGCGATCCCTCGCGTGGGTCATCGGGTCGTTCGCCGGGTTCGCGCTGCTGCTCGACGTGCTCGGATGGATCATCGCGGCCGGCCTGCTGTTCTGGTGCGTGGCGCGCGGATTCGGGGCGCAGAAGCCGATCGTGAGCCTCGTGACCGGGTTCACGGTGAGCTCGCTCGCCTACATCGCGTTCGATATGGCGCTCGGCATGTCGCTGCCGTCGGGCATTCTGGGCGGGGGGTTCTGATCGTGGAAGCACTGCAGCTCTTGATGGAGGGCTTCGCCGGAGCCCTCACCTGGCAGAACCTCGTCTGGGTGCTCGTCGGCTGCCTGCTCGGCACGGCCGTCGGCGTCATGCCGGGCCTCGGCTCCTCGATGGCGGTGGCCCTGCTGCTGCCCGTCACGTTCTCGCTCGAGCCCACCGCAGCGTTCATCATGTTCGCGGGCGTCTACTTCGGCGGGCTCTTCGGCGACTCGACCATGGGCATCCTGATGAACACGCCCGGTCAGGCCTCGGCCATCGCCTCGACGTTCGAGGGCCACAAGATGGCGCTCAAGGGCAAGGCGGCCCAGGCGCTCGCAACGGCCGCGATCGGCGCATTCGTCGGCGGCTTCGTCGCCTCGATCCTCGTCGTCTTCCTCGCGCCCGCGCTCGCCGACTTCTCATCGAGCTTCGGCCCGGCCGAGTTCTTCGCACTCGCGGTGTTCGCGTTCGTGGCGACCTCGTCGGTCGTCACCGACAACGCTGTGAAGGGACTCGCGGCGCTGTTCATCGGTCTGGGCATCGCGGTGATCGGGATCGACGGCGCGTCCGGCGCGCCGCGCTTCACGCTCGATTCGCCGTTCCTCTTCGACGGCGTCTCGCTCGTCACCGTCACCGTCGCGGTGCTCGCGCTCGGCGAGGTCATCTACGTCGCGTGCCTCGAACGGCATATGAGCGACAAGTCGATCATCAAGCCGAAGGGGCGCCCCTGGCTCTCGAAGGCCGAGTTCCGCGAGGCGGTGCCCGCCTGGCTGCGCGGCACGGCGATCGGTCTGCCCTTCGGCGTGGTGCCGGCCGGCGGTTCGGAGATCCCGACCTTCCTCGCATACGGTCTCGAGAAGCGGCTCGATCAGCGACGCAGGTCGCCCCGCTTTGGAACGGGTGCGATCCGCGGCCTCGCCGCCCCCGAGGCGGCGGGCAACTCGACCACCGGCATGGCCATGGGTGCGCTGCTGGCGCTCGGGCTTCCGATCTCGGCGACCGCGGCGATCATGCTCGCCGCCTTCCGTCAGTACGGACTGCAGCCCGGACCGCTGCTCTTCGAACGCGCGCCCGACCTGGTGTGGGTGCTGCTCGCGAGCTTCTTCATCGCCATGATCGTGCTGCTCATCCTGAACCTGCCCTTCGCGATGCTGTGGGCGAAGCTGCTGCTGATCCCGCGCCCGTATCTGTACGCAGGAATCACGCTGTTCTGCGCCCTCGGCATCTACGCCACATCGGGTTCGATCTTCGACCTGTTCCTGCTGCTCGGCATCGGCTTCGTCGGGTTCTTGATGCGCGCACTCGACTTCCCGATCGCGCCGCTGATCATCGGCATGGTGCTCGGGCCGCTCGCCGAGACCAGCCTGCGAGACGCGGCGATGAGCGCGAACGGCGACTTCTCGGTGCTGGTGCAGGGGCCGATCGTGCTGACGCTGTACGCGATTCTGCTGCTCGTGCTGACCTTCGCGGTGCGGGGGCGGATCGTAGCTCGGCGCCGCGCGAAGGCGGAGGCGGAGGAGCTCAGCGCTGCCACGGTGTGAGTTCGCGCGACGATACGATTGCAATCATGCCGATTTCCGCTGAAGACCGCACGTACCTCGACCTCGCCATCGAACAGGCGCAACTCGGATGGGAGGAGGGCGGAGTGCCGATCGGCGCCGCACTCGTGCGGCACGGCGCGAACGGACCCGAAGTGCTCGCCGTCGGCCGAAACCGGCGCGTGCAGATGGGCAGCGTGATCCGCCACGGGGAGACCGACTGCCTCGAGACCGCTGGTCGTCTGCCGGCGAGCGTCTACCGCGAATGCACCCTCTACACGACGCTGTCGCCGTGCACGATGTGCGCGGGCACCGCCATCCTGTACGAGATCCCGCGCATCGTGATCGGCGAGCACCGCAGTTTCGAGGTCTCCGAATCCTGGCTCGCGAGCAACGGCACGGAGCTCGTGATCGCCGATGACGCGACCTGCATCGACCTGATGGATCGCATGATGCGCGAACGCCCCGAGATCTGGGCGGAAGACATCGGCATCGAGACCGACGAGCTCGCCGGCGGCGCCCGGGTCGGCGAGTGAGCGCAGCGCGCGAGACCGAGACGGTCGTCGACCGGGACTACCCAGTCACCCCCGTGCCGCAGCACGCTCGCAAGGGGTTCTTCTCGCTCATGGTGGTGCTGCTCGGCTTCACCATCTTCACGCCGACCATGCTCGCCGGCGCCGCACTCGGGCAGTCGTTCGCGCTGAACGATCTGCTCCTCGTGATCCTGCTCGGCTCGGCGGTGCTCGGAGCGTACGTCGCCATCCTCGGCTGGATCGGGGCCCGCACCGGGCTCACCACGGTGGTCATGGCGCGCTACACGCTCGGCACTCGCGGTTCGAAGCTCGCCTCGATTCTGCTCGGCGGCACCCAGATCGGCTGGTACGGCGTGGTGATCGGCACGATCGGCGAGCTGACCGCGCAGGCCTTCGGGTGGGAGAGCTACGCGGCGAAGGCCGCCGTGATGATCGTCGTGAGCGCGCTGATGTGCGCCACCGCCGTCTACGGCTACCGGGGCATGTACTGGGTGTCGCTGATCTCGACCCCGCTGATCCTCATCCTGGCGTTCTGGGTGATGTTCCGCTCGCTCGAGGAAGTCGGCGGCTGGGCCGGCCTCGCTGCCGTGCAACCGGGGGAGTCGATGCCGATCGCGGTCGCCGTGACCGCGGTCGTGGGCACCTTCGTCTCGGCCGGGACGCAGGCCCCGAACTGGACGCGGTTCGGCCGCACCGGGCGGCAGGCCGTGCTGGCGTGCATCATCGGCTTCCTGATCGGCAACGGGTTGATGATCTTCTTCGGCGCGGTCGGGGCGATCACGTTCGGCGAGGGCGACTTCGTGCTCGTGCTCTTCAACCTCGGCCTCGTGGGCTGGGGGCTGTTCCTGCTCTTCGGCAACCTCTGGAAGTCGAACGCCGATGCCGCCTACTCATTCGGCGTCGCGGGAGCGGAGCTCTTCGAGAAGCCGAGCAAGACCCGATTCGTGATCGTCGGGTCGATCGTCGGCACGGTGCTCGCGCTCTTCGGCGTCAACGAGCATCTCCCGCAGTACCTGGGGCTGCTCGGCACGTTCATCCCGCCGCTCGGCGGCGTCATCATCGGCGATTACCTCGCGCGGTGGCGGCGCACGCAGATGCCCGAGGGGGAGGCGCTGCCGCGCGCGAACTGGGTCACTCTCGGCGTCTACGCCGTCTCGTGCGCGCTCGCATGGGTCGCGGGCGAGTTCGGGATCGGCATCCCGCCGATCATCGGCGTCGTCGCGGCCCTGGTCCTGTCGTTCGTGCTCGCCCGCTGGTCGCCGCGGCGGTCGCTCGCCGGGTAGGCCGCGTCCGCGCGTGCGGGTGCACGGGGCGCGGGGTGCGCCGCTCCCGGCGCGCCGAGCGGATCAGCCGGCGAGCACCTCGAGGAGCGCATCGACGTCCGCGTCGGTGGTGTCGAACGCGCACATCAGGCGGTAGAGCCCGGGCTGCGTAGGCCAGGCGCCGAAGGCGAAGGCCGACTGCGCACGCGTCGCGGTGTCGAGGGGCAGTTCGGCGAAGACGGCGTTCGACTCGACGGGCTGCGCGATCCTGATGCCGGGCACGGCCCCCTCGAGAGCTCGGATGCCGGCCGCCAGACGCTGGGCCTGGTCGTTCGCGCGCGTCGCGGAGCGCACCCACAGATCGCCCTCGTAGAGGGCGACGAGCTGCGCGGAGATGAACCGCATCTTCGACGCGAGTTGCAGGTCGATCTTGCGCAGGTAGGGAATGCCGTTCGCCGCCCCCGGGCGCAGCACGACCACGGCCTCCGCGCCGAGCAGCCCGTTCTTGGTGCCGCCGAGACTGAGCAGGTCGACGCCCGCGTCGGTGGTGATCGCCCGCAGCGGGGTGCCGAGATGCGCGGCGGCGTTGCCGAGGCGCGATCCGTCGACGTGCAGCACCATGCCGAGGTCGTGCGCCTGGTCGGCGAGGGCACGGATCTCGTCGGGGGTGTACACGGTGCCGAGTTCCGTCACCTGTGAGATCGAGACGGCTCCGGGCTGCGACCGGTGCTCGCTGCCGCGGCCCCACGCCTCGCGGGCCACGAGCTCGGGCGTCAGTTTGCCGTCCGGAGTCTCGACGCCGAAGAGCTTCAGCCCTCCAGTCTTCTCCGGAGCTCCGGCCTCGTCGGTGTTGATGTGCGCCGTGCGGGCGCAGATGACGGCGCCCCACCGGGGGAGCGCGGCCTGCAGCGCCAGCACGTTGGCCCCGGTGCCGTTGAACACGGGGAACGCCTCGGCCTCGGCGCCGAACAGCTCACGAGCGACCTCTCTGAAGCGCGCCGTGAACGGGTCGCCGCCGTATGCGGCGACATGGCCCGAGTTCGCGTGTGCGATCGCCTCGATGACTTCCGGGTGCGCACCCGACCAGTTGTCGGATGCGAACGCGCGCGAGACGTGCTCGACGGCATCTTCAGGTGCGGCGGCGTGCTGGCTCATCGCTCCAGCCTACGCGCGGTGCGGTGTGTCGCGGCGCTCTGTCAACCGATCGGTGGACGCGAGGTTCGCCCGTTCGGTCGTTCTGCTCCGGCGCAGTGTCCGCGAGTCTGGGTGTATGAACAGCACAGCCAGTTCCCCAGCCGTTTCCGTGCGAGGCCTCACGAAGCAGTACGGCGCCAAGCGCGTGCTCGACGGCGTCGACCTCGACATCGCCCGAGGCGAGACGTACGCGCTGCTCGGGCCGAATGGCGCCGGCAAGAGCACGGCGATCGAAGTGCTCGAGGGGGTGCGTCGAGCCACGAGCGGCGATGTGTCGGTGCTCGGCGAGCACCCGCTCGCGGCGCCGCGGGCGTGGAAGTCGCGGATCGGCATCGTCGCGCAGGCCACGGGCGACCCGGGCCCGTACACCCCGCGCGAGCTGATCTCTCATTTCGCGAAGCTGTACCCCGATCCGCGCGGCGTCGACGAGGTGCTCGATCTCGTCGGGCTGACCGCGCACGCGAAGACGCGGGCGACGAAGCTCTCGGGTGGTCAGCAGCGCCGCCTCGACGTCGCGCTCGGCATCGTCGGGCGCCCCGAACTCGTCTTCCTCGACGAGCCGACCACCGGCTTCGACCCGGAGGCGCGGCGCCAGTTCTGGTCCATGCTCGAAGGGCTGACGGGCGAGGGCGCCGCGGTGCTCCTCACGACGCACTACCTCGACGAGGCCGAGCATCTGGCTGATCGCGTGGGCGTGCTCTCCGGCGGCACCATCGTCGCCGAAGCGACGCCCGAACTGCTCGGCGGCGCTGAAGCGCGCACGCCGGTGGTCAGCTGGCGGGACGCCGCGGGCGTGCGGCACGAAGAGCGCACCCCGACCCCGGGGGTGCTCGTCGAGCGCCTGATGCACGAGGCGCGAGAGATCGGGCTGCCTCACGGGCCGGCTGAGCTCGAGGTGCGGCGGCCGGCACTCGAAGACATCTACCTCGACTTGATCGGCACGAACGGAGCGGAATGATGACGATGACGAACAAAGCGATTCCAGCTGGCGAGGGCGCGGGCGCGGGTGCGAGCGCGTCCCTCCCGAGAACGGATGCGGGCGGGCGACTCCCCGGGATCCTCGAGTCGGGAGTGCGCAATATCGGATTCGAGCTGCGCGGCTACTTCCGCAGCCCGGATGCGGTCTTCTTCACCTTCCTCTTCCCGCTCGTGATGCTGGGCATCTTCGGCGTCGCGTTCCAGGCGTCGGGAGAGGTCGGTGTGCGCGAAGACGGCACCGGCGGCGTGACGATGGCGGCGTACTACCTTCCCGGCATGGCGGCGGCGGGGCTCCTGCTGATCGGCGTGCAGAATCTCGCGACCGACATCGCCCGCGAACGCAGCGATGGCTGGCTGCGCCGCCTCGGGGGTACGCCGCTCTCGCCCGTCAGCTACTTCATTGGCAAGGTGGGCATGATCCTCGTGACCGCTCTCGCGCAGCTCGTGCTGCTCATCGTCTTCGCGGTCATCGCATTTCAGGTCGATCTGCCGACGGAGCCGGAACTGTGGCTGCGGTTAGCGTGGTTGTTCGGGCTCGGGATCGTCGCGATGTCCCTGCTCGGCGTCGCGCTCTCCGCGCTGCCCCGCTCCTCCCGGAGCGCGACGGCCGTGATTCTGCCGGTCGTGCTGCTGCTGCAGTTCATCTCGGGCGTCTACCTGCAGTTCTCGATGCTGCCGGAGTGGTTGCAGCAGGTCGCGAGTCTGTTCCCGCTGAAATGGCTTGCGCAGGGCATGCGCTCGGTGTTTCTGCCCGGCCATTTCGAATTGCAGGAGCTCGGGGAATCGTGGGATCTCGGACTGGTCGCACTGAACCTCGTCGGCTGGCTGGTGGCGGGTCTCGTACTCAGCCTCCTCACGTTCAGATGGCAGCGCAGGTCGTAGGCGAATGCGTGAGCATTCGCGACCAGCGCTGGTGCCGCCCACGGCGGCAGCCCACGGAGCGGAGCGCGGGGTGAGCGCAGGTCGTAGGCGAATGCGTGAGCATTCGCGACCTGCGCTGGTGCCGTCCACGGCGGCAGCCCACGGAGCGGAGCGCGGGGTGAGCGCAGGTCGTAGGCGAATGCGTGAGAGAGTGATGCTATGACCCAGCTCGAGTCGCCCGGCGCATCGGCGGGCCGACATCCGCTGCTGTGGTGGGACGCCGGCGTCGTCGTGACACTCGGCGTGATGGCGCTCGTCGGCGGGCGCGAGCTGCAGTTCGACGGCAACGCTCCGACCGCGGGGCAGACGGCGTGGACGTTCGCACCGCTGCTCGGCATCCTGCTGTGGTACCTCGCGGTCGGTCGTGGGGTGCTGTCGCGGGCCGTGCGCGATCTGCCGCCCCGCGCACTCGACGCCGTCTTCCTCATCGTGCTGACGCTGCTGATCGCGGTCGCGACGTTCGGCATCGCCTCGTATGCGACGGTGCAGACGATCGGGTATCCGCTCATCTGGACGATCGCGCGCCGATATCGCGAGGCCGTCGCGTGGAGCGCAGGTCTGGCCGTCGCCGTCTGCGTCGGCTTCATCGGGCCGGGCGAGCCGTTCGACCGCGTCGGCGGATTCTGGGGAGCCTTCGCCGTCGCGGTGCTGTCCTTCATCTTCGCGGTGGTGATGGGTACCTGGATCACTCGAATCCACGCGCAGGGGGAGCGTCACCGTGAGCTCGCCGATGCGCTGCGTCGCTCGCAGCACGAGGTCGCCGCGCTCTCCGAAGCGGCGGGGGCATCTGCGGAGCGGGAGCGCATCTCGCGAGACCTGCACGACACGCTCACGCAGACGCTCACCGGCCTGGTCATGCTGAGCGAGCAGGTGGATCGCGCGCTCGCCGCAGGCGATGTCGCAACCGCGCAGGATCGGCTCGAACGGGTGCGTTCCGCGGCTCGAGATTCGCTGCAGGAGGCGCGAGCACTCGTGGCGACGACGCAGCCGATCGGCGACGGCGGACTCGAAGCGGCGATCGAGCGGACGGTGACGCGTCTGAAGGAGGACACCGGTCTGCAGGTCTCCTGCGAGCTCCAGCAGGTGCAACTGGATCGCGAGCGGCAGGTGATGCTGCTGCGGGCTGCGCAGGAGGGGCTCGCGAATGCGCGCAAGCACGCTCGCGCCGATGCGGTGTCGGTGACGCTCGCCCGCGCGGAGGGCGACACGGTCGTGCTGCGGGTCGACGATGACGGCGTGGGGCCGGATGCCGCCGGTGAGGCGCGCGTTGCAGGAGGCGGTGTCGCGCTCGCGAGAGGGTACGGGCTCACGGGTCTCGCCGACCGCATCCGGGGCGTCGGCGGCGAGGTGCGGTTCGGTCGAGGGCCCGAGCGCGGGGCTCGACTGGAAGTGCGGCTGCCCACGTCCTCGACGGCACCGCTCGATGATCACCGCGGAGGAGCCGAGCGATGATACGCATTCTGGTCGTCGACGATCACCCGATCGTGCGTGCGGGCATCGCGGGGCTGCTGGCCACGGAGCCGGATTTCGAGGTGGTCGGCGAGGCGGCCTCGGGCGAGGCGCTGCTCGATATGGTGGCGGCGGCGCGCCCCGATGTCGTACTCATGGACCTGCGCATGCCCGGCATGGGCGGTGTCGAAGCCACGCGTCGTCTGGCGCGACTTCCCGATGCTCCGCCGCGGGTACTGGTGTTCACCACCTACGAGGAGGACGACCAGATACTCGCTGCGATCGAGGCCGGTGCGAACGGCTACCTCGTGAAGGCCGCGCCCGCAGACGAACTGGCAGCGGGGGTGCGAGCGGTCGCCGCGGGGCAGACCGTGCTCGCCCCTTCGATCGCAGCCCAGCTCGTCACGCGTGCTCACTCCCGCGGCGAGGATCGCCTGGACAACGGCCCCCGCCTCACACCACGAGAGGTCGAGATTCTGCGACTGGTCGGTGCCGGGCTGAGCAACCCGGAGATCGCGGCGCAGCTGTTCATCGGGGAGTCGACGGTGAAGACGCACCTGCTGCGAACGTTCGAGAAGCTCGGAGTGTCAGACCGCACCCGAGCGGTCACGCGGGCGATGGAGTGCGGGATCCTCTGACGCTTCGTACGCCGCAGTCGCCCCGCCTGTGGATAACTACACCCCTGTTATTCACCGTTCACGCAGCTCGAAACCGTTGACATCGTGCGGAAGTCGGCGGTTCGCCGGTCTCCTGAGAGGTGGAGTTTCCACACCCTCGCGTCCACCTGTGAAGAATTACACGTGTGTAATTCGGTCTCTCCGAGGCGATGTCAGCGCTGACGCCAGTACCCGCAGAAGTCGATGGCCTGCTTCGCGACACCGCGCTCGTTCACCAGATGGCGGCGTCCCCCGGTGGCGAGCTGTTGCTCTCCGGCGACGAACGCCGAGACGGCGCCCTCCGCGGCGGACGCCGGCAGCCCGCGGAGCGCGTCGAGGGCGTGACTGCCCGGCCGCTCGCCGGGCTTCCGCTCGATCCACTGCACGTCGACGCCGGCGGGAGCTTCGACGGGTTGGCGATCCGCCGCCTCGGGAACCTCGATGATCGCGTGTCCGACGCTCTCCGGCGCGATATCGCGCAGGATTCCGAGCACCGCGGGCAACGCCGTTTCGTCGCCCACCAGCACGACCCGGTCGGTGTCTTCGACGGAGCGGTAGCCGCACCCCTGATCGATCAGGGCGACACGATCGCCGATCGGGAGCGAGATCGCCCACGGCGCCGCAACGCCGGCGTGCGCCGGATCGTCGGACTCGTGCACGACGAAGTCGATGTCCATCTCGTTCGACTCCGGCCGGAACGCGCGCACGGTGTAATTGCGGATCTCGGGCCGGGTCGCCTTCGGGAGTGCGAGGTACTTCAGATACCCGCGCGTATCGAAGCGGTCGGACATGCGATCGAACCGGGTGGCGTCTCCCGCGACGGGCATCGCGAGCCGGAACCACTGATCGAACCCGAGATGGCGCCAGCGCGCGAGGTCGTCTCCGCCGATGGTGATCCGGATGAAGTTCGGCGAGATGCGTTCGGCGCGAACGACCTCTGCGGTGACGAGACCGGTGTCCGCGTGCGTGACGACGAGATTGCTGGAGGCCATGGGGGTCCTTCGATGTGCGAACGGGCGACGGGCTGGAACGCCCGGGGCACCCCCACCGTAGTTCATCTGATGATTTGCTCGCAACCAATCGCGCTCGCTCGTTGACAGGTTGCGAGCGGGTGTGTAGGTTCATTAGTGAAGTAACTAACCAAGGAGGCTGCTGATCACGGCTTCCCCGACCGAAACGAGGTGAGGAGTGTTCGATGACAACCGTCCGATCTTCCTCCAACTCGCCGACCGCCTCGCAGACGACATTCTGCGCGGCGTCTACGACGAAGACGAGCAGGTTCCCTCAACGAACGAGCTCGCCGCACACATGCGCATCAACCCCGCCACCGCCGGTAAAGGCCTCAGCCTGCTGGTCGACCAGGGCATTCTCTACAAGAAGCGCGGCATCGGCATGTTCGTCGCCGCCGGGGCCAGGGCGCGCATCGCGAGGGAGCGACAGCACGGACTCACCGAACGGTTCGTTCGCCCCCTCCTCCACGAAGCCGCCGCACTCGGCCTCGCCCACACCGACGTCATCCGACTGATCGAACAGGAAGCGGAACAATGACCCAGATCGCCATCGAGACCCGCGGGCTCACCCGTCGCTATCGAGGTGCCACGGCCCTCGACGACGTGACCGTGCAGGTCCACGCGAACACCATCACCGGTCTGCTCGGCCGCAACGGCGCAGGCAAGACCACGCTCATGTCGCTGATCACGGCGCAGGATCGCCCCAGCTCGGGCGCCGTCGCCGTCGGCGGCCACGACCCCTTCGAGCGCGCGGAGACCATCGAGCAGATGTGCTTCGTCCGCGACAACCAGCGCTACCCCGACGACTACACGCTGAAGCTCGCGACGCGCGCTGCGCGATTCTCGTTCCCGAACTGGAACCAGGAGGTCGCCGACCGTCTCATCGACGCGTTCCGCATTCCGAGCAAGCCGATCGTGAAGAAGTACTCGCGCGGCCAGCTGTCGGCGCTCGGCATCGTGCTCGGCCTCGCATCCCGCTCGCCCATCACCTTCTTCGACGAGCCGTACCTCGGGCTCGACGCGACGGCCCGCGCGATCTTCTACGACGAACTGCTGCGCGACTACGCCGAGCACCCCCGCACCATCGTGCTCTCGACGCACCTCATCGACGAGATGGACCGACTGCTGGAGCGCGTGATCGTGATCGACCAGGGTCGTGTCGTGCGGCACGAGGACGTGGATGCGATGCGGGGGAGCGCCTTCCAGGTCGCGGGCAAGGCGAGCGAAGTCGACGAGTTCCTCGCCGGCCTTCCGGTTCTGTCTCGACGCCGCATCGGCGGACTCGCGACGGCCGTGATCAATGCGCCGATGACGCCCGAGCATCGGGCGAACGCCGGCGGGCTCGAACTCGCCCCCGTCTCACTGCAAGACCTCGTCGCCGCCTACGGCCTCGGCGACACCGCCGCGGATGGCGCGGCGGACTCCCACCTGGAACGGAGCGCAGCATGAACCGCATCATGAAGGTGACCCGCCTGCACATGAACAAGATCGGGAGTTTCATCTCCGTCCCGATCCTCATCCTCGCGCTGGTCATGGTGATCTCGATCGTGATCGCGCTCGCGATCCAGCGCGCGACGGGGAGCGTGGGAAGCGCCGATTACGTCGACGGAGCGCGGCAGAACGGAGGCGTGGTCTGGTCGCTGCCCGGCTTCCTCGTCTACTACGGCGTGCAGGCGGTCGCGACGACCTATCCCTTCGCGCTGACGCTCGGCACCACGCGTCGCAACTTCATCCTCGGAACGATGCTCTCGAATGTGCTGCAGGCGGCGTACATCTCACTGCTGCTCGTCGTGCTGCTCGGCATCGAGCTCGCCACGGACCACTGGTTCATGTCGGTGTACGTGCTCGACGTCTACATGCTCGGTTCCGGAGACCCGTGGGTGCTCGCGGCCACCGGATTCCTCGGGGTGCTCTTCTGCCTGACGATCGGAGGGTTCTTCGGAGCGATCTGGGTCCGCTTCGGGGCGAAGGGCCCGGCGATCGTGGGATCGGCCATCGGGCTCGTGCTCGCGGCGCTGCTCCTGGTGTTCGCGCCGCAGCTGCCGGAGATCGTGATGAGCATCACGCGCGCCGACATCGCTCTCGGGGCGATCGGAGCGATCGTGCTGGCGCTGATCGTCACCTGGTTCGCGATGCGGCGGGCCGCGGTGCGGTAGGCGGGGACGATCCGCCGCTGATCCCGTGCATGCGCCGGACAACGCGGACGAGCGCCGGAGGGGCATCCTGCACAGCCCCTCCGGCGCTCGTATGCGTTCCTGCGTTGTTCGGCGTTCCCGAGTCGGTCGGCCGCGCGGGCTCAGCTGCGGCGGGCAGCCGCTTCCTTCTCCGACGCCTTCTCCGTGTCGCGGAGCGCTTCGTCCGATGCCTCTCCCGCCTCGACGTCGCTGTTGTCGAACGCGAGGCCCTGACGGGGAGCGTTGTACAGGTCGAGATCGATGATGCCCTCGCGCTTGGCCACGAGAGCGGGCACCAGCGCCTGCCCCGCGACGTTCACCGCGGTGCGGCCCATGTCGATGATGGGGTCGACCGCCAGCAGCAGGCCGACGCCCTCGAGCGGCAGTCCGAGCGTCGACAGCGTCAGTGTCAGCATGACCGTCGCGCCCGTCGTTCCCGCGGTCGCGGCCGAGCCGACCACCGAGACGATGACGATCAACAGGTACTGCACGATCGTGAGGTCGATGCCGAAGAACTGGGCGATGAACACCGCGGCGACCGCGGGGTAGATGGCCGCGCAGCCGTCCATCTTCGTCGTCGCTCCGAGCGGTACGGCGAACGACGCGTATCCGCGGGGAACACCGAGGTTGCGCTCCGTCACGCGCTGCGTGAGGGGCAGCGTGCCGATCGACGAGCGACTCACGAAGCCGAGCTGCACCGCGGGCCACACGCCCGAGAAGTACTGCTTCACGGAGAGGCCGTGCGACTTCACCAGGATCGGGTACACGACGAAGAGCACGATCGCGAGCCCGAGGTACAGCACGGCCACGAACCACGTGAGCGTGCCCATCTGGTTCCAGCCGTATTCGGCGACCGCGTTGCCGATGAGGCCGATGGTGCCGATCGGGGCGAGTCGGATGATCCACCAGAGGATCTTCTGGATGATCGCGAGTGCCGACTCGGTCAGCACGATGAAGGGCTCCGCCTTCTCGCCGATCTTGAGTGCGGCGATGCCCACCGCCGCCGAGATCACGATGACCTGCAGCACGTTGAAGCTCGGGCTCGCTGACAGCGCGCCGCTGTCGGCGTCGACACTGCCGGATACGCCGAGGCCGAGGAAGTTCGCGGGCACGAGCCCGGTGAGGAAGTTCCACCAGGTGCCGACTGAGCCCGGCGCTTCCGGCGTCAGTGCGGTCTGCGAAGCCGCCGCACCGGGGCGGAGGGTGACGCCGAGCGCGATGCCGATGGTGACCGCGATGAGTGCGGTGATCGCGAACCAGAGCAGCGTCTGCCCGGCGAGGCGAGCCGCATTCGTGACTTTGCGGAGCCCGACGATGCTCGACACGATCGCGGTGAAGACGAGGGGGATCACCGCTGCGCGGAGCAGCGAGACGTAGCTGCTTCCGATCGTCGACAGTGTCGCGTGCAGCCCGTTCGGGTTGTCGGCGGCGTCGGGGCCGAGCGACATCGCGATGCCGCCGAGTACGAGGCCGATGACGAGCGCGGCGAGGATCTGCCAGCCGAACGACGTCATCCAGCGTGGAAGCCGGCGCTCCTTCTTCGGGGCGATCTGGGATGCAGACACGGTGAGGAGTCCTTTCGAGAGGGTGCGATCGGGCAGAACCCGGACAGCTTAGCAAATCATTCGTTTAGCGAATATCTGGCATTACTTTTTGTGTCGATGCGACAGCCGGGTCGGTTCGGGAGGGTGTCGCGGGGCGCCGAGGCGCCGACACCCTCCCGAAGTGACCCCGCTCCGAAAACCGAAGGCGGCGGTGGAGGGGCGGCGGTGGAGGGGCGGCGGTGGAGGAGGGGCGCCACGGCGCCCCTCCTCGGGTACGCTGGGCGCATGGCTGATTCTTCGTTTGACGTGGTGAGCAAGATCGACGCGATGGAGGTCGAGAACGCGGTGAACCAGGCCCGCAAGGAGGTCGAGCAGCGCTACGACTTCAAGGGCGTCGGTGCCGATGTCTCGCTCTCCGGCGAGAAGATCCAGATCAAGGCCAACACCGAGGAGCGCGCGAACGCGGTGCTCGACGTGCTGCACTCGAAGTTCATCAAGCGCGGCCTGTCGTTGAAGGCGCTCGAGACCGGCGAGCCGTACGCCAGCGGCAAGGAGTACCGCATCGACGCTCAGCTCAAGGAGGGCATCGATCAGGCGACCGCGAAGAAGCTGAACAAGCTCATCCGCGATGAGGGGCCGAAGGGTGTCAAGTCGCAGATTCAGGGCGATGAGCTGCGCGTGTCGTCCAAGAGCCGTGACGATCTCCAGGCGACGATGGCGCTGCTCAAGGGCGCCGACATCGATGTCGCACTGCAGTTCGTGAACTATCGCTGACCGCTGCCGCCCCGTTCGCCTCGGTACACTGACAGGATGATCGGCGCGAATCTGCTCGAACCCGAACCCACGCTCCTGGCCGAGGACACCGCGGTGTCGCAGGCGCTCGAATCGGGGCGCGACCTCGAGTCGGTCGTGCGCGAGCACCCGGAGTCTCCCCGCGTGTGGGCCCTGCTCGCCGACGCCGCCGATTCCGAGGGGCGCGAGATCGAGTCGTACGCGTTCGCGCGGGTCGGGTACCACCGCGGACTCGATGCGCTGCGCAAGGCGGGATGGCGCGGGGCCGGGCCGGTGCCGTGGTCGCACGAACCCAACCGGGGAGTGCTCCGAGCGCTCTACGCGCTGCGCCGCGCGGCCGAACGCATCGGCGAGACGAACGAGGTTGAGCGGCTCACGAAGTTCCTCGACGGCGCGGACGCGGCAGCGATCGCCGCGATCGAGAACGAGCGCTGAGTCTTCGGCTTCGCCCCAGCGCGCCGGGTTCGCCCCGCCTCTCGGGAGAGACCGCCCTTCGCTAGACTGAGCCGGTACGTGCCGTTGCGAAGGAAGGGGCTGAAATGCCCGCAGTGCTCATCACCGGTGCCCAGTGGGGCGATGAGGGGAAGGGTCGGGCGACCGACCTCCTCGGCAGTCGCGTCGACTACGTCGTCAAGTTCAACGGCGGCAACAATGCCGGTCACACCGTGGTCGTGGGGTCCGAGAAGTATGCACTGCACCTGCTGCCCTCCGGCATTCTGACACCGGGCGTGACGCCGGTGATCTCGAACGGCGTCGTCGTCGACCTCGAGGTGCTGCGCGGCGAGCTCGAAGCGCTCGGCGGTCGCGGCGTCGACGTCTCGCGCCTCAAGGTGAGCGCGAATGCGCACGTCATCACCGCGTATCACCGCACGCTCGACAAGGTGACGGAGCGCTTCCTCGGCAAGCGCCAGATCGGTACCACCGGTCGAGGCATCGGCCCCGCATACGCCGACAAGATCAACCGCGTCGGCATCCGCATCCAAGACATCTTCGACGAGGGGATCCTGCGCCAGAAGGTGGAGGCCGCGCTCGACTTCAAGAACCAGGTGCTCGTCAAGATCTACAACCGTCGCGCCATCTCGGCCGACGAAGTGGTCGAAGACCTGCTGAGCTACCGCGAGATGCTCGAGCCGATGGTGTGCGACACTGCGCTGCTGCTGCACGAGGCGATGCAGGCGGAGAAGACCGTGCTCTTCGAAGCGGGTCAGGCGACGATGCTCGACATCGACCACGGCACGTACCCGTTCGTCACCTCATCGAACGCGACTGCCGGCGGGGCGAGCACCGGTTCCGGGCTGCCGCCGCACGCGCTCGACCGGGTGATCTCCGTCATCAAGGCGTACACCACGCGCGTCGGCGCCGGGCCCTTCCCGACGGAGCTGTTCGACGAGTCGGGCGATTACCTGCGCAAGCAGGGCTTCGAGTTCGGCACGACCACGGGCCGGCCGCGCCGCTGCGGCTGGTACGACGCGCCCATGGCCCGCTACGCGGCTCGCATCAACGGCGTCACCGATTTCGTGCTCACCAAGCTCGACGTGCTCTCCGGCCTGAAGACGATTCCGGTGTGCGTCGCTTACGACGTCAACGGCGTGCGGCACGATGAGATGCCCGTGAACCAGAGCGACTTCCACCACGCGAAGCCGATCTACGAGGAGTTCCCGGGGTGGAACGAGGACATCTCGGGTGCCCGCCGCTTCGAGGATCTGCCGAAGAACGCGCAGGACTACATCGTCGCACTCGAAGGCATGAGCGGATCGCGCATCTCGGCGGTCGGCGTCGGGCCCGAGCGCGAGCAGGTCGTGGTGCTGCACGACCTCCTGGGATAAGCGGAGGATCGCGCATGAGCGACCTGACTCCCGTCGAACGCCTCGAGCGGCTCCGATCGAGCATCGACAACATCGATGCGGCGCTCGTGCACATGCTCGCCGAGCGGTTCCGGTGCACGCAGGAGGTGGGCCGATTGAAGGCGGAGCACGACATGCCCGCGGCCGATCCTTCGCGCGAATCGCGTCAGATCGATCGACTGAGAACGCTCGCCGAAGAGGCGCATCTCGACCCCGAGTTCGCCGAGAAGTGGTTCAACTTCGTCGTCGCCGAGGTGATTCAGCACCACACGCAGATCGCCGACGAGCACCGGGCGTAGGCAGCCGGTCGCGAGTGAGGCGCTGTACCCGCGGAGGTTCGCGGGCGCAGCGCCTCATCGCTGCGGCAGCGCTACGACACCATGCCGTGGGGGTCGATCACGAACTTCTGCGCTGCACCGGCGTCGAACTGCGCGTACCCCTCGGCGGCTTCATCGAGGCCGATGGTGGTCGCCCCGACGGCCTTCGCGATGTGCGCGCGGTCGGCCAGGATGAGGTTCATGAGCTGCCGGTTGTACTTCTTCACCGGGCACTGGCCGGTGACGAATCGGTGCGACTTCGCCCAGCCGAGACCGAGGCGCACACCGATCTGGCCGTGCTTGGCCGCCTCGTCGACCGCCCCCGGGTCTCCGGTGACGTACAGGCCCGGAATGCCGAGCGAGGCGCCGGCTCGGGCGACGTTCATGACGTCGTTCAGCACGGTTGCCGGAGCTTCGGCGGCTTCATGGCCGTGGCCGCGGGCTTCGAATCCGACGGCGTCGACGGCCGCATCCACCTCGGGCTCGCCCACGATGTCGGCGATGATGTCGGGGAGCGCATCGCCCTTCGAGAGGTCGGCCGCAGCGCACCCGAAGCTCTCGGCCTGACGCAGACGATCGGCGTTCATGTCGCCGACGATGACGGTTGCGGCTCCCAGCAGCTGCGCGGAGTAGGCCGCGGCGAGCCCCACTGGTCCGGCGCCGGCGACGTAGACCGTCGAGCCGGTCGTGACGCCGGCGGAGACGGCGCCGTGATAGCCGGTCGGGAAGATGTCGGAGAGCATCGTGAGATCGAGGATCTTCTCGAGGGCTTCGTCGCGATCGGGGAACTTGAGCAGATTGAAGTCGGCGTAGGGGATCATGACGTACTCGGCCTGGCCGCCGAGCCACCCGCCCATGTCGACGTATCCGTAGGCCGCGCCGGCGCGCGCCGGGTTGACGTTGAGGCAGATGCCGGTCTGACCCTCGTTGCACATGCGGCAGCGTCCGCAGGCGATGTTGAAGGGGACGGAGCAGATGTCTCCGACCTTGTGGAAGAGCACGTCGTCGCCGACCTCCACGACCTCGCCGGTGATCTCGTGGCCGAGGGTCTGGCCGACGGGGGCGGTCGTGCGGCCGCGCACCATGTGCTGATCGCTGCCGCAGATGTTCGTCGTGACGAGCTTCACGATGACCGCGTGCGGGGCGGATCGCTTGATCCCGAGCCCCTCGGCGACTTCTTGCGGGAGCTCGAGCGTCGGGTAGTCGAAGTTCTCGACGGCGACTTCGCCCGGACCCTTGTAGACGACGATTCGGTTGCCTGACATGGAGACTCCATTCTGACGGGGCGCTGCGCTGCGCCGCTCGGTACCGTGTAGCATCACCGGTAGCACCACGGTAAGGCACCGAGCGCCCGTCGATATGTGCTGCTTCTGCAGGAGCGTTGGCAGTATCTGCGCGGGTGGCCCGGCGCTGATCGTGTGCGAGATGACAGGTTGCACCGAGCTGTGTCGAGGCGCCGGGGGATGCCAATGGAGCCGCTGAGTGTTCGAGGGATCGATGCGTGGCAGCGCCTGGCCAGTCGCATGTTCGTGCCGCTGCAGTGCCGCGCGGAGGGATCCCGTTTCGCGGCGCAGGTCGCTCAGCGACGCATCTCGCCGTCGATGTGGGTGAGTCGGGTCGCGTTCGACGCGCACGAAGCGGAGCGGCCGCGCGCGCTGGTCGATGCCGATGCCGCCGATCACCTGCTCGTGATGATGCAGTTGCGCGGGAGCTGGACGCTGACGCAGCGCGGGCGCGGAGCTCGACTCGATGCCGGGTCGTTCGCCCTCGTCGATGCGGGGGAGCCGTATCGCATGTCGGTGCCGACGCGCGGTCAGGATCTCATCGTGCTGCAACTCACCCGGGAACCGCTCGGTCTCTCCGGCCACGCGATCGGCAGTTCGGTGGCGCGCTCGGTGGGGCCGTCCGTGCCGGGTCAGGCGGCGGTCCGCGCACTGCTGTACAGCCTGCAGTCGAGTCAGCTCTCGCTCGACGCCCACGCGGGAGCCGGCATCGCCCGCGCCGTGAGCGACACGCTCGCAGTGGTGATGCGCGCTCTCGCGAGGGGCGAATCGCCGGACGAGGATCGCCGAGCGCGCCTCGTGGTGCTGCAGCGGTGGCTGCGAGATCACTGCGGCGACCCCGGCGTCACGGTCGATCGCCTCGCGGCCCACCACTTCCTGTCGGTTCGACAGGTGCATGCGCTGTTCGCGGAGGCTTCCGACTCTCCGGCGGCGTATCTGCGTCGCATGCGCTTGAGCCGGGCGGCGGAGCTGCTCGAGGAGCGGCACCGCACGGGCATGACGGTGCGTGCGATCGCCGGCGAGGCCGGGTACTCCGACTCCGCCGCGTTCATCCGGGCGTTCACGCGGAGTCACGGATGCTCGCCGACGCAGTGGCGTCGCCGCTGACGCACTTGCGCCCCATTCGAACATATGTTCGAATGGGGGTATGAGGTGGAACGGGCAGACGGTCGCTGCACGGGAGGACGGGGCCCTCGCGGGCCTGACCGTGGCGGAGGTTGCAGCAGTGCCGGGTCATCTGCGCACGGTGCGATCGCCCGAGTACGCCGGCATCGCGTTTCACGAAGTGCTCGCGAAGAGTGCGCTGAACCGCGTGCACGGCGAGTCCTCGATGCCGTTCTCCTGGACGATCAACCCGTATCGGGGGTGCTCGCACGCCTGCGTGTACTGCTTCGCACGCGGGTCGCACCGGTATCTCGAATTCGACACCGGCAGAGATTTCGATGCCCAGATCGTCGTGAAGGTGAATGTCGCCGAGGTGCTGGGCCGCGAGCTGGCGCGGCCCGGGTGGGCGCGGGAGTGCGTCGCACTCGGAACCAACACCGATCCGTATCAGCGCGCCGAGGGCCGGTATCGGCTCATGCCGGGCATCATCACCGCACTGGCTCGAAGCGGAACGCCGATGTCGATCCTGACGAAGGGAACGCTCCTCAGACGCGACCTGCCGCTCCTCGCCGAAGCCGCAGAACGGGTGCCCGTCGAACTCGCGATGTCGATCGCGGTCGGCGATCACGAGCTGCAGCAGTCGATCGAGCCGGGCACCCCCTCCACGCGCGCGCGACTCGACACCATCGCCGCCGCCCGAGACGCGGGGCTCGCGGCCGACGTGTTCCTCATGCCCGTGCTTCCCGGGCTCACCGACGACCCGGCGCATCTCCAGAGACTGCTCCGCGACATCCGCGACGCGGGGGCGCGCTCCGTCGTCTACGGTGCATTGCACCTGCGGTCGCACGTGAAGCCGTGGTTCCTCGCCTGGCTCGAGCGCGAGCATCCGGAGCTGCTGCCGCTCTACCGGTCGCTCTACCCGGGCGCTGCGAGTCGCGCCCCGCAGGCCTACCGCGTGGAGCTCGCCGGGCGGATCCGCCCGCTCATCGCCCGCTACGGGCTCGAGCGCTCCGGCACCTCGCGCACTCGGACATTCGCGCAGAACACCGAGACGGTCGCCGCGCAGTCGACGCCCGGCGCGCCCGCACCGACGCTCTTCTGACCGTCGCGCGGCGCCCCGCTCGCATTCAGGGTGAGGGCTACTCCGCAGCGGTGCGCGCGACCGCGATCGCGTCGAGCACGCGGCGGCGGAGCGCATCGCCGCGCTCGGCGAAGCCGCGCTGCAGGTGAGCGTACTCGCGCTTCCCCTCCGGGGTCTCGATCGCGACCGCGGCGAGTGGACGTCCGTCGGCTCCCGTGTACGCGCTGACGTCGTAGGGCGATGCGCGCATGTCGACCTCGCGAATATCCCGCGCCAGCACGAAGGCGTCGAGCAGCACCTCGCCGGGAATGATCGGGCCGAGCTTCGCCGCCCACTTGTAGACGTCCATTCCGGCGTGCAGGCACCCCGACTGCTCCGTCTCGGGCTGCGTCTCCCGCGTCGGGCTGAGCGTGTTGAGGGGCGCGGCGTCGGCGGTGAAGAAGCGGTAGGCGTCGAAGTGGGAGCAGCCGATCGGGTGCGTCTCCACCACGCGGTCCGTCGCCGCGTGTCCGATGCGCAGGGGCAGCGCGCGGTGGCGCACCTGCTCCGGCGTCATGCGGTAGACCATCGCCCACTCGTGGAGGCCGAAGCACCCGAACCGGGGAGGCCGCGAGAGCGTTTCGCGGAGCAGCCGCTCGACGTAGTCGACGGTTCCGCCGCGGCGCTCGAAGAACGCTCGGAGGTCGACCTCCACGGTCGGATGCTCGGTGACGTCACTCGGGCCCGGGGCGCCGGCGCCCGCGACGCGATAGTGCTTCCACGCAGCGCGATCCGAGGCATCTTCGAGCTGCACGCCCGCGCCGGGATGCCATTTCGCGAGCTCCGAGGGCTTCACGGAGTAGTAGGTCCAGAGGAAATCCTCGACCGGGTGGCTCTCGCGCCGCAACCGCCGCTCGCGATGCTCGGCGGTCAGCGCATGAGCCCGCTCGGCGTGGAGGTCGGCCCGACCGCGCCATTCGCGCGAAGGTATTCGGGCAGCCACAGACACCCCGCGAGTGTAGCGCCGAGACACGCCCGACCGATAACCGCCGGTTCCCAGATGATCCCAGGGAACGGTCGGTCGACGCCCAGAAGGGGGTGTTATTCCTGCGAGCGTTTTGATTGAATGTTGAGTGATCGGGGCGACCGTTGGGGCGGTCACCGGGACTCGAGGCGAGATCTGTGCAGCTCGCGTCGGGGCCGATCTTCATAGGGGGCGGGGCGCCGTACACGCTGCTTCGTCGCGCCGAAAAGGTGCCGTTCGCGCGCACCGTGCACTTGGAGGGGTCGTGCAGCAAGACACGAAACGCGACGGCGGCAGGTCGTCATTCGTCACATTTCTCAGCGGAATCGCCTCGGCGGCGATCGCGGTGTCGGGGCTCGTTCTCGGCGTTCCTTCGGCGGCACAGGCCGCGCCGCCGTTCGAACCCGGGCTGTTGTACGGGACGCAAGCCGCTCCGGCGGGTTCCCCTGCGGGTACTCAGGGCAGTCGCACCATCGTCGCCGTCAACCCGGCGACGCGGGCCGTCACCAACTCGGTGACCGCGCCGGGATCCACAACGCTGAACCAGCTCGGCGTGTCGGTCGACGGCAGGTTCCTGATGGTCACCAACCCGACGACGGTGTACCGCTACAGCACCGACACCGAGCAGTGGGCGTCCGTCGCGCGACCGAGCCCCTCCACCGTCGCGAACACGATGGGCGGCGTCGACCCGCGCACCGGGTACCTCTTCTACGGCGGCCAGGTGTCGGGCACGAACAACTTCACCTTCTCCCGCTACAACCCGGCGACGAACACGCTCATTCCGGGCATCGTGACGGTCACGGCGCCGAACCCGCCCGGCGGCAACGGCGACCTCGTGTTCGATCGCCTCGGCAACATGTACTTCGTCGCCGCCGCAACGTCGGCCACCCCGGGCGGTCAGATCTATCGCGCCGATGTCGAAGGGCTCGACGCCGGCACTGCGACCGCGGTTCCGATCGGCGCGAACATCGACGTCGGCGGCGTCAACTCCATCTCCTTCGGTGCCGACGGATATCTGTACCTCTTCGGCACCGGCACATTCTTCAAGGTCAGCCCCATCACCGGCGACCGCGTCGAGCAGGGTGCTCTCTCGCCGGTCACTCCGCTGACCGACCTCGGCTCCCGCGCGACGCCGCGCACCATCGACCTCGCGTCCTCCGGCGCCGCTCCCGACGCGCCGTTCGACGTCGCGATCGGCGGCCCGGGCATCAGCGTGGGAAACACCGGGACCGCGGATCCCGACGGCACCGCCGACGTCGGCCCGATCATCGTGCTCCCGAACGAGACCTACACGGTGACCCAGACGCCGAAGCCCGGCAACATCGCGATCTACGACACGACCTGGACGTGCACCGACGTGGTCTCCAACGCCGTCGTCCAGTCGGGCGAGGGCAACAACGGCTCGTTCGTGTTCCCCGCGAACTCACCCGGCGTCTCCTGCTCGTTCACGAACGTGGAGCAGATTCAGACGGGCGCCGACGAGTCGACGAACAATCCCCAGGGCGAAACGGTCACCGTGCCCGTGCTCGGGAACGATCGGGGCTCGGTCGATCCGGCTTCGCTGCGCATCGTCGACGGGGACGAACTTGTGACCTCGCTCACCGTCGCGGGCCAGGGCGTCTGGACGGTCGACACGGTGAATGGAACCATCTCGTTCGCGCCCGAGGCAGGATATTCGGGCAACCCGACGCCGATCACCTACCAGGTGGCCGACGCTGATGGGGAAACATCGCGCAACTCGGTCTCGGTGACCTTCGCCCCGGCCGCTGCGAATGATGAATCACTGCGGAACGAGCAGGGTGCGACCGTGACGGTGCCGGTGCTCGCCAACGATCTGGGCGAGCTCGATGCGGGGTCGGTGCGCCTCGTCGACGGCGACCAGCTCGTGACCGAATTGGTCGTGGCGGGACAGGGCACGTGGACGGTGAACCCCGAGACGGGAGCGGTGTCGTTCGCCCCCGAGGAGGGCTTCTCGGGAAATCCGACACCGGTGACCTACCAGGTGACCGACGCGGAGGGAGAGACATCCCGAGCGGAGGTCACTGTGACCTATGCGTCCGCGTCCGCCAATGACCAATCGCTGAACAATGCGCAGGGCGAAACCGTTACGGTACCGGTGCTCGCGAACGACCTGGGGGCGCTCGATCCTGCCTCCGTGCGGATCGCTGATGGAGACGCGCGGGTGACCGAGCTCGTCGTCGACGGAGAGGGCACGTGGACGGTGGATCCCGAAACGGGTGCGATCTCGTTCGCTCCCGCGGAGGGCTTCTCCGGCAATCCGGCCCCCATCGCCTACGAGGTGACCGATGCGGACGGCGAGACGTCGGGTGCGACGGTGACCGTGACGTACGCGCCGACGGCGGTCGCCTACGAGTCGCTGAACAACCCGCAGGGCGAGACGGTATCGGTGCCGGTACTCGCGAACGACCTGGGGGCGCTCGATCCCGCTTCGGTGCGGATCATCGATGGCGAGGAGCTCGTGACCGAGCTCGTAGTCGATGGCCAGGGCACCTGGACGGTGGACCCGGAGACCGGTGCGATCTCGTTCGCTCCCGCGGAGGGCTTCTCGGGCAACCCGACGCCGATCACCTATCAGGCGACGGATGCCGAGGGAGAGACCACCGAGGCGGGCGTCACGGTGACGTACGCCCCCGAAGCGGTTACGGATGAGTCGCTGAACAACGCGCAGGGAGCGACCGTCGAGGTTCCGGTGCTCGATAACGATCTCGGTGACTTCGACCCCGCATCGGTTCGCATCGCGAACGGCGAGGACGTCGCCACGCAGCTGGTCGTCGACGGCGAGGGGACGTGGACGGTGGATCCGGAAACGGGTGCGATCTCCTTCGCTCCCGCGGAGGGATTCTCGGGCAACCCGACGCCGATCGTGTACCAGGCGACGGACACCGAGGGGCAGACCGTGGCCTCGGTCATCACGGTGACATACGCGCCCGCCGCGGCGGCCGACGAATCGCTGAACAACGCGCAGGGCGAAACGGTGTCCGTGCCGGTGCTCGCGAACGATCTCGGCGCTCTCGACCCCGCTTCCGTGCGAATCCTGAGCGGGGACGAACTCGTGACCGAGCTCGTGGTCGACGGGCAGGGGACGTGGACGGTCGATCCTGAAACGGGGGTGATCTCGTTCGCTCCCGAGGAGGGTTTCTCGGGCAACCCGGCCCCGATCACGTACCGCGTGACCGACAGCGAGGGGGAAACGTCGGAGGCCGAGGTCACCGTGACCTACGCGCCGGCCGCTGCGAATGACGAGTCGCTGAACAACGCGCAGGGCGCTACGGTCTCGGTGCCGGTGCTCGCCAACGATCTCGGCGCGCTCGTCCCGGCTTCCGTGCGGATCGTCGACGGTGAGAACCGCGTGGTGCAGCTCGAGGTCGAGGGCCAGGGCACCTGGTCGGTGAACCCGATCAACGGGGTGATCGTGTTTGCTCCCGAAGACGGTTTCTCGGGCAACCCGACGCCGATCGCGTACGAGGTGACCGATGTCGAGGATCAGACGTCGAGCGCCACTGTGACGGTGACGTACGCGCCTGCCGCCGCGAACGACGAGTCGCTGAACAATGCGCAGGGCACCCCGGTTTCGGTGCCGGTGCTCGCGAATGATCTCGGCGCCCTGGATCCCGCTTCGCTACGGATCTTGGACGGCGAGGAGCTCGTTATGGAACTCGTCGTCGACGGCGAGGGCACGTGGACGGTGGATCCTGAGACGGGTGCGATCTCGTTCGCTCCGGAGGAGGGCTTCTCGGGCAACCCGGCCCCGATCACCTATCAGGTGACGGATACCGAGGGGGAGTCGTCTGAGGCCGAGGTCACCGTAACCTATGCTCCGGCTGCCGCCGACGATGAGTCGCTGAACAACGCGCAAGGTGCCACGGTCTCGGTGCCGGTGCTCGCGAATGACCTGGGTGCCCTGGATCCCGCTTCGGTGCGCATCGTGGACGGCGAGGAGCTCGTTATGGAACTCGTCGTCGACGGTGAGGGCACGTGGACGGTGGATCCTGAGACGGGTGCGATCTCGTTCGCTCCGGAGGAGGGCTTCTCGGGCAACCCGGCCCCGATCACCTATCAGGTGACGGACGACGAGGGAGAGACCTCAACCGCGACGGTGACCGTGACGTACGTTCCCGAGGCGACGAACGACGAGTCGCTGAACAACGCGCAGGGTGCCACGGTTTCGGTGCCGGTGCTCGCGAATGACCTGGGTGCGCTCGATCCCGCCTCGGTGCGGATCGTGGACGGCGAGGAGCTCCTGACCGAGCTGGTCGTCGAGGGCGAGGGCACGTGGACGGTGGATCCTGAGACGGGTGCGATCTCGTTCGCTCCCGAGGAGGGCTTCTCGGGCAACCCGGCCCCGATCACCTATCAGGTGACGGACGACGAGGGAGAGACCTCAACCGCGAC
>NZ_JAQPZP010000016.1:0-42994 GCF_037619215.1 Leucobacter sp. USCH14
CGGCCTCCGAGCCGGGTGCGGTTCGCGCGCGCCGAGCGCAACGAACAGCCCCATCCGTTCTAGCGACGAGCCCGGCCGGGCCCGCGAGTCCCGCGAGCCCCGCAGGCCTGCGAGCCCCGCCGGGTCGAACGTCACCTCGGCGCTTCTGAGTGAGCGCCTCGCAGCCGTGCGATCTCGCCCGCGACGTTCGCGCGCGCACGCGACTCCCACAGGTGGCGCGCCGCGCCCGTGAAGTACAGCGTCGGGCGGTTGAGGTACGACTCGAGGATGCGGGCACGACCCATCGAGAAGTCAGCATCAGACACGTGCGCGTACTCGGATCGCACAGCGGACGCGTACTCCGCGTACCGCGACGGGTGCGAGGCGAAGATCCAGAGGTCGGCGTCGAGCAGGTGCGCGAGCGCGGGAACCGGCCGTGTAGCGTTCACTCCGGTCGGATGCGGGTTCGATTCGGACTGCGTATCCGCACCACCGGGCGTCGTCGCGATGATGCTCGCGCCCACCTCCTCGACGAGTGCGACGTCGAGACCCAGACCGGTCAGCGCGGAGACCGCCAGCTCCGCCGAAGCGCGCTCGTCATCGCCAGCCGACCCCGTGTACACCGCATCATGGAACCAGGCCGCGAGCAGCGTAACTGGCGAGATGCGCTCACCGCGGGTCTCGAGATGATCGAGAGCGAGCAGCACGTCTTCGAGGTGGCGCTCGTCGTGATAGCTGCGGTGCGGCTCATTCCAGCGCGCGAGCGCCTCCTCGCCCACGCGTTCCCACGCACGCGCGGGCACCGCATCGTCGACGCCGACCTGCACACCGAGCTCTGCCCACTGCTCGACGAGGTACTGCCGACGGCGCAGGGGAGTGATTGCGTCGCGATCCACCTGGCGCACCCGCAGGCCCGCATCGCGAAGGCGATGCACGAGCTCGCGACCTGCGACGGGGATCGCGCCGAGCGCAACGGCGCGATCGTAGTTCGCGGCGGAAATGTCGTAGTGGTCCAGATCGAAGCTGCGGCGTGGAAACCCGAGCAGACGCGCGAACGCGTGCAACTCGTCCGTGCTCGTGTCCGAGACGAGATGACTCCACAGGGTGCCGTGCGCGGGCCACGCCGGCGGGTCGATGAGGATCACCATTCGTTCAGCGTACTTCGGGAGCCATGCGCGGTCACCTAGCACAACCTCAACTCCACCGCCGCCCCCTGGAAGCGGGGCGCGAGCGCTGCGACAGTGGAGCACATGGCGACTTCACCCTCCGTTCTCACCGATACGCTCTCCCGCACAGCGCGCAGGTCGCGCGTCGGCATCGCGAAACTGCTGCAAGACGACGCGCCGAAACTCATGACGCGGGGCTACGGGTTCGGGGCGGCGATCTGGGACCGCACCCGCTCGGGAGCTCGCGCCGTACCCATGCGTCTGCTCGGCCGTCAGGCGCTGCTCGTGCGCGGAAGCGAGGGTGTTGCGATTTTCTACGACAATGACCGCATCGCGCGGCACGGGGCGATGCCGGCCTTCGTGCAGGAGACCCTGTTCGGGCATGGATCGGTGCACAGCCTCGACGGCGCCGAGCACCGGCATCGCAAGGCCACGTTCGTCGACGTCGCATACGAGGACGCTGCAGTCGAGGCTGTGAAGCCGCTGCTCGAGCGCGAATGGCGGGCGGAACTCGACGAGTGGATCGCCGGCGGTCGACGTTCCGCCTACGACGCGGGCGCAGGGGCGCTCGGCCGCGCGATCATGCACTGGGCGGGCCTGCCGGGAACGGACGAAGCGCTCACGCGGTGGTCCGCCCGCATGGCGCAGATTGTGGACGGCTTCGGCGCACCCTACTCGCCGAGCTTCCCGCTCGCGGCGGCGAACCGAGCATGGTCCGATCGCCACGCGCGCAAGCTCATCGAAGCCGTGCGGGCCGGGCAGCTCGATGCCCCGGAGAGATCGGCGCTTCGCGCATGGGCATGGCATCGCGACGAGAACGACCTTCTGCTCCCCGCGAATCTCGCCGGAATCGAACTGCAGAACTGCATCCGGCCGATGGTCGCCGTCGCCCGATTCGTGGCATTCGCCGCCAAGGAGCTCCACGACCGCCCCGAGTGGCGGGATCGAGTCGCCGCGTCGGTCGAAGAGCGCGGCGGCTCGCTCGTCGACGACCCCGTAGCGGTCGCCTTCGCGCAGGAGATTCGACGCACGGCGCCGTTCGTCCCGGTGCTCCCCGGGTGGGCGACGACCGACATCGAGGTCGACGGCGAGGTGGTGCCGAAGGGCGGGCGCGTGGTGCTCGACATCCTCGGCACCAACACCGATGACCGGTCGTGGGACCGGTCGGGAGAGTTCGATCCGTCGCGATTCCTCGGCGTCGACGACTACGAGGCGATCGACACGTTCATCCCCCACGGAGGCGCCGGCGTCGCCACGGGGCACCGGTGCCCGGGGGAGAAGCTCGCGATCGCGGGTCTGGCCGCTGCGGTCGCCGCCTTGAGCGACCCGCGCGTGCGCATCCTCGGCGAGGGGCTCGGGGTGAATCGGCGCCGCCTCCCGACCAAGCCGGCGTCCGGCGGCGCGGTCCGACCTGCGGACGCCGGCGCTTCCGCGGGCGCGGGAGCAGGCGCGGCGCCCGCGAAGTGCCCGTTCCACTGAGCTGCTTCCGCAGAGCTGCTTCCGCAGAGCTTCCTCCGCTGAGCTTCTTCCACTGAGCTTCTTCCACTGAGCTTCTTCCACTGCGCGAGCGCGCTCCCCGGTACGGTGATCGCATGACGACGCGCGCCCGCGAGCGGCATCCCTATCTCGCCGATGCCGGGGTGCCGCGTGTCATCGCGCACCGCGGTTTCGTTCCGGCCGAGCTGGCGGCGCGCGGCATCGCCGAGAACACGCGGGCGGCGTTCACCGCGGCGCTGGCGGCGGGGGCGGGATATCTCGAGACCGACTGCCATCTGACGCGCGACGGCGAGGTCGTGCTCGCCCACGATGCCGACCTCGCACGGGTCGCGGGTGATCCTCGTGACATCGGAGCGGTGGATCGCGCGGAGCTCGACGAGATCTTCGCCGACCGCGGTGGGCTGCTGACGCTCCAGGACGCTCTCCAGGAGTACCCGGAGGCTCGTTGGAACATCGACGTCAAGTCACGGGCGGTCGCCGCGCCGCTCGGTCGCATCGTGGCGCGGCACGGCTCCCGCGTGCTCGTAACGAGCTTCTCCGATGACTTCCGCCGCGCTGCGTTCGAAGCCGCAGCGGGGGAGCGCCCCGCGATCCTGCCCGCGACCTCACCCGGGAAGCGCGCGCTGATTCGCGTGCTGGCGACCGTTTCCATCAGGTCGAGACGCGGAGCTCGCCGCGCACTCGCCGGGCTCGATGCGCTGCAGATTCCCGAGCGCCAGGGGCGCATCCGCGTGCTCACTCCGCGGCTCATCGATGCTGCGCACGAGAACGGCGTCGAAGTGCACATCTGGACCATCAACGATGCTCAGCGCATGCGGGAGTTGGCGGCGATGGGCGTCGACGGCATCGTCACGGATCGCACGGACGTCGCTGTGGCAGCACTTCGGCCCGAGTCGGAAACGGGCGCATCTCAGCGACCGTGACATCATCGAGGGGTGAACGACGCGACCGCGAGGCCCGAGCTCGACTTCGTACTCTCCTGTGCGAGGGACGATGCAGCTGCCGGGCGTCTCGCGGATTGGGGCACGTCGACCGTCATCGATGAGCACACGGAAGTGGCATCGTTCGACCGGCAGATCTTCGATGCGCTGCACGTTGCGGCCGGTATCGACGCGGCCTTCCCGGTGGGCAACGCCGGGCTCCTGCACGTGTACGGGTACTGGTTCTCGGAGGTGCCGACGCCGTTCGGGTTCAAGCGCGATCGCTGGCAGAATGGCGAGCTCGCGCGGGCGCTGGGTCAGCGGGGGACTGCGTTTCACCTCACGCGCGGATCAACACCCGGCGACCGCGGATCGACGCCCCTGCAGCGCGTCGCCGAAGCCGCGCTGCCGCTGCTGCTGCACCCGCCCGAACGCTTCCTCAGCGGCGAGGCTCTGCTCCACGGGCGCCCGAGTCGGGTCGTGATCGTGCAGGCCCCCGATGCAGGACCTTCCGCGCTCATCTACGGCATCGCGCCCGGGCCCGGCACCCGCGCCCAGTCTCCCCTCCAACTCATCACCGCGTTCCCGTTCGGTGGTGATGCGAGCGCGCTGGTCGCAGATTTCGAGTCGAACCCAGCTGCGCGTTGGAATGCGGTCGTCGACTCGTAACCCGGTGTTCATCCCGCGATAGACGTTTCGTCCATTTCGGTCCCTAGGTTTGGATGCATCGTCCACATCATGAGGGAGAGCACATGGCTCCGAGCATCGTCTTCGACTTCGACGGCACACTGGCCATCGGCCACGGGCCCGTCCGCGCGTACGCCGCGTGCGTGGCAGACGTCGCCGCGGTAGCACCCCGCTTCGTCGATCGCGTCGACGCCGAGCTCACCCGGTACGACGCCGGCGACAGCTCCTACCGGGACGGGTACGACATCGTCGGCTCGCTCGCCGAGGCCGACGGTGTGAGCGTCGAAGACCGCGCGGCCGCCTACACGCGCAGCCGCGCGCGCCTGGGGAGCGAACTCGCCGTCGTCCGCACCATCGAGGGCCTCGACGCCGCGCTCGAGCAGCTCGGCCGGTCTGCGCGCCTCGTGCTGGCCACGAACGCGCCCGAGACCGGAGTGATCGCGGTACTCGATTCGTGGGGAGTGACGGATCGCTTCGACGAGCTGCACTACACGGTCGGCAAGCCGGCAGGTCTCGAAGGCATCATCGAGCGGCTCATCGCCGACGGCCCCGTGCTCGCCATCGGCGACATCTTCGAGTTCGACCTCGCTCCGGCCGCCGCGCACGGCGCCGATACGGCTCTCGTCGGCGCCACCGCAGAGACCTCCACAGCTCCGGTGACGATGCGCGGGCGCTCGCTCGCGGACCTCGTCCCCGACATCCAGACCTGGGCCGCGACCGCGGCGTCCAGCACCTCCGCGCCGCTCGGCGCGGGATCCGGCATCGAAAGGTAACCCACCCCCATGCGTTCATCCGCTTTCGCAGTAGGCGCCCTCACCGTCGCCGCGCTCGGTCTCGCCGGTTGCAGCGCCACCGACTCGTCGGCGTCATCCGCCGACGACGCGCAGGCCTGGCCCGACTCCATCACACTCTCACTCGTGCCGTCGGTGGAGGGCGAGGACCTCGCCGAGGCACTCGATCCGCTCACCACCTACCTCTCGGAGGGCCTCGGCATCGAGGTCGAGGGCGTGGTCGCGAGCGACTACGCCGCGACCGTCGAGGCGCTCGGCGCCGACCAGGCGCAGGTCGTCATCACCGACGCGGGCTCGCTCTACAACGCCATCGAGCAGTACGACGCCGAGCTCGTGCTGCGGGATGTGCGCTTCGGCGCGACCTCGTACGCAGCGGTCGCCTACACCAACAACCCCGACAAGTACTGCGAGGCGGAGCCCGTGATGGCGACCTACGCCGCGAGCGACATCGAGCTGTCGTACTGCAACGGCATCGAGGAGGCCGGAGCTGAAGCGACGGGCTCCGGCCCCGCGGGTATCGAGGCCCTCGAGAAGATCGACGAGGGAACGAAGGTCGCGCTGCAGGCCGCCACGTCGCCCGCCGGGTATCAGTACCCGGTCGTGGCGATGCGCGACGCGGGGATCGACACCGACGCCGACATCGAGCAGGTACCGGTCGAGGGCAACAACAACGCGGTGCTCGCCGTCGCGAACGGAGACGCCGAGGTGAGCTTCGGCTACTGGGACGCGCGCACCACCGTCACCGCCGAGGCCCCCGATGTGGCCGAAAAGGTCACCGCGTTCGCCTACACGGAGATGATCCCGAACGGCGGCGTCGCCGTCGCGCCGTCGCTGCCCGATGACCTCGTCGAACAGCTCACCGAGCTCATGGCCGACTACGCCGACTCCTCAGAAGAAGCCAAGACCGTGATGTTCGACCTCGTCGGGCTCTCGGGCTGGACCGCCGAGACCGCAGACGAGGAGATCGCTCGGTACGGCGAGATCCTGGGCGAGTTCTCCAACTGATCAGCACCGGATACATGTCACTTTCGCACGATGAGCGCCGCGGGGCGAGCGGCCGGCAGACGCCGGACGCCGCCTCGTGGCGCATCGCCCTCGACCACGTCTCGGTCACCTACCCGGGAGGCACGCGCGCACTCCAGGACGTCTCGTTGAGCATCGAGCCCGGCGAGATGGTCTCCATCGTGGGGCTCTCAGGATCGGGCAAGTCCACGCTCATCCGCACCATCAACGGCCTGGTCGGCGTCACCGAGGGCAGCGCGACCGTCGGCCCGCACCGGATCTCGGAATTGCGCGGCCGCGCGCTCCGGGAGGCGCGCGGGCACATCGGGATGATCTTCCAGGCCTTCAACCTCGCCGAGCGCGCGAGCGTCTATCGCAACACGCTCGTCGGGCGGTTCGCGCACTCGCCGGCGTACCGGACCCTGCTCGGCATTCCGAGCGCCGAGGATCGCGACATCGCGCTCCGCGCGCTCGACTCGGTGGGAATCCTCGACAAGGTGTGGAACCGCGCCGGCGCACTCTCGGGCGGGCAGAAGCAGCGCGTGGCCATCGCCCGGGCCCTCTCGCAGGAGCCGAGCGTCATGCTCGCCGACGAGCCCGTCGCCAGCCTCGACCCGCCCACCGCGCACGCGGTGATGGCCGATCTCGAACGCATCAACGCGGAGCGCGGCCTCACCGTGCTGGTGAACATCCACCTGATGGATCTCGCGCGTCAGTACACGAATCGCATGATCGGGCTGCGCGACGGCCGGGTCGTCTACGACGGATCGGCCGCAGCCGCGACCGACGCCGACTTCGAGCAGATCTACGGACGCCCCATCCAGCCGCGCGACCGCCTCGGAGAGCGGGCGTGAGCGCGACACCGCGCGCGGCTTCGGGAGCGCCCGAGGCCCCCGCGATCCGCCGAGAACTCGAGGTGCCGCCGAAGCCGCGCAACACCCTGCGCACGGTGCTGATCGCCGTGGCCGTAGCGGCGTTCACCGTCGCGACGTGCCTGCCGGCGATCGGGGGCATCGAACTCGACCTCGCGTCGATCGTGCAGCACTGGCGCAACGGGGTCACGAAGCTCGTGCAACTCGCGCAACCGAACTTCGCGTTCCTCCCGCGCACGTGGGCGCCGCTGCTCGAAACGGTCCAGATGGCGCTCGTCGGCGCGGTCGCGGCGGCGCTCTGCTCGATCCCGCTCACGCTGTGGGCGGCGGCGCCGACCAACCCGAACCGGTTCACGCGGGGTCTGGTGCGCACCATCAACAACGTCAATCGCGCGGTGCCCGACCTCGTGTTCGCCACCGTGCTCGTCGCGATGGTGGGCGTCGGCGCGCTGCCCGGTGTCATCACACTCTTCCTGTTCAACATCGGCATCGTGGTCAAGCTCGTCTCGGAAGCGATCGATGCCGCCGACCATCGCTACATGGAGGCGGGGCGCGCCGCCGGCGGTACGCAGTTCCAGATCAACCGGGCGACGGCGCTGCCGCAGGCGTGGCCACTCTTCGCGAACCAGTGGCTGTACGCGCTGGAGCTCAACGTGCGCATCTCCGCCATCCTCGGCATCGTGGGCGCCGGCGGCATCGGGCGTCTGCTCGACGAGCGGCGCGGCTTCTACGCCTACTCGGACGTCTCCATCATCATTCTCGAGATCCTCGTCGTGGTCATCGCGATCGAGGTCCTGTCCAATCTGCTGCGCCGGAGGCTCGTATGACCGTGACGCTCAACGCCCCCGTGCCGGGCGCTCCCACGGCGATAGCACCCGGACCGCGCGAGCTGCCGCCACGTCCCTCGCGGTTCGCGGCGACCGCCTGGTCGATCGTCGCCGCGATCGTGGTGCTGGCAGCGGCGGGCACGCTGCAGATCACCTGGAGCGATCTCCCGGCCGTGCCCGGCCAGGTGGTGCACTACCTGCGCCTCATGTTCGAAGCGCCGAACTGGGAGAAGCTGCCGCGCGCCCTCTTCGAGACCTGGCGGTCGATCTCGATGGCGTGGATCGGCGCCATGCTGTGCGTGCTGATCTCCATTCCGCTCGGCATGCTCGCCGCGAACGGGGTCGGACCGCTGTGGCTCCGCGCGATCCTGCGCGGCGTCTTCGCGGTGCTGCGCGCCGTGCCCGAGGTGATCGTGGCGCTCGTGCTGCTCACCGTGACCGGTCTCACCCCGTTGACCGGAGCACTCGCGCTCGCGATCGCCGGCATCGGCACTCAGGGCAAGTGGGTGTACGAGACCGTCGAGTCGGCGCGGGAGGGCGCGGTCGAGGCCGTACGCGCGGCGGGCGGCACCACCGCGGAGGTGACGCGATGGGCGATCTGTCCGGCCGTCGCCCCCGCGCTCCTCTCGTTCGCGCTGTACCGCTTCGAGATCAACATCCGCACATCGGCGGTGCTCGGACTCGTGGGAGCCGGAGGCATCGGAAGTATGCTGTCGAACTACACGAATTACCGGCAGTGGGACACCGTCGGCATGCTGCTCATCGTGGTCATCGCGGCGACGATGCTCATGGACGCGATCTCGGGGGCCATCCGCCGCCGCATCATGAACGGAACCAGATGACCACCACCTGGCAGGGATCACCCGACGCCCGACCGAGCGTGCGCATCGCGTCGCTGGCTCCGGCGCTTCAGCGCACCGAGCGACGCGTGGTCGAAGCCATCGCCGCCGATCGCGATCGCGCCGTCGAGTGCACCGCGCAGTCGCTCGCCGAATGGGTCGGGGTGGGGCGCACCACCGTGATCCGAGCGGCGCAGTCCCTCGGGTACGACGGCTATCCGCAACTGCGGGTGGCGCTCGTGCAGGAGCTCGCACTCGAAAGCGCGGCGGCGGCTGCGGGCGATGCGAGCGGTGGTGGCGCGAGCGGGATCGGGGCGGAAGGCGGATCGTTGTCAGAGGGCGGCGCAGCGTCGATTCTCGGCACGCTCAGGGTGAGGATCGCGCAGCTCGCAGCACGGCTCGACGACACGGTGGCGGCGCTCACGCCGGAGGCGGTCGACGCCTTCGTGCAGGCGCTCGATTCGGCCGACCGGCTGCTGGTCGTGGCGAACGGCCTGTCGAGCCCGCTCGGTCTCGACTTCGCGATGCGACTCAACTCGGCCGGAAGACCGGTGGAGCAGTTCGCCGATCCGATGGCGCAGCAGATCGCGGCGCGACAGCTCGGGGCGGGTTCGGTGTGCGTCGCGTTCTCCGGATCCGGCGCGAATCGCGCGACACTGGATGCGATGAGCGCGGCGCGAGCGAGCGGTGCGCGGGTCGTCGCGATCACGTCGTTCGCCCGCTCAGCCGTCGAGAAGCTCGCGGACGTGACCCTCGTCGTGCCGCCAGTCGGAGGCAGCTTTCACGACGAGCTCATCCACACCTCGCGCGCGGCGTTGATGCTGGTCACCGAGCACCTCGTCGACGCGTTCGTCGAGATTCGCGGCGACCGCGGGCGCGAGGCGCGCGCGGCGGTGCTCACCGTGCTCGCGGGCGCCCTGGAGGAGTAGGCGACCCCGCATCACCGCGTTCGCCGTCACCCGGCGAGGTGCTCGCGCAGGGTGGCCCCGGTGTACGCCCGGCGGAAGACGCCACGGCGTTGCAGCTCGGGAACGACGCCGTTCACGAAGTCCTCGAAGGACGAGTGATAGAGGGCCGGCATGATGATGAAGCCGTCGGCGGCCTCGCTCTCGAACAGCTGCTGCAACTCATCAGCGATCGTCGCCGGCGACCCGACGAGTTGCGGATGCAGCTGGTTGAGGGCCTGCTCGATCGCGAGGTCGGCGACCGTGAAGCCGCGGCGCTCGCTCACCGCCATCAGCATGTCCTCGAAGCCGACGCTGCCGGTGGCGCCGCGGTGGGCGGCGAGCGCCTCGGTCGCGGGCGCTGCCGGATCCAGCGCTGCGGCGTGCAGCAGTCGAGCGAGCTTCGCCAGGGCGCTCGGCAGGTCGATCTGCGCAATCAATCCGGCGAGCTTCGCCTCAGCCTCGGCGTCCGTCCACCCCACGACGGGTTGCACCCCCTGCAGCACGCGAACCTCGTCGGGGTCGCGGCCGTAGTCGAGCCGGGCCCGATCTCGAATCTCCGTGCGCAGCTCGCGCATGGCCTCGGGCGAGTCGCCGATCGCGAAGACCACCTCGGCCCAGCGCGCCGCGAAGTCCCGGCCGCGCGACGAAGAGCCCGCCTGCATGAGCACCGGGTGTCCCTGCGCGCTCTGCGGCAGGGTGAGCGGTCCGCGCGACAACGAGCCGGTCACCCGGTGCACGCGCGCCGCGTCGGCGAAGACGCCCGCCTGCTGATCGTGCACCAGTGCATCCGGCTCCCACGACTCCCACAGCTCGATGACGGTCTGCACCACTGCATCGGCGCGATCGTAGCGTTCGCCGGAGGGAGCGATGCGCTCCTGCCCGAGGTTGCGCGCCTCGGCATCGGTCGTCGAGGTCACGATGTTCCACGCGGCGCGGCCACCCGAGAGGTGATCGACGGAGAGCAGCTGGCGCGCGATCGCGTACGGCGGCACGAAACTGGTCGATACGGTCGCGCCGATTCCGATGCGGGATGTCGCGCCCGCGACGAGCGCAGCCTTCGCGATCGGATCGAGGTAGATGGCACCCTTCCCGGCGGTGCGGATCGTCGTGCCGTAGTCTCCGGCGCCGTCCTCGGGCACCGCGAGCGCGTCGGCGAAGAAGATCATGTCGAAGCAACCGCGCTCGAGCGTGCGCGCGAGGTCCGCGGTGAACGCACCGCTTAGCCAATCGGCGCGGCTGAGCGGATTGCGCCAGTTCTCGGCGTACTGGCTCGTGGGCGGATTCACCATGCCCACGAGGTGCATGCCTCGCGCCGAACGGCTCATCGAGCCGTATCGACGTTCGTCGGGCTGTTCACCGACACGGTGACGTGCGTGACGACATGCTGCACTGCGGCGCCGACGCCGATCCATGCGTTCGCCGCGGTCTGCAGCACCGCCGAGAGGTCGCCGTCGAGTCGAGTCGCGTAACGATCCGAGCCCGAGTAGATTCCCTCCGCCTTCGACTGATCGATCGCCGCGTAGATCGGAGCCATGTGGTCGGTCGGGGCCGGCCGGGCAGCGGGGGCGTCGGCAGGGGGCGAGGATGCAGAGCCCGCGTCGAGCAGCGGGTACAGCGACCAGTGCGCCCGGGCCCGCACACCGCTGTCGGCGAGTTCGATCGGCGCTGACGCCAGAGCGCGCATGCCCGGCGGGAGCGCGCACTGCAGTTCCCCGGGGCAGCCGCGGGAGAGCAGGATCGCCGCCGACAGGTGGGCGCCGCTGCGCGCCGCCGCCGCGATCACACTCTGCAGATACTCGAGTATGCGCTGCTCGCCGCCGGTGACGAAGGTGGAGATGTCGTCGGTCTCGATCGTCAGGCCCGTCGCGTCGGCGGAGCCGAGCGCCTGGAGAATGATGCGGACGTAGTCGGAGTCGTACACGGACAGCGTGAAGCGCGCGCCCACGCCGTACTGCTCGGGGGTGGGCGTCTCGTGCGTAGCGGAGGTCACGCCACCACACTAGGCGAACGCGCCCCGTTGCGTGCACGAGGCGACCCGATGTTGCTAGGGTGAACTCCACACGGGAGTCCGGTAGGCCGGGCTGAGAGGAAAGTCCACAACTTTCGACCGTCATACCTGATCTGGATCATGCCAGCGCAGGGAGACACTCTACGAACCCGTGCCCGAACACAACGGAAGGGCACGCATTCATGCGTCATCGCACTCACACTCACACTCGCACTCGAACCGCCGCTCGCAGGCGCTCGCGCTCCGCCTCCGCGGTGCTCACCGCTGCAACCCTGACTGCGGCAGTGCTCGCACTCGCGGGGTGCGGGAGCTCCGCCGATACTCCCGGCGGTGCAGACGACGGCACGGGCTCCGATCAGACTCCGGTCACCTTCGCGCTCGACTGGGCTCCCAACACGAACCACATCGGGGTGTACGTCGCCGAAGAGCTCGGATACTTCGAAGAAGCGGGCCTCGACGTCGAGATCCTGCCGTACGGTTCGACCCCCGCGACCCAGCTCGTCTCGGCGGGGGAGGCCGATTTCGGCATCGGCGGGCAGTCGAACGTGCAGGTCGCGCGCACCGCCGGTCTCGATCTGGTGTCGGTGTACCGGGTGACGCAGCGCGACTCCGGTCGGCTGGTGACCCTGGCGGACCGAGCGGACATCGAACGCCCCGCAGATCTCGACGGCATGACGTTCGGCGGCTTCGGCTCGCCGCTCTACAGCGCCCTCGCGCGCGCCACGATCGAGGGCGACGGGGGCGGCGGAGAGTTCGAGGAGGTGGTGCTCGACACCGGCGCATACGAAGCGCTCGCTCAGGGCCGCATCGATTTCACACTGTCGGTCGCGACGTGGGAAGGCCTCCAGGCAGAGCTCGACGGGCATCCGTATCGCGAGTTCACGTATCAGGACTTCGGTGTGCCCGAGCAGCAGTCGACGGGCATCGTGTCGAGCGAGGCCTACCTCGATGCGCATCCGGAGGAGTCGCGGGCCTTCGTCGGCGCCGTGGCCCGGGGGTACGCGTACGCATCGGAGCGCCCCGAGGAAGCGGCCGACCTGCTCATCGAGGCGAACCCGGACACGCTCGGAGCGGCGGATGAACTCGTGCGCGAAAGCGCGAAGCTGCTCGCGGACGAATACTTCACGTCGCCCGACCGCGAGATCGGCGCGGCCGACCCCGGTGCGTGGGATGCGTTCGGCGCATTCCTCTTCGAGGGAGGGTTCCTCGTCGACGCGGAGGGAGCGCCGCTCGCCGAGCAGCCCGACTGGAGCACGTACTACACCGACGAGTACCTCGAGTGACCCGGGGGCTGCGCGGCAGCGCGTACGCGGTCGGCGCCATCGCCGCTCCCGCGATCGCGTTCCTGCTCCTCCTCGCGGTGTGGCAGTGGGTCGCCGCGGCAGGCCTGGTGCCCGCCGACATGCTTCCGTCCCCGACGCGCGTGGTCGGCGCAGGAGCGGCCGAGGGCTCCGTTCTCCTGCGGCACGCAGCGCCGACGTTCGCGGCGACGGTCGCGGGTTTCGCCGTGTCGGTGACGTTCGCGTTCGCCACAGCGACGCTGCTCGACTTCTCGCGGATCCTGCGCACCGCCCTGCTGCCGCTGCTCATCGTGAGTCAGACGCTGCCGTTGATCGCCCTTGCACCGCTCGTGGTGCTCTGGTTCGGATTCGGGCTCCTGCCCAAGATTCTGCTCGTCGCGTTCGTCACGTATTTTCCCATGGTGGTCGGGCTGCTGCGCGGTTTTGCAGACGCGGATCCAGAGGCGGAGCGTCTCCTCGCCTCGATGGGAGCGTCGCGGGCGACCGTATTCCGCCTGGTCAGGCTGCCGGCGTCGACGGCCTCGTTCTTCTCGTCGTTGCGCATCTCCATCACGTACGCCGTGGTCGGGGCGATCTTCGCCGAGTACGCGGGTGCGGTATCGGGTCTGGGGGTGTACATGCAGTCCGCGAAGAACGTCTTCCGCACCGATCTGGTGCTCGCCGCCGTCGGGGTGAGCACCGTGCTCACGCTCTGCCTGTTCGGTGCCGTGGTGCTCCTGGAACGTCTGGCCGCTCCATGGCTGCGCATCGAGCAGGGCCGCGAACGCGCCGGTGCAGGAGGGGCGTCATGAGCACGCTCGAGATGCGCGGCATCGGCAAGCGCTTCGGAGAACAGCTGGTGCTGGAGAACGTCTCGTTCGACGTCGGGGCCGGTGAGATCGTCGCGATCATCGGCGCGAGCGGGAGCGGGAAGTCGACGCTCCTCTCCCTGCTGACCGGCGCACTGAACCCCGACGCGGGCGAGATCCTGTTCGAAGGCGCGCCTCTGCCGCAGCGGGACCGTCCGTTCGCCTACATGCCGCAGCGCGATGCGCTGCTGCCGTGGCGCCGGGTGGTCGAGAACGCCGCGATAGGTCTGGAGGTGCGGGGCGTGCGTCGCGACGAAGCGCGTAGACGAGTGCGAGAGCTGATCGGGCCCTTCGGCCTGACCGGCTCCGAGCGGCGCTACCCGCGTCAGCTGTCAGGGGGCATGCGCCAGCGCGTCTCGTTTCTCCGGGCGGTCGTGCAGGATCGGCCGATCCTGCTGCTCGACGAGCCGTTCGGGGCGCTGGACGCGATCACGCGAGATGAGCTGCAGCGCTGGCTGCTCGAGATGTGGCGGGGCGCGGGGTGGACGATCATCTGCATCACGCACGACATCCGAGAGGCCGTGCGCTTGGCCGACCGCGTTCTCGTGCTTCCCTCGACTCCCGGAGCGCTGCTGGGGGAGATCGCGGTCCCGCGTGACATCCCTCGCGGCGATGGCATTCTCGCCGATCCGCGGGTGCCACGGCTCGAAGCGGAGCTGCACGCACTGCTTCGTGCGGCGACCTACCCCTCCCGGTCGAAACCCATCGCGTAGGCGCGTTCCGGCAGGCGCGCGAGCGGCGTGCGCAGTGCCGCGCCGAGCACCACGGCGGAGGTCGCCGAGAGTCTCCTCGGCCAGGGGCGGCCGAGCGAGGTGTTGAGGCCTGCGAGGCGGGCCGCGGTGCGAGCCGAAGCCAGCCTGCTGCGCTCCCAGCGCGCGAGCGCGGTGCGGCGCATGCGCAGTCGATCCGCCCGAGATGCCCCGCGCGCATCGCGCCCCGAGCCGCTGCGCACATCCGCGAGCACTCGGGCCAGCGTGGCGGCGTCGAGCAGGCCCAGGTTCATCCCCTGACCGCCGATCGGGCTCACCTCGTGCGCGGCATCTCCGATGGCGATGACGGAGTCGGCGAACACCATGCGGTCGAGCAGCACTCTCCGAATGCTGAATCGGTTCGCCTCGCGGACCCGGGTCGCGAGTTCGGGCGCCTCCATTCGCGTCGCGATCGCCTCGGCGAGGTGCTCCGCGTCCGAGCCCGAGCGGCGGGGGTGGGTTTTCGCGGCATGCACGGCCTCCCGAGCGACGAGCCGGCGCCCGCCGCCGGGCAGGGGGAACGACTCGGCGACGCCGTGCGCCCCGAGCGTGATCACCGCGGTATCGCTCGGCTGCTCGGGGGCGTCGGGAAGATCGGTCATGAGGTAGCGGTCGGGGTAGGAGCGGGATCGGCCGGTGAAGAGCCCGCTCAGCAGGCGCCGGCCCGACGATCCCGTGGCGACGACGACGGTGCGTGCGAGCCACTCGCGGGGCGCGCCATCACTGCTCTGCGCATGCACGCGCACCCCGTCCGGAGTCGGTTCCGCGCCGATGACGCGCATACCGCGCAGCGGCGGCGGACCACCGGCCGCAACCGCGGCTTCGGTCACCGCCTGCGGAACGGACGCGACGAACGGGAACCGGAGCGGCAAGCGGTCGAAGCGGACCTCGCCCACCGTGCGGCCCGAGGCGATGGCGATGCCTCGAGGGATGCGCGCCGCCTCGGCGAGAATGCGCTCGGTCGCGCCTCCGGCCTCGAGCGCGGCGAGCACGGGCGGGTGGACGCCGATCGCACGCGACCCCGGGGAGGCGTCGACTCGTTGCTCGAGTACGACGACCTCCACGCCGTGCCGGTGCAGCTCCGATGCCACGAGGGAGCCGCTCGGGCCGGAGCCGACGACGAGCACCTCGCACGCGACGGGTTCGGTCATGCCGTGCTCTCCCGTTCGGCCGCGCTCCGGGCGCCGACGCGATGGACCGCGAGCAGGCGGAACCGGTTCACCCGCTCGGCCTCCCACCCCTCCGGGAGGAGCCGCGCCAGCTCGCTCGGGGTGTAGCTGCGGCGAATGCTGCGCAGCCCGTCGACGCGCAGCAGTGTGCCGACGCTCACGGGCACCGCGCCGACCGCGAAGCCGGCGTACGCGAGGCGCCCTCGTGCGATGTCCGAGTGCACCGCCAGCCGGGACGCCAGAGCTTCCGAATCGGCGAGGAGCCCGCCGAGTTCGGCCTCCGTCAGGTGATGCAGCAGGTGGTTCGACATCACGACGTCGAATCGCTCACCCGTCTCGACGAGATCGGACGAGAAGCACTCGCGATATTCGACGCCCGGTACTCGGGGCGCCGAATCGGCGACGGCGATGGCCCGCGGATCCGGATCGATGCCGACCCCCTGCACCGCGTACCCGTCGCGAGCCGCCTTCGTCACGATGCGCCGCAGCACATCGCCGCCGCCGCAGCCCACATCGAGGAGCCGCACGGGACGAGACCGGTGCCGCTCCGCGCTCGCCGCAGCCAGAGCCGGGCGGATGTGCGTGCGGTACACGGTTCCCCAGGACGCCACCGCTCGGTTCACGGCCCCGAATCCCTCGAGGGTACGTCGCAGGCGATCCGGATCGCACTGAGGATCGTCCATGATCTCCGTCACCCGCGCATCCCGCTGAGCCAGGGACACGAACCTCGTTCGAGTCAACTTCTGCGCCTCGTTCGCGTCAGGCGACGCCGTGCGACGCGGAGTTCGTCGCGGGTGCGCTCGCCGCCGCACCGACCGGAACCCCGACGGCCCTGACCGCATCGCGCTCCGGCGGCGCCGTGTACTCCGCACGCGCTGCGAGGCGAGTGAACCGCGCCGTCTCGACGGTGAGCCCGGGGCCGAAGCAGAGCCCGGCGACCTTCGCCTCGTCCGGAAGGGAGTCGTCGGCGAGAATGCGCTGCAGAATGAACAGGATCGTCGCGCTCGACATGTTGCCGAACTCTCGAAGCACGTCCCGCGAGACCTGCATCGAGCGCTCGTCGAGGTCGAGCCCGCTCTCCACTCGATCGAGCACGCTGCGCCCGCCCGGGTGCACGGCCCAGGCGTCGATCTCGGAAACCGCGCCGATGTCATCGCGCTCGAGCATCGGCGCGACCACCGCAGCGATCTCCCGCCCGATGATCCGCGGCACGTTCGCGGTGAGCCGCATCTCGAATCCGTGGTCGCCGATGGTCCAGTCCATGTCCTCTTCGCCCTCCGACGTCAGCGCGGTCGAGAACGCGCCCACCTCGAGTACGGGAGTCGAACGCCGTGCGGGCATCGGGTCCGACGCGACGACCGCCGCGGCCGATCCATCGCCGAATACTGCCGACGCGACGATCTGCTCGGGATCGTTCGAGGACCTGATGTGGAGGGAGCAGAGCTCGGTGCACACGACGAGGATCACGGAACCGGGCTGCGCCTCGCCGATCCGAGCCGCTGCGCGCAGCGCGGGGAACGCCGCCGCGCACCCCATGAAGCCGATGTTGGTCCGCTCCGCACCCGTCGGAATGCCGAGTTCGCGCACCAGCAGATAATCGGGACCCGGCGCGAAGAACCCGGTGCACGAGGCGGTGACCACGTGGGTCACCTCTGCCGCGCTCACCCCCGCGCGATCGAGGGCGTCGCGGGCGGCCGCAGCGGTGAGCGCCGGCGCTTCGCGTCGGTACACCAGATTGCGCTCTCCAGTGCTGGGGGAGAGCAGGAGTTCGCGATCCTCGGTGAAGAGGTCGGATGTCGGAGACGGTTCCGCGTTCGAATCGAGACCCCCGATCACCGAGTAGCGCGTCTCGATCGCCGACTGGTCGAAGGCTGCGGATATCAGGCGCGCGGTCAAACGGTTCACTCCGGGTTGTGCGGCGAAGAAGTCGCGGGTGCGCGTCTGCGTGAGACGAGCGGATGGAACTGCGGTACCGATAGCGAGAATCTGGGTGACCATGACGCAAACCTAGTGGCGCATGGCGCCGGGCACGCGGGGGTTGACACGTGGGCGCCGGATTCCGGGCCCCGCTCGCTGCGTGAGGCGTTGCGCGGCGACCGATTCTCCTCGAGGCCTGCGGGAAGCTGGGAAGTTACTGCATACCGGCTGTGAAGCGCAACCGCCTAGTGGGTTCGCTCCGAACACCCCACACTGAATACACCTGGTGACATGCGCTGTGCCGACATCGTCACCTCCAACGAATACAGAAGGAGAACGTCGTGAAGAATTCACCTAATCGCATTCTCGGAGTTGTCTTCGGCGCGGTCTACGTGTTGGTCGGGCTGCTCGGTTTCGCGGTCACCGGCGGAGTCGGCTTCGTCGCGACTGAGGGCGGCCTGCTCCTCGGCATCTTCGAGGTGAACCCGCTCCACAACATCGCCCACTTGCTGATCGGCGCAGCCCTCCTGCTCGCAGGCCTGGCGAACGTGCGCGCTGCGAAGGGCGTCAACGGCACGGTCGGCGCCGTCTACCTGCTTCTCGGCATCGTCGGCTTCTTCATCGCCGACACCGCTGCGAACATCCTGGCGCTGAACACCGCCGACCACATCCTCCACCTCGGCAGCGCACTGATTCTGCTCGTGGTCGCCATCGCGGCCGACAAGCACGTCGCTCCTGCGACGCGCCCCGCGGCCTGATATGAGCGCCCTCTGATGATGATCAGAGCATTGTGGCCGGCCCTGGCTTCGCTCGGGGCCGGCCTCGTGCTGTTCGCGACGGCCGCAGGCGCACCGACCCTGATCGGCATCCTCGTCGGCATCGCCGCCGCGGTCGAGCTCGCCTGGGCGTTCGCCGTGCTGCGCGCTGGTCGACTGGTCATGCCCCGCGCCGCCGTCTCGGGCGGCGCGATCGGTATTCTCGGGTCGGGCTTTCTCCTGCTCACCGGGCCGCTAGCGCTGATCCCGTTCCTCGCACTCTTCGTGTTCCACTGGTCGATCGCCATCGCGGCCGTGGTCGAGTTGCGCGCCAAGCACGCCGAGCGTCGGCCCGCGGAACATTCCGCGCCCGCCCCGCGTCGCCAGCGACGCGCAGGAGCGTTCACGATCGCTCTGGTGATCGAGGCGATGCTGGTCGCGGCGATCGCGACGCCCGCGCTCGCGGCGAGTGAGGCTGGGGAGTTCGCCGTGCCGCACGGCACGCTCCACTCGGGGCACTGACAGCTCCTGTTCTCGATGTCCGTACCACGGTGTCGGGCGAGACGCCGAACCCGTAGGGTGGAGAAGAGGAGCCTCGTGCGCCGCGAGGCCGGAAGGAGAGTCTGATGCTGCACACCATGGACGAACTCGCCAGCACCGGCGGTCAGAGTGCGCTGCCCTGGATCATCGGAGCGGTGATCGTCATCGTGCTCGCCGTCGCGCTGCTGATCTTCGCGGCGATGCGCAAGCGGCGTGCAGCCGCTGCGGCCGGAGCAGCGGGAGCCGGCGATCACAGCGCGTCCTCCGCGGGGGTCGATCCGACGAACCCCGGGGGACCGGCGAATCTGACGGCCCCGGCAGAGCCGACCGACCCGGCGAACCCGAGCCGCTAGTCCCATGCGCGCGACAGAAGCACTCGCCGAGCTTGCGCGACGGCCGCTCGACGCCGCCGAGGCGCTGCGGCCGAAGCTCGTTCCCGAATTGCTCGACGCGCACCCGCACCACGACAACTCGATCGCGTGGCTGCTCTGGCACACCGCTCGAGAGATCGACGTGCAGGTCGCGGACCTCTCGGGGAACGAGCCCGTGTGGACGGCGCTAGAGTTCGAGCAGAGATTCGACTTCGATCGCTCCGACACGAGCATCGGCTACGGCGACAGCGCCGCGGAGGCTCGGGCGATCGTCTGCGACGATGCCGATCTGCTGCTCGAGCATCTGCGCGCGACGGTCCACACGCAGATCGCATACCTGCGTACCCTCGATGACGCGGCGCTCGACGAAGTGATCGATGAATCGTGGGATCCACCCGTGACCCGCGGATCGCGACTCATCAGCGTCTCCGCAGACGCGCTGGAGCACGTGGGCCAGGCCGCTTATATCGCGGGGCTCGGAGCTGCTGCCTTCGAATGAAGGTCTGGATCGACGAGGGCGAAGGTCGCCGGCGTGTGCACGATGCCGTTGATCTGCAGTGAGACGGATGCCGTGCCCGGGTAGTACCGCCGCGTCGTGATCTGGCGGAAGGACTGAGCACCCGAGATCTCCGTCGTCTCGCCCGGAGCGAGCTCGCGACTGGCGAGCTTGAAGACCTTCACGCGCTCACGACCTCGGGCATCGGGAAACGTGAGCACGTAGTCGATCATGAGGCGCACCGGTTCGTCGCCGAGATTCGTCACTGCGCCGGAGAACGTCACACCGCGTCCCAGCGCCACTCGCTCGTCGGAAAGCGCGAGCGGCGACACCTCGAGCTCGGCCCGATCGAAGCCGAGCAGTGCCAGCGCACCGGGGTCGCCGCGCTTGAGCAGGGTGCGGAGCGCGTGGCGGGCGGTCCGTTCGATGTGATCTCCTCCGGTCTCGCGCCAGGCCGCGACGGTCTCGACGACGTACCCCGGGTGATGACGACTGTGATCGTTGACATGATTCGCGACTGAGCGGCGCACCGACTCCTCGGGATCATCGAAGAGCGCATCGAGGATCGCGCGAGTCTGCGAGGGGTCGGCGACCAGAGCCGGAATGCGCTCCGCCCAGGGCAGGAGCGGTCGACTGCCCTCGGAGGCGAGACGACGCACGTGCCAGTCGGGATCCTCGGCCCAGTGCTGCATCTGCGCAAGAGCCCGGGAACTGTCGTGACGGAGCAGCGGCCGGATGGCGAACTCGGACGTCATGCGCGGCGTCATCTCGCGCAGCATCGCGAGTGCATCGTCGAACGCGTCGGCGGTGCCCGCATCGAGCGCGCTCCGCACGATGGCGAGCCCGACCGGCCAGAGCATCCATCCGGAGAACTCCGGATCACCGAGCGCAGTGCGGGCGAGCGCGTTGATCCTCAGCGGATCGGTGCCGTGATCCTCCAGCACAGCCCGCGCCAGATGCCGTGCACGGTCGCTGAGACCGAGGTCGGCGAGCGACGTCGCTGCGGCCTGCAGCGCCCGGGTGCTCGCAGTCGGATCGGCCGAGAGTAGGATCCTCGCGAGCGCGTCCACGCGATCCTGCCCGAGGAGCTCATCGGTCATCGACATCGAGATGCTCCGCTCGTCGTGCTTCAGAAGTCGTGCTCCGCCTGAGTGTACGGTACGGCGCGCGAGCGAGGTAACCCGCTTGCCCGGGGCATGGCGAGCCGGTTAGCTTCGAAACGATGTCTCGAGTGGGGCGTTGGAAGGAGCAGTATGAGCGCGCAGACCCGGAAATCGCCGGAGACCGATGGACCGGCGAAGTCGGACGAAGCGGCGAGTCCCGGCGCCCCCGTCCTTCCCGCCTCGGAGCGCGGCGTCGTCGCCCGCGCGATCGCGTGGGCGCTGCGGCTTCGCCTGGTCCGCGCCTACCTGCGGTACAGCGAGCACCGCGGCCCCATGCTCGCCGACAGTCTCACGTACCGTGCTCTGTTCAGCGTCTTCGCGGGCATCCTGCTCGGGTTCTCAGTCGCGGCCCTGTGGCTCGGATCCAATCCCGAGGCGATGCGGACCCTGGCGCAGACGCTCGATCAGGTCATTCCGGGCATCGGCGACATCGTAGATCCGAGCTCGTTCGAAGCTCCGACGGGGTTCACCATCGTGGGCGCGATCTCGCTGCTTGGACTGGTGGGAGCGGCGATCAGCGCGATCGGCAGTCTCCGGATCGCGCTGCGCACCCTCGCCGACGAGGTGCACGACGACGTATTCATCCTCTGGGTGATTCTGCGCAACCTGCTCGTAGCGGTCGTCTTCGGCGGACTGCTCGCGGCAGCGGCGGTGGCGAGCGTGGTGGGGTCCGTCGGCATCTCCTCGCTGCTCGGCTGGCTCGGCATCGGCGAGGGGCCCGCCACGGAGTGGGCCACCCGCGTCTTCGGAATCATGGTCGTCTTCGTCATCGATACGGTCGCCATCGCGCTGGTGTTCCGGGTGCTCTCCGGCGTGCGCGCGCCGGCGCGCGCGCTGTGGAGCGGCGCTGTCGTGGGGGGCGTCGGTCTGGTCGTGCTGCAGGAGCTCTCCGGGCTCTTCGTGCGCGGTGCGACATCGAACCCGCTGCTCGCCTCGTTCGCGACGCTGATCGCTCTGCTGCTCTGGATCAATCTCTCATCGCAGGTGATCCTCATCGCGAGCAGCTTGATCATCACTGCGACCGCTGAGGCCCGCGACAGGCTCCGCGAGAAGTTCGGGGCGGAGACGCTCGTGCAGCACCGCAGGCTCCGCGCCGAGGAGCTCGTGCACACAGCGACGCGGGAACTGCGATCCGCGCAAGAGGCGGAGCAGGAGGAGCGCGCGAAGATCGCCGATGGCGCGGACGACGTCGAGCGCGACGCGCGCACCCCGTGACCGAGGAGTAAGCTGTGGGGCCGAGTGCAGTAGGGGAAAGGCGGGCGCACGTGACCGATCAGCGGCAGACATTCGAGGCGGTTCTTCGAGAGGCGGCCCGGGCCGGGCACGAGCGCACTCTCGAGGACCTGCAGCGGCTCGTCCGCATCCCGTCGGTCTCGTGGCCCGCCTTCGATCCGGCGCATGTGGCCGAGAGTGCCGAGGCGATCGCCGGTCTGCTCCGCGAGATCGGGGTGTTCGACGTCGTCGAGGTGCGTCGAGCCCCTGTCGAGGGCGGCAGCGAACTGGGGCACCCCGCTGTCGTCGCCCGTCGCGAAGCGCGGAATGGCCGGCCGACAGTGCTGCTCTACGCTCATCACGATGTGCAGCCGCCCGGAAACGATGAGGATTGGGAATCGCCGGCCTTCGAACCGACGCTGCGCAACGGTCGCCTGTACGGCCGCGGCGCCGCCGATGACAAAGCGGGGGTGATGGCCCACATCGGGGCGATTCGCGCGCTGGTGGCGGCGGCGGAGGCGGAGGGCCGTGAACTCGACCTCGGCATCGCGCTCTTCATCGAGGGCGAGGAGGAGTGGGCATCGCAGTCGTTCGGCAACTTCCTGCGCGAGAACCGCGAATTGCTGGCCGCTGATGCGATCATCGTCGCGGACTCGAGCAATTGGGATGAGGAGACGCCTGCGCTCACCGTCGCACTGCGCGGGGCGGTCGCGTTCAACGTTCGCATCCAGACGCTCGACCGGGCATCGCACTCGGGGATGTTCGGCGGAGCGGTGCCCGACGCGATGCTCGCGGCGGTGCGGCTGCTCGACACGCTCTGGGATGCGGACGGCTCGGTCGCCGTCGAAGGCCTCGGATCAACGGATCTCGAGGTGCCCGCGTACGACGAGGCACGACTCCGGAGTGAGACGGGGCTGCTCGACGGCGTCAGCGCCGTGGGTCGGGGTGAAATCCTCTCGCGCCTGTGGGCGCAGCCTTCGATCTCGATCACCGGCATCGATGCACCGGATGTCGCGAACGCATCGAATACGCTGATCCCCGCCGTGCGGGTGCGCCTGAGTGCTCGTATCGCGCCGGGTCACGATCCGCAGGAGGCCTATGCGGCACTGATCAGTCATTTGCAGGATCGCGCGCCGTTCGGCGCGCACCTCACGTTCGAGGAGCCCGGCCTCGGTCAGGCGTTCCAGGTCGACACCAGCGGGTGGGCGGTCTCCGAGGTGCGGGGAGCGATGGCGGACGCCTGGGAGCGCGACCCGGTCGACATCGGGGTGGGCGGATCGATTCCGTTCATCGCGGAGCTCGTGGACGAGTTCCCGGATGCCCAGATACTCGTCACCGGAGTCGAAGACCCGGACGGGCGGGCGCACAGCCCGAACGAATCGCTGCACCTGGAATCATTCCGCAAGTCGCTCTTGGGCGAGGCGCTGTTCCTGGCGCGACTCGACCGCCGCACGATGTAGCGTGCGCGGCGGCCGCCGCGGCGCTCAGTGCTTGTGCGCGGGCGGCGGCGCGGCATCGCCGCCGTCGCCGGCTGCAGCGTGAGCCGACGGGGGTGTCGCGGGGCCCTCCGGAGCGGTCGGCGACGTCCCCGGCGCCTGCTCGGCCTGCGCGCGGAGGAGATCCCGGATCTCGCCGAGCAGGTCGACGTCGCTCGGGCCCGTGGGCGCCTCGACGACCTTCGGCCGGAGCTTGTTCATCGGCAGCACGAAGACGAAGTAGACCACCGCTGCCACGATGATGAAGTTGATGATCGCTCCGATGACCGCGCCGAAGGCGATCTCACCGCCCCGCGGCAGCGCGACGATCAGCGCGCCATCCAGCGAATCGGCGTCGAACGCCTGCCCGACGATCGGGTTGATGAGCGAATCGACGATGCGCTGCACGACGGCGTTGAAGGCGGCACCGATGACGACGGCGACGGCCAGCTCGATGACGTTCCCCCGCAGGATGAACGCTTTGAATCCACTCAGCATGTGTTCCCCTCCTCATTCGCGACTGCGATTCCACGTTAGCGGGTCGTGCACATGACACGGGGCTCTGCGCGAAGATTGTCGCGCAGAGCCCCGTGATCAGCCGTGGATAGGCCGTGGATCAGATGCAGGCCATCGCGTCGTCACTCACTGCGTCGAAGTAGTCGCTGATCAGCGTGCTGCTGTCATCGACGCTCAGCGGATCCTGCGCGTACTCGTAGAAGCGCTGGTACACCGACTGGTTGGGGCTCTCGATATCGGCGAGCGATTTCAGGGAGTTGAGCACCTCGTCCGTCAGCTCGGTCGACATCCCGCTGTTCGAGAAGGAGGTCAGCGCATCGCAGAACTCCGCGGACCGCTCGCCCGTGCCGGTCGAGCCGTCGGCGGCGGCATCGGAGGATTCCTCGGCCGCGCCGGATGCAGCCCCCTCGGAGGAGAGTTCGGAGGGGCTCTCGCTCGGCGTCGGAGTCGGCGTGGCGGTCTCGAGCTCCTCGGTCATCTGCTCGAGTTCGTTGATCGCGCCGTTCCCGGCATTGATCACCGAACCCAGAATGAACAGCGAGAACACGAGCACGCCGATCGAGGCGAGGACAGCAACCCCGCCTGTGATCAGACCCGTGAGCGACATGCCCTTCGACTGGCGCTTCCGGAGCGCGAGGATGCCGAGGATGACCGCGGCGATGCCGCCCAGCAGACCCAGGATCCAGAACCAGAAGAAGACGAGGCTCGCGATGCCGACGACGAGCGCAGCAATGGCGAGGCCCTTCGGCTGCGCCGGCGGGTACCCGCCGGGCCCGTACCCCTGCTGCGGACCCTGCGGACCCTGCGGAGGAAGGGCCCCGTGCCCGGGAGCCGCGGGAGCACCAGGCGGCACGGGCGCGCCGGGAGACACGGGCGCGCTGGGCGGCACCGAGGCGTCGGGAGGCACGGGCGCGCCGGGCGGCACCGAGGCAGCCGGTTGCAGGGGCGTGGTCGCCGGAGGCGGAACCGCAGCGCCGGGCTGGAAATCCGAGGGGAGCTGAGAGGTGAGCTCCGGCTCGGACACTGACGGCGGCTGCAGCGGCGTGTGCTGCTGCTTCGGCTGCTCGCCGTTCGGGAGGTTCGGGTCGGACATGAGCGGTGCGGCTCCTTCAGCTGGTTCGGCTTCCCCGGGCGGTTCCGCGTCGCCGAACGACGAGCGCGAGCCCGTGGGTGCGACACGGGTCCCCGTCGCGCCTTCCCATCCTATGTGCGAACTGCGGACGGTGTCCGATTTCGTCGGATGTCACGCCCCGGCGGGCGTGTGCCGGGCGGATGGCTTAGCGTGGAACGCATGGAGTTCCTCGGCGCGACCCCGACAGTCGATCTCACGTATTCAGACGTCTTCCTGGTGCCCCGGCGCTCGGATGTGCAGAGCAGGCTCGACGTCGCCCTCGCACCCGAGGACGGGACACCGGCGACGATCCCGCTCGTCGCGGCGAACATGAATTCCGTGACCGGCCCGCGTCTGGCGGCCGTGCTCGCCCGGCGCGGGGGACTGGCGGTGCTGCCCCAGGATCTGTCGCTCGAATCGACGGCCGAGGCGATCCGCCGTGTGAAGCATGAACCGGTCGCCGTCGACGCGCCCATCGTGCTTCCGCCCGATGCGAGCGCCGCGGATGCGCTCCGATGGATTCCGCGAGCGGAGGGCCAGCTGGTCGTCGTCGCCGAGGTCGACGCGGTCGAGTCGACCGGCGGCGCGGTGCCGATCGCTTCGGTGCGCGGTACGCTCGGCGCGCTGCGCCTGGCGTCGGTGCCCGCGGATGCGCGACTCGGGGACCTGCTCCACGCGCAGACCGTGGTGCTCGATGAGGCGGACCTCGGCGATGCCCGGTCCGCCTTCGACGCGGTCGACGCCGCGCTCGGCGCGAATCCGGGCGGCTCCTCCGAAGCGGTGTGCGTGGTGCGGGAGGGCATGCTGCTCGGCACGCTCTCGCGTCGCTCGGCTCTGCGCGCGTCGATTTACGGGCCCGCTCTCGATCCGCAGGGGCGCCTCGCCGTAGCGGCGGCGGTGGGCATCAACGGCGACGTGGCGTCGAAGGCGCGCGCGCTCGCCGAGGCCGGCGCCGATGTGCTCGTCGTCGATACGGCCCATGGGCACCAGGGCGGCATGCTGCGGGCGCTCGACGCGGTATCGCGCCTCGACCTCGGGCTCCCCATCGTCGCGGGCAATATCGTCACCGCAGAAGGGGCCCGCGATCTCGTTTCGGCAGGCGCTTCCATTCTGAAGGTGGGCGTCGGGCCCGGCGCCATGTGCACGACGCGCATGATGACGGCCGTGGGGCGCCCGCAGTTCTCCGCAGTGCTCGAGGCGGCGCAGGCGGCGCGCGAGCAGGGCGCCCACGTGTGGGCCGACGGAGGCGTGCGGTATCCGCGCGACGTCGCGCTCGCGCTCGCGGCGGGCGCCGCTTCGGTGATGATCGGATCCTGGTTCGCTGGTACCGCGGAATCGCCCGGGGACCTGCTGGCGGACGCCGATGGTCGGCAGTACAAGGAATCCTGGGGCATGGCCTCCACGAAGGCGGTGCACGGCAGGTTCGGCGGGCTCGATGCGTTCGAACTCGCTCGGAAGGAGCTCTTCGCCGAGGGCATCTCATCGTCGAAGATCTATCTCGACCCGCAGCGACCGGGAGTCGAAGACCTCGTCGACATGATCACCTCGGGGGTGCGGTCCTCGTTCACCTATGCGGGGGCGAGCAGCGTGCCCGAGTTCCAGGAACGTGCACGCGTCGGGCTGCAATCGGCCGCCGGGTACGAGGAGGGCAAGGCGCTGCCGGTCTCCTGGTGACGACCCAGTCCCCATAGACTGGTGCATCTACGACCGTAAGGAGCATCGGTGAAGTACATCTCGACCCGCGGCGGCATGGAGCCGGCACCCTACAGCGCGATCCTGCTCGAAGGGCTCGCGACCGATGGCGGACTCGTGGTTCCCGAGACGCTGCCGAGGGTGACCGCCGACGAGATCGAATCGTGGCGCTCGCTGAGCTACCCGGAGCTGGCCGCGGAGGTGCTCAGCCGATTCGCGACCGATATCCCGCGCGAGGATCTCGACCGCATGTGCCGCGACGCGTACAGCTCGGAGCTCTTCGTCGCGCGCGAGATCGTTCCGCTCACGGCGATCGACGAGGAGATCACGCTCGTCGGTCTCTCGGAGGGCCCGACGCTCGCGTTCAAGGACATGGCGATGCAGTTCCTCGGTCAGGCACTGGAGTACGTGCTCGCCCGAAGCGACCGAGCGCTCAACATTCTCGGCGCGACATCCGGAGACACCGGCTCGGCGGCCGAGTACGCGCTGCGAGGCAAGGAGGGCATCGCGGTCTTCATGCTCTCCCCCCAGGGGCGCATGAGCGCCTTCCAGCGCGCTCAGATGTACTCGCTCGAGGACGAGAACATTCACAACATCGCAGTCGCGGGCGTCTTCGACGACTGCCAGAATCTCGTGAAGTCGCTCTCGAGCGATCTCGAGTTCAAGCGCGCACACCACCTCGGCACCGTGAACTCCATCAACCTGGGCCGTATCACCGCTCAGATCGTCTACTACTTCTGGGCGTGGCTGCGCGCGAGTGACGGTGTCGCCGCTGACGCCCGCGCCGGGTACGAGGTGTCGGTGACGGTGCCCTCGGGCAACTTCGGCAACATCCTCTCCGGCCATCTCGCGAAGACGATGGGCCTGCCGTTGCGCAAGCTGGTGCTGGCCGCCAACGAGAACAACGTGCTCGACCACTTCTTCCGCACCGGTGTCTACACGCCGCGCAGCGCCGCGGAGACCCACGCGACCTCGAGCCCCTCGATGGACATCTCCAAGGCCTCGAACCTCGAACGGTTCGTCTACGATCTCGTCGGGCAGGATCCCAGCCGGCTCGCCGCCGCATGGCGCGAGCTCGACGAGACGGGAAGCATCGATCTCTCGACCGAACTGGCGCGATTCGAGGCGGAGTACGGTCTGCGCAGCGGTTCGAGCACGCACGCGGATCGCGTGGAGACGATCCGCTCGGTGCACGCCCGCAGCGGCGTCCTGATCGACCCGCACACCGCGGACGGCGTGAAGGTCGCCCGCGAGTACGTCGAGCCCGGCGTGCCCATGCTCGTGCTGGAGACGGCGAAGCCCGAGAAGTTCCCCGACATCGTCTTCGAGGCGACCGGCGAGCGACTCGGCATTCCCGAACAGCTCGCCGGGCTGCTCGAGCGCGCGCAGCGCGTCACGGAGATGGCGGACGACGCCGGCGAGTTGCGCTCGTTCATCGCGGCCCACGCGGTGCACCGGTAGCCGAGCGCGGCTCGACCGAATCTGATCGAACATCGAATCTGAACGAACGAAGGGGAGTGCGAATGTTCGGATGGGGCGCCAAGCGCGAGATCGATGAGCGCCTCACGCGCATGGAGCTCGGCATCGATCGGCGAACGACGGGGCCGAGAACGGTGCGCTCCGCCTGGAGCGACGGCTTCGGCCTGCTGGCGACGCGATCGCTGCAGGTCATCATCGTGCTGATCCTGACGGCCGGGATCATCTGGGGCATGCGCTCTCTGACGACGGTGGTGATCCCGATCCTGCTCGCGCTGATATTCGCGAGCACGTTCTGGCCAGTCACGAGCTGGCTCCGCAGACGGAACGTGCCCGCGGCGCTCTCGGCGGTGATCGTGCTGCTCGGCATCGTCGTCCTGCTGTCGGGGATCGGCTGGCTGATCGTCTGGGCCGTGCGCGATCAATGGGACGACCTGTCGTCGCAGGCGCAGGACGGATTCGCTCAGGTGGTCGAGTGGTCGCGCACTCTGCCCTTCATGCCCGACGACTCGCAGCTGCACGAATGGGGCGATCAGGCCCTCGACTTCATCACGAGCGCGCAGTTCGGCTCGGGCGCCCTCGCCGGCGTCGGTGCGCTGACGAGCTTCATCACGGGGTTCGTGCTCATGGTCGTCGTGCTGTTCTTCTTCCTGAAGGACGGTCCGACGCTCTGGCGCTTCCTGCTGCGTCCGTTCCAGGGCGAGGCGCTGCGTCGTGCGGAGCGCGCCGGAGCGAAGACCGTCGCGACGCTCGGCTCGTACGTGCGCGGAACGGCGGGCGTCGCCGCGGTGGACGCGGTCGGCATCGGCATCGGACTCGTCATCCTGCAGGTGCCGCTCGCCCTGCCGCTCGCGGTGCTGGTGTTCGTGCTCGCCTTCATCCCGATCGTCGGAGCGACGGTGGCGGGAATCCTCGCGGCCCTCGTGGCGCTCGTCTCGAACGGACTCGTCAACGCGCTGATCGTCGTCGGAGTGGTGATCCTCGTCAACCAGCTCGAGGGCAACTTCTTGCAGCCGGTGCTGATGGGGCGCGCGCTGAAGCTGCACTCCCTCGTGATTCTGCTCGCACTGACCATCGGAACCGTGCTGAGCGGCATCCTCGGAGCGGTGCTCGCGGTGCCGCTCGCCGCGGTCGCGTGGGGCATCATCAAGGTCTGGGACGGCGCGGATACCCCCGCGAAGTGGGCCCGCCCGCACCGCACCGCCGACTTCTGACGCGCGCGCCCGGGTGGTACTCGCCGAGGCCGTTGCGTCGCAGAGACGTGCGGAATCACGCGGGACACACCCGGGCGACGCGGGCCGATTTGGCTCGCGGTGCGGAGATGTGTTTATATATATGAGTTGCCAGCGCGGCCGGGAAGCCCCGGGAAGCAGGTAGCAGCGTTCGGCCCCATCGTATAGCGGCCTAGTACGCCGCCCTCTCACGGCGGTAACGCGGGTTCGAATCCCGCTGGGGTCACCGAATGCAGAAGCCTCACCTTCGGGTGGGGCTTCTTGCGTTTCCACGGGAACACCCGTGCGCCGCTGCGCCGAGCGACGTCCGACCGCGGCAGTATGCTGGAAGGGTTGTCCAGCACACGAAGGAGCGTCCCGTGACCCGTACCATCAAGCTCGCCGTCATCCCGGGCGACGGGATCGGACCCGAGGTCATCGAGCAGGCGAATCGGGTGCTCGATGCGGTGCTCGATGGCGGAGACGCAGCGCTCGAACGCACCGAGTTCTCCCTCGGCGCAGAACGCTTCCTCGCGACGGGGGAGACGCTTCCCGAGGCGGAGCAGGCGGCGATCGCCGAGCACGATGCGATCCTCTTCGGAGCCGTCGGCGGCGTGCCGGGGGACCCGCGGCTGGCGCATGCGAACATCGAGCGCGGTCTCCTGCTCAAGCTCCGCTTCGACTTCGAGCACTACGCCAACGTGCGACCGTGCACGCTCTTCCCGGGCGTCGCCTCGACACTCGCCGAGCCCGGCGACGTCGATTTCGTGGTGGTGCGCGAGGGCACGGAGGGCCCGTACGCGGGCAACGGGGGGCGACTGCGCCCCGGAACGCACGCGGAGGTCGCCACAGAGGTCTCGGTGAACACGGCGTTCGGCGTGGAGCGCATCGTGCGGTACGCATTCGAGACGGCACTCGCGCGGCCGCGCAAGAAGCTCACCTGGGTGCACAAGACGAATGTGCTCGTGCATGCCGGGGCGACGTGGCAGCGCATCGTGCAGGCGGTCGCCGCGGAGTACCCCGAGGTCGAAGTGGACTACATGCACGTCGACGCCGCGACCATCTTCATGGTCCAGGATCCGTCGCGCTTCGACGTCCTGGTGACTGATAATCTGTTCGGAGATATCCTCACGGACCTGGCCGGCGCTATCGGCGGCGGCATCGGGCTCGCGGCCTCCGGCAACATCAATCCCGACGGCACGTACCCGAGTATGTTCGAGCCCGTCCACGGCTCAGCTCCCGACATCGCCGGGAAGCAGCTGGCAGACCCGACCGCGGCGATCCTCTCCGCGGGTCTCATGCTCGATCACCTGGGGCTCGTCTCCGACGGCGACCGGATTCGCGCCGCCGTGCGAGCCGACCTCGCCTCCCGGGGCGCCGCGGCGCGCGCCACCCGGGAGATCGGCGACGCCGTGATCGCCCGGCTGACGCCGCGCGGAGCCTGACCGCGCACTCCACCACGCGAGAGAGAATGTTGATGACCGACTTGCAGTTCACCCACACGGAGGCCGAGCGCCTCTCCGACGCCGAGCGCGACGCGATCCTTCACGATCCAGGCTTCGGCAATCACTTCACGGACCACATGATCTCGATCGTCTGGACGAAGGACGCCGGGTGGCATGACGCCGAGGTGCTGCCGTACGGGCCGATCCCGATGGACCCCGCGTCCTCCGTGCTGCACTACGGGCAGGAGATCTTCGAAGGGCTGAAGGCGTACCGCCGGCCCGATGGATCGATCGTCACGTTCCGCCCCGATGCGAACGCGCGCCGCCTCAACGACTCGGCGCGCCGCCTCGCGCTGCCCGAGATTCCCGAGGAGCTGTTCGTCGCGGCCATCGACGAGCTCGTCACCGCCGACGCGGACTGGGTGCCGCGCGGGGAGGATCAGAGCCTCTACCTCCGTCCGTTCCTGATCGCGGACGAGAGCTTCCTGGGGGTGCGCGCCGCGGAGCGGGCGCGGTTCCTCATCATCGCGAGCCCGGCCGGCCCCTACTTCACCGGTGGGGTGAAGCCCGTATCGATCTGGCTCTCCGACGAGCACTCTCGCGCCGGCCGCGGCGGCACGGGTGCGGCGAAGTGCGGCGGCAACTACGCGGCTTCGCTGCTGCCGCAGCAGGTGGCCGCCGAGAACGGATGCCAGCAGGTGCTCTTCACGGATTCAGCGACGCAGGACACGATCGACGAGCTCGGCGGCATGAACCTCTTCCTGGTGCGTTCAGACGGAACGCTCGTCACGCCCCGGCTGAACGGCAACATTCTCGACGGCATCACGCGGCGCAGTCTGATCCAGTTGGCGCGGGATCGCGGCCATGCCGTCGAGGAGCGCGAGGTGACCGTCTCGGAGTGGCGGGAGGGCGTCGAGCAGGGGACGATCACCGAGGCCTTCGCCTGCGGTACGGCCGCAGTGATCACGCCGATCCAGCGGCTCGCAGGCGTTGCGCTCGACATCGATTTCGGAGACCGTGCCCCGGGGCCGCTGACCATGTCGCTGCGCGATGAGCTCACCGGCATCCAGTTCGGTGCGGGCGAGGATCGCCACGGCTGGTTGCACGTGGTCGTGCCGGCTTCCGCGGAGGTGGCTCGATGAAGGTCGCACGCTTCCAGATCGACGGCGAGATCGCCTTCGGCGTGCTCGATCAGTCGGAGACGGGCGCGGATGTCGAACTCGTGGAACTCACCGGCGATCCGATGATCGCCGGGTACGCGACGACCGGCCGCCGCTTCGCGTTCACGGACGTACAGCTGCTCGCTCCGGTGATCCCGCGATCGAAGATCGTCTGCGTCGGCAAGAACTACGCCGACCACGTCGCCGAGATGCAGAACGTGACCGGAATCGACGGCGGTGCTCCCGGGGAGCCGCTGCTGTTCCTGAAGCCGAACACCTCGATCATCGGCCCCGGAGACGCGATCGTGCGGCCGGCGGTCTCCGATCGGGTCGAGCACGAGGGAGAGCTCGCCGTGGTCATCGGTGCGCTGGCGAAGAACGTACCCGAGGACGAGGCGCTGAAGTATGTGTTCGGGTTCACGTGCGCCAATGACGTCACCGCGCGCGACGTCCAGATCAAGGACGGGCAGTGGGCTCGCGGCAAGGGCTTCGACACCTTCTGCCCGCTCGGACCGGTGATCGAGACGGATCCCGATCTGCGCGACGCCCGCGTCGTCACGCGGGTGAACGGAGAGGTGCGGCAGGAGGGCAGCACCGCTCAGCTCATCCACTCCCTCGCTCGCATCGTCTCGTACGCTTCGGAGGCGTTCACGCTGCTCCCCGGAGACGTCATCCTCACGGGCACCCCCGCGGGCGTGGGGCGGCTCGAAGCGGGCGACACCGTCGAAGTGGAGATCGAGGGCATCGGCATTCTGCGCAACCGGGTCGTGTGAGTTCTCGCCGCGGGCTGTGACACACTGGAGTTCCCCGACGAAGGAGCAGGTGCTGATATGGCCCGATCCCTCCCCGCGCCACCGCGATTCGGCATCGAGGAGGAGTATCTCCTGCTCGACGCAGTGACCGGGTTGCCCTGCGACCGCGTCGATGACATCATCGCCGCGATTCCGGGTCAGCTCGCGGAGCACGAATTCTTCCACAGCCAGTTGGAGACGGCGACGCCCGTCTGCGAGGGAGCGACCGAGGCGTTGGAAGCGCTCAGCGGGTTCCGCTCGGCCGCTGCGCGGGCGGCGGACGGCCTCGGTGTCGTGGTCGCGGGCACCGGCTTGCCGCCGCTCGGGGGCGACATCGCGGGAACCCGCGTCGCGAATCCGCGGTACACGGAGATCCAGCAGACGATGCGCGGCATGGTGACGCGGTACTACTCGACCGGGACCCACGTGCACATCGAGATCCCGTCCCGCGAGGCGGGCGTCGATGCGATGGCCAGAATCGCGCCGTGGTCGCCCGCGCTCGTCGCGCTGACGGCGAACTCGCCGCTCTGGATGGGGGAGGACACCGGGTACGCCGACTGGCGGTACATGTCCATGCAGCAGTGGGCGACGGCGGGGTACCCGCCCCGGTTCGAGAGCGTCGCGGAATACGACGGCGTCATCGCAGACCTGGTGCGATCGGGTGCGCTGCTCGACGGCGGGCTCGTGAACTGGTCGATCCGTCTCTCCGAGAAGTACCCGACGATCGAGGCGCGCCTCGCGGATGCGCAACTCGACCCGCGCGACGCGGTGGCGTACGGCACGCTCTTCCGCGGGCTCGTCGCCCGGGCTCTGCGAGATGCCGAGGCCGGCACCCCGGCGCCGGTGTGGCAGCGCGACGTCGTCCGCGGCGCTCACTGGGTGGCGGCGCGCAACGGTCTCGGTTCCGTGCTGGTCGACCCGGCCTCGGGCGACCCTCGCCCCGCGTTCGAGACGATCGAGCGACTCGTGGAGCACGTGGCAGACGAACTCGAGCACGCGGGCGACCTCGACGACGTCCGCGCCCTGGTGGAGCGTCGCCGCTCCGACGGCGGAGCCGCCGAGGTGCAGCGGGAGCGCTGGCGCACGGGTGGCATCACGGGGCTCCTCGAGCTCTACCGTGCCGGGCACGAGGGGCGGTAGCGCGCTGCGTATGACGCTCGGAGGGAGCCCGCCCGGCGACCTGCGACAATGGAGGGGTGGATCCCAACAAGCTCAACCATGACCGCGCTCCTCAGAGCACGCCGCTGCGCAAGACCCGGCCCCGCTCGGCCGACGCCGCGGCTCGCCCGCAGGTGCGCCCGAAGGCTGAGGGCTGGAAGCAGATCGCCGATCCCGATGGGCGCCCCACCCTGCAATTCGCGTCTCCCCGGGTGAAGCAGCCATCGACACACCTCGCAGACCTGACGCTCGCCGAGCGCGAGGCCAAGGTCGTCGAGCTGGGGCTGCCGAAGTTCCGCGCGAAGCAGCTCTCCAAGCACTACTTCGAGCACCGTACAACGGATCCCGAGCAGATGACGGATCTCCCGAAGGATCGCCGCGAGGAGCTCGCGGCCGCGTTCTTCCCTCCACTGCTCACGGAAGTGAAGCGCCTCGTCACGGACGACGGGGACACGATCAAGTTCCTGTGGCGGCTGTTCGACGGCGCCCTGGTCGAGTCGGTGCTCATGCGATACCCCGGCCGGATCACGCTGTGCGTATCGAGCCAGTGCGGATGCGGGATGAACTGCCCGTTCTGCGCGACGGGGCAGGCGGGGCTGACGCGGAACATGTCGACTGCCGAGATCCTCGACCAGATCGTTCAGGCCAATCGTGTCATCGCAGAGGGCGGACTCGGCGGCGCTCGCAAGGTGGGCAACGGTGCGGAGCCGGAGCGCGTGAACAACATCGTCTTCATGGGGATGGGGGAGCCGCTCGCGAACTACAAGCGCGTGATGAACGCGGTGCACCGCATGATCGAGCCGTCGCCGGAGGGCCTCGGCATGTCGGCTCGCGGCATCACGGTCTCCACCGTCGGGCTCGCACCCGCGATCCGCAAACTCGCCGACGAGAACATCCCGATCACCTTCGCGCTGTCGCTGCACGCCCCCGACGATCAGCTGCGGGACGAGCTGATCCCCGTGAACAGCCGGTGGAAGGTCGACGAGGTGCTCGACGCGGCGTACCACTACTATGAGACCACGGGGCGTCGCGTCTCGATCGAGTACGCGCTTATCAAGGATATGAACGACCACGCGTGGCGCGCGGACCTGCTCGCCGACAAGCTCAACGCCCGCGGGCGCGGCTGGGTGCACGTCAATCCGATTCCTCTGAATCCGACGCCCGGTTCGATCTGGACGTCGTCGACGCGAGAGGTGACGCGCGAGTTCGTGGATCGCATCAACGCCGCGGGCATCCCGACGACCCTGCGCGATACGCGCGGCAAGGAGATCGACGGCGCGTGCGGCCAGCTCGTCGCCACCGAGCAGGACGTGGCGGAGGCGGAGGCGTTCGCCTCAGCCGGCTGAGCGCCCGAGGGCGTCCCGGAGCCGCGTCACGTCGTCGCGCGTGTTCCACAGGTGGAACGCGACCCTCGCGTTCCCCGCTCGACCCGACGCGACGATGCCGGCGCGCGACATCGCCGCGAGATCGGCGCCGTCTCGATCCGGCCACGTGACGATGGCCGAGTCGCCCGGCTCGAGCCCGAGCTCCGAGCGCGCGGCGTTCGCCAGCTCGAGCGCGTGCGCGTGGGCGAGCCGCGGATCGATGCGGGAGACGATCTCGAGTGCGGCCACCGTTCCGGGGATCACCGGCCACGCCGGAGAGAGGTCGAATCGCCCCGCGCCCGCTGCGAGCGGAGTGCGCCCCGCGTAGCAGGAGTCCCAAGGGTCGTCGGCGGAGTACCACCCGGCGGCGAGCGGAGTCAGCCGCTCCTGGACTCCTGCGCGCACGGTCATGAAGGCGGAACCGCGCGGCGCGCTCAGCCACTTGTACGCGTGGCAGATCGTGATGTCGAAGTCACCGGCATCGACGGGGAGCCACCCGACGGCCTGCGTCAGGTCCACGCACGTGATCGCTCCGACGGCTCGCGCCGCGGCGCCGATCGCACGGGCGTCCGACACCGCGCCCGATGCCGACTGCACGTGCGACCACGCGACGAGCGACGTCCGGGAGTCGATGGCCGAGGCGAGCTCGTCGAGCTCCGCGTATCGCACGCGGACGCCGCGGCGTCCGAGCTGCTCGAACGGGTGGGTGAGCGAGGCGAAGTCGCCCGCGACGCACAGCACCTCCCCGCCGTCGGGCACCGCGGTCGCGACGACCGAGGCGAATTGCGACGCCTGGCTGCCCACGGCGACGCGATCGGGTGCGACCCCGACGAGGTCGCCGAACAGGGCACGGCAGCGCTCGACCTGCGCGCTGATGCGGCGCGGATCCAAGGCTCCCATCGCCCACTGGTCGGCGAACGACCGGAGCGCCTCGACGGTCGCGGCCGCAGGCAGTCCAGCGGTGCACGCCGAGAGGTACCCGGGTGCCGACGGGTACTGACGCTGGATCTCGGGGAGGGTCATCTGCTCGTGCATGGAGCCAGGGTAGAAGACGCAGAAGTATAATGAAACAGAATCATTCTTATGCTTTGCCTCCCGATAGCTTATGAGCCGGTGTACACTGGCCGCATGAGCACGACGCGCACCGCTGATCCACTCGGCTCGATCGATTCGACCGAACTCCGCATCCTGCATGCGCTCGCCACCACCGGCTCGCTGACGGCGGCGGCCGCGACGCTGGGCTTGAGCCAGCCGGCAGTGAGCCAGCGCATCAAGCGAGTCGAGACCCGTCTCGCCGTGCCGCTCATCGAACGCAGCGGACGAGGGATCCGGCTCACGACGGCAGGGCAGATCCTGGCGGATCACGGGCGCACCGTGGTCAGCGAGATCGATGCAGCGCTCGCGGCGATCGACGACCTGCGCGGCGAACGCGCCGGAACACTGCGACTGGTCGGCTTCCCGAGCGCGAGCGCGACTCTCGTGCCGATGCTCATGCGGCGGCTGGCGGTGGAGGCACCGGACGTCGCACTCCAGTACCGTGAGGCCGAACCGCCCGCCGCCACGGCGATGCTGCGCGACGGAGAGGTCGACTGCGCGCTCATCTTCGACTACGTGGGCGCCGCCGAGCTCCCCGCGGGGAGCGCGTTCCTGCCGCTCTGGCGCGAGGAGGTGCACCTCGTGGCATCCGACGAGCGCGCGGCGGGGGAGCAGTCCGCGCGACTCGGGGACTTCTCGACGGAGCACTGGATCGCCGGGTGCGAGAAGTGCCGGGGGCATCTGCTGGCCGCAGCCGGCGACGCGGGCTTCGAACCCGACATCATTCAGGAGACGGACAACGTCCCGGCGATGCTCGCGATGGCAGCGGCCGGCGGCGCGGTCGCGCTCGTTCCCGGGCTCGCTCTCGCGGCCGCGCGGAGCTTGCCCGACGATGCGCGTGCGCTTCCGCTCGACCCGCCCCGCTACCGCACCATCGGGCTGGTCTCGATGGCCACGGCGAACGAGAGCCCGCAGGTGCGGCTCGCGAAGCGGCTGCTCGCTTCGGTCGACGGCACGGCCTGGCATCTCGAAGCCGTGGCCCAGACGGCGTAGGAGACGCGATGACGCATTCGAAGGTCTCGTCCACTGAACGCTCGATGCGCACGTCTGCACCCGACGCGCAGCGGCGCACCGTCGCCGTGCTGGCGCTCTCCACGGTGCTGGGAGGGCTGGGAGTCGGCGCGTCACTGTCGGCCGGGGCGCTGCTCATCGCGGACGTGACGGGCAACGCGGCGCTGTCGGGATTCGGCTCGACCATGAACGCGGTCGGCGCAGCCGTCGCCGGTATTCCGCTCGCGCGTCTCGCCGCGAAGCGGGGCAGGCGAGTGGCGCTCGCTTCGGGCAACCTGCTGGCGGTGGGCGGAGCGGTGCTGGTGATCGCGGCGGCGCTCATCGAGGCTCCGATCCTGCTCTTCCCCGGGCTCGCCGTGCTGGGCGTCGCCGCCGCCGTGCAACTGCAGGCGCGATTCGCTGCGACGGATCTGGCGGCGCCCGGTCGTCGCGCACGCGACCTCTCGCTCGTAGTCTGGTCGATCACCGTCGGAGCGGTGATCGGGCCGAACCTGATCGGCCCGGGCGAGGCACTCGGCGCGGCGCTGGGTCTGCACGCGCTCTCAGGGATCTTCGTCTTCACGATCGCCGCCCAGCTCTGCGCGGGGCTGGTGGTCTGGTTCGGTCTGCGCCCCGACCCGCTGCTCGAAGCGCGCAGCATCGCGGCCGCCGCTGCCGCACTGCCCGCAGCGGCGCGAGAGGGTGCCGAGCAGCGCATCCCGGAGCGCAGTCCCGCGTTCTCCGCTCGCCGATCGGCTCGCGCGCCGCAGTTCCTCGCGATCGCGCTGGTCGCGCTCGGCCACGCGGTGATGGTGGGGATCATGGCGATGACGCCGCTGCACCTCACGCATCACGGCGGCAGCATCGAACTCGTGGGCATCACGATCAGCATCCACATCGCCGGAATGTACGCACTGTCGCCGCTCGCCGGCATCGCGGCGGGCCGCTTCGGCGCGATCCCCGTCGTCATCTCGGGGTTCGTCGTGCTCGCCGCTGCTGCGGCCGGTACCGCGCTCGGAGGTGCCTCCGTGGTCGTCGTGCAGGCCTCGCTGGTGTTGCTCGGGCTCGGCTGGTGCATGGTGACCGTCGCCGGTGCGGCACTGGTCACCGCGTTGACGCCCGAGGCCGAACGTCCGGCGCGGCAGGGCCAGGCCGACACCGCGATGAACGCCGCGGGAGCCGTCTTCGGCGCAGTCTCCGGAGTGCTCTTCGCGACCGGAGGATTCCCCGTGCTCTCCAGCGTGGCGGGGGCGCTCGTGATCCTCGGGATCGCTGCGAGCGTTCGACTCCGCGTGCTCGCGCGCCGCTAGAATGACGATGATGTCACACACCGAGAGCCCCCAGTTTTCCACCGCGACCGGCGCAGACGTACGCGTTCGCTTCTGCCCGTCGCCGACCGGCACACCGCACGTCGGGATGGTGCGCACCGCGCTGTTCAACTGGGCCTACGCCCGGCACACGGGCGGCACGTTCGTCTTCCGCATCGAGGACACGGATGCGGCGCGCGATAGCGAGGAGAGCTACGGGCAGATCATCGATTCGCTCCGCTGGCTCGGGCTCGACTGGGACGAGGGCATCGACGTCGGCGGCCCGCACGGCCCCTATCGCCAGTCGGAGCGCGGCGAGATCTACCAGCGCGTGATCGCGCAGCTCGTCGAGGGCGGATACCTCTACGAGAGCTTCTCGACCGCGGAGGAGATCGACGCCCGCAACGTCGCAGCGGGTCGTCCGAAGCAGCTCGGGTACGACAACTTCGATCGCTATCTCACCGATGAGCAGCGCGCCGCGTTCCGCGCCGAGGGCCGAGAGCCGGCGCTGCGATTCCGCGTGCCCGACACCGACCTGTCGTTCACCGACCTCGTACGCGGCGACATCACGTTTCCCGCCGGCTCGACGATCGACTTCGTCGTCGTCCGGCCGAACGGCGCACCGCTGTACACTCTCGTGAATCCGGTGGACGATGCGCTCATGGGGATCACGCACGTGCTGCGCGGAGAAGATCTCCTGTCATCGACTCCGCGGCAGATCGCGCTCTATCACGCGCTCGTGGAGCTCGGCATCGCTCAGGCGATTCCGCAGTTCGGGCACCTTCCGTACGTGCTCGGCGAGGGCAACAAGAAGCTGTCGAAGCGGGACCCCGAGTCGAACCTGCTGCACCACCGATCGCGCGGTTTCATTCCCGAGGGCCTGCTGAACTACCTGTCGCTGCTCGGGTGGTCGCTCGCTCCGGATCGCGATGTGTTCTCCAGCGACGAGATGATCGCGGCATTCGACGTGACCGATGTGAATCCGAACCCCGCTCGCTTCGACCAGAAGAAGGCCGACGCGATCAACGCCGATCAGATCCGCCTGCTGTCGGAGGAGGACTTCGGGAGGCGGATCCTGCCCTACCTCATCGCGGGCGGCGCGCTGCAGATCGAGCCCACCGAGGAGCAGCTCGCGACGATCGCGAAGGCGGTACCGCTGGTGCAGAGCCGCGTCACCGTGCTCTCGGAAGTCGTCGGAATGCTCGGCTTCCTGTTCACGACCGCGGAGCAGCTCCAGTACGAGGAGGACGCGCTCTCGTCGCTGAAGGACGATGCGCCGCAGGTGCTCGCCGCCGGAATCTCTGCACTCGAAGCCCTGCCGGAGGACGCGTGGCAGACCGCCCCCATCCAGGAGGCCTTGCAGGCGGCGCTCATCGATGGGCTCGGCATCAAGCCGCGCCTCGCGTTCGGCCCGTTGCGCGTCGCCGCATCCGGCCGCCGCGTATCACCGCCGCTGTTCGAGTCGTTCGAGTTGCTCGGACGCGATGAGTCGCTCGCGCGCCTGCGGCGCCTGGAACAGCACCTCGTCGACTGAATCCAAGGGGGCGGAAGCACATGACCCGCAGCGAGGCACCGATCGGCGTCGCGATCATCGGCGGTGGGCCCGCTGGGCTGTCCGCCGGCCTCCAGCTCGTCCGTGCCAACAGGCGCATCGCGATCCTCGACAGTAATCGCCCTCGGCACTCCGCCACACTGCAGTCGCACGGGTTCCTCACGCGCGACGGCGTGCCTCCGCTCGAGCTGCGGCGCCTGGGGCGTGAGGAGTTCGAGCGGTACCCCTCCGCCATCTACGCGCAGTCGATCACGCGCGAGGTGATCCCGCTCAGCCCCGATGCCGCGCGCGAGGCCGGCTTCCCGGACGGCATCGGCTTCGCGGTGCGGGGGGCCGGGATCCGCGGCTCAGCCGACGTGGAGTTCACGGCGCGGCGCGTGCTGATCGCGGCGGGCCTGACGGAAGAGCTCCCCGCACTCCCCATGATCCGGGCCTACTATGGCACGGCGCTGCACAGCTGCGTGGAATGCGACGGCTTCGAGAAGACCGACAAACCGCTCGCCCTGATCGGCGAGACGAGCGACGTCTTCTCGCGCGCGCTGCTCATCAGCAGGTTCAGCTCCGATCTCGTCGTATTCACCAACGGAGCGGACACGGTGCGCCCGGAGCAGCAGGCGCAGCTCGAACGCATCGGGATCCGCGTCGAACGGCGACGGATCGACGACATCGTGGGGGAGCGCGCCGAGATGACCGGGGTGCGCCTCGTCGACGGCGAGGTCATTCCTCGGGTCGGCGGGTTCGTGCGCCCCCGGTGGCACGCCCCCGTCGAATTCCTCGGAGACCTGCCCGTCGCCCGCGACGGGTGGGGGCTCCTCGAAGTGGATGACCGTGGCGAGACCTCGATTCGAGGGGTGTACGGCGTGGGCGACATCGTGCCGCCCGGCCCGCAGCAGCTCGTGATCGCCGCAGGCAACGGCGCCCGCGTCGCCGCGAAGCTGAACCTCGACATGATCCGCGGCGCGCTCGGCGTCGGGCTCGTCGACGAGTAGCCCGCGCTACCCCCGATCGGCCGTCGGGGCGGTCGCGCGCTGCGCCGCCTCGCGCGCGAAATCCGCGCCGTACTGGCGTCCGAGCACCTCTTCGCGCAGCTCCGCGAAGGTGCCGTCGACGATGCTCGCACGGATGCGGTCGACCAGGCGCACGATGTACCGCTCGTTGTGGATGGTCGCGAGCGTCGAGGCGAGCATCTCCTTCGCCTTGAACAGGTGGTGGAGGTAGGCCGCCGTGTAGTTCTGGCAGGTGAAGCAGTCGCACTCGGCATCGAGCGGTTCGAAGCGACGGCGCTGCGCGGCGGCCTTCGCGTTGATGCGTCCGGTCGGGGAGTACATGGATCCGCCTCGTGCCTGGCGCGACGGGGCGACGCAGTCGAACGTGTCCGCGCCGGCCGCGATTGCGGCGAAGAGATCATCGGGTTCCGAGATGCCGAGCAGGTGCCGCGGCTTCTGCTCCGGGAGCTCGTCGGTGACCCAGCTGACGATCGTGCCGAGATCGCGCTTCTCGAGAGCGCCGCCGATCCCGAACCCGTCGAACTCCTGCTCGGCGGCATCCGCACCGCGCAGTTGGGCGAGCCCGCTCGCCGCTCGCCGGCGCAGATCCTCGTACTGCGCTCCCTGCACCACCCCGAACAGCGCCTGATACGGGCGGTGCGCTCGCGTTGCGGTCTGGCGGGCGTGCTCATCGAGGCAGCGCACTGCCCAGCGCTCGGTGCGCTCGACCGAATCCTCCTGATACTCGCGAGTGTTGAGCAGCGTCGTGCACTCATCGAAGGCGAACATGATGTCGGCTCCGAGCTCGTGCTGAATGCGCATCGAGATCTCGGGCGTGAACCGGTGGATGTCGCCGTTCAGGAAGGACTTGAACGTCACGCCGTCCTCATCGACGTGCGCGAGGCGCTCCTTGTTCTTCGCGATGACCTCCGAGCCGGCGTGCTCCGACTCCGCCATGGAGATCACCTTCTTGAAACCGACGCCCAACGACATCACCTGGAACCCGCCCGAATCGGTGAAGGTCGGGCCGTCCCAGTTCATGAACCTGCCGAGGCCACCCGCTTCGTCGACGAGGTCGCTTCCCGGCTGCAGGAACAGATGGTAGGCGTTCGCGAGCACTGCCTGCCCGCCGAGTTCGCTGACGGTCGCCGGGAGCAGGGACTTCACCGTCGCCTTGGTGCCGACCGGGATGAATGCAGGGGTCTGGATGTCGCCGTGCGGAGTGGTGATCGTTCCCGTCCGCCCGAGAGGCGACCCGTCAGAACCGACCGTGCCCCCGGCTGAAAGGCGATGGTCCACTCCGAACGTGAAGTCGGAGGGGGAGGGGGGATGGGACGGCGCGACGGGTTCATTCACCCGTCTATCTAAGCACCTGCGGCGGCGCGCCCGGGAAGCGGGCGCCGAGGCTGTTTCTGCGGGTTCTGCTCGCGCTCGGAGCAGGCCTGGCGTGAGGTGTCGGTCTGGTGTCGTGGGGGTGAATCGGCGGATTCCTGCGGCAACACGCCCGGGATACGAGCGCGTGTTGCCCGGGGGCCGGGATAGCCGTAATGTATTCCCTTGTCAGCGCGACGCAGCCGGACTGAAACGGTCCGGCTCATTTACATGCGCT
>NZ_JAQPZP010000017.1:0-36748 GCF_037619215.1 Leucobacter sp. USCH14
TCCGCTTCCGTGCGGATCGTGGACGGCGAGGAGCTCGTGACCGAGCTGGTCGTCGAGGGTGAGGGATCGTGGACGGTCGATGCCGAGACGGGTGCGATCTCGTTCGCTCCGGAAGACGGGTTCTCGGGCAACCCGACGCCCGTGACGTATCAAGTCGCGGATGAGAGCGGTGAGACCGCGCGTGCCGAGGTTCGGGTGACGTACGTGCCAGCCGCGGCCGATGACGAGTCGCTCGACAACGCTCCCGGAGCCTCCGTCACGGTGCCGGTGCTCGGCAACGATCTCGGCGAGCTCGACCCCGCGTCGGTGCGCATCGTCGACGGTGAAGAGCTCGTCACGGAGCTCGTCGTGCCCGGGGAGGGCACCTGGACGGTGGATCCTGTAACCGGTGCAATCATCTTCGTTCCCGAGGACGGCTTCACGGGGAACCCCACGCCGATCACGTATCAGGTGAGCGACACCGAGGGCAACGACACCCGCGCCACGGTCACCATCACCTACCGCGTCGTCGACGAGCCGGAGCAGCCCGGCGAACCGAGTGAGCCCGGAGAGCCGGGGGATCCGGGTGATCCCGGGGCTCCGTCTCAGCCGAGCGATCCGGGCGCGCCTGGCGAGCCCGGTGCTCCGAGCGACCCGAGTGACCCGGGCGACCTGTCGAACACCGGTGGCGAGAGCATGGTGCTCGCCGGCGCCGCGGCTCTGCTGCTCGCACTGATGGGTGCTGCCGTCTACTTCTTCGGGCGTCGTCGGAAGGACGCGCGAAGCTAGAGCACGGTTCGGGATGGCCCCGGCCCCTTGCGCATGCAGGGGTCGGGGCCTTTCTGCGCGTGCCACCAGCGTGCGACACCGCGTATGCGCGGCCAGCGGCCCCTTCGCAATCGAAATGCCGAGGGTGAAAAAGCGGGTGAAGTTGCCCGAAAGCGGCCAGGGGCGTGCACCGCTTCTGATTAGCTGAACGAGTTTGCGGTGGGGAGCAGTGCGCCCGCACCGCCGAACGACGCGCGACCTGTGCAGCGGGCGTCGAGTCGAACTTCGTTGGGGTGGGGCGCCGTCGCGCGCGAAAAGGGAAAAGTGGACAACATGATGGAAGCAATCGTGGCGCCCAAGCGGAGCCGCATTCGTTCACTCATCGCGAGCATCGCGACCGGCGCGATCGTCGCCGGATCCCTCGTCGCCGTCGGCGTCGGCGCGCAGCAGGCCGCCGCCGCGGAGTGGGCGCCGGAGGTGACGGTCGAGAGCGCCGGCGCTGGTGCGAAGAACTTCATCCTCGCCGGGGAGGACGCCGCGTTCACGGTCGAGATCTCGAACGCCGACGGCGGCAAGCAGTTCAACCTCGGCGTCTCGGCGCTGCTCCCCGAGTCCGTATCGTTCGTCGAGGGCGGCGGATCGCAGAAGCCGACGAAGATGTACGGCCCGCTCGAGGTGCTCCCGAACGAGTCGCGCACCGGTACGGCGACCGCGGAGAGCTGCGCGGCGAGCGGGCTCGTTCCCGCTTCGACGCTCGATCCCGCCGGCCCCGCGAACCGCTGCGCGGTGCCCGCGGGCCAGCAGCTGTGGGTCTGGGCGAACATCGACGACCTGCCGCAGGGCGGCACCGTGGCCCTCAACGTGACCGTTCGGCCCGACGCCACCGCATACCCGGTCGGCAGCACCATCAACTTCAACGCGACGGCGTACACGAGCAACGACCCCTCTCGACTCCCGACCTTCGACGGGTCGGAGAGCAAGGCGAAGACGACCGATCACACGTCGAAGCCGGGCGTCGACGCCGATTTCGCGCAGCCCGACGTGCGCGCGCTGCGCGTGACGAAGTCGGAGCTGAGCCCGGAGCGCGAGCTGCTGCGCGGTGTGCACGACCACCCGACCGTCTACACGATCCGGGTGCAGAACACGGGCGAGGCGCCGACCTCCGGCGTGACCGTGACCGACTACCTTCCCGCCGGGCTGGAGTATCTGGGGCTCGCAGGCGGCGACAATACGGCCGTAGGATCGGGGGAGTACACCGTCGACGGTCAGCCCCGACGCCTGCCCGCACTGAACCCGCTCGCGTTGCCTGACGGGGTCGAGCCGCAGGAGCGCGTGGAGACCGTCGAACTCTCCGTTTCCGAGGCGGACGCTCTCGGGCTCGCCGGCGCGGGTGTGTACACGAAGGTCACCTGGTCGCTGAACGACCTCACCGGCGGAACGGCGCAGTCGTTCCCCGCATCGGCGGGCACCTCGGGTTCCGTGGAGCTCAAGTACTACGCCGCGGTCCCGCTGTTCGAGAACACGATGTGGGAGGGCGACGCGCCCGACCCCGCAACCGGCCTGCAGGGCGCGAACCTCGGCAACAACACGGGCGCATCGACGCGCCACGGCAGCGAGGACGCGGCTGCGCCGGCCAACGCCCGTTCGCTGACCAACGCGGCAACCGCTTCCGGCGCCTTCACCGGGGCGGTTCTCGATGACGACGCGGCGCTGCGCACCACGTCGGATACGGACACCGAGACCGTCGACGCGGTCGATCTCCATGTCATCAAGAGCGTGGAAGAGGACGCCTTCACCACCGGCGCACTGGCGAACTACGCGTTGCAGGTGCGCACGAGCGAGTACGTCGACGCGCAGGACGTGCGTCTCACGGACGTGATCCCCAACGGTCTCTGCCCGGCGTTCCCCGTTCAGTCGCCGGCGCCGCAGCTCACCATTGTGAACGGCGATGCGGCGGGCACGTACGAAGACGCTGCGGCGTGGAGTCAGGCGGTGACCCGCGGGTCCGCGTGCGACTACCCGAGCGCGGAGGCGGGGGCGACCGTCGACGCGGCCACCGTTGAATCGATCGCGTTCGATGCAGCCTCCGGCGAGTTCACCGTCGTCTTCGCGGTCGACGCGCTCGCGGCCAATGCGTCGGCCGACGTGCGCTACACGCTCATGCAGCGCCCGAACTACACCGGATCGAACGGCAACACGAGCTCGGGCGACCGCCTCACCAACCGCGTCTCGATCACGGGCACCACGACGCCCATCGCCGCGATCGCAGCCGATCCGGCGCTCCTCGAGCGGGTCGGCGATGAGCGTCATCCGCTGGACGACTCGCAGGCGACGATCTCGTCGCAGTTCACGAGCATCGAGAAGGAAGTGCTGCAGCGCGGCAGATCACTCGAGCAGAGCGTGTCCGATCCCTATGCGTGGGAGAAGCAGGCGTCCGCGCCCTTCTCCCCGGGCGACCGAGTCTGGTATCGCATTCAGGTGCCCTTCACCGAGGGGATCGAGACCCGCAACCCGGTGCTCGACGACTACCTGCCCGAGGGCGTCGACTTCGTGCAGGCGAAGTACGGGTACACCGGAATGACCGGTGCCGTCGACGCGGCCTCCCCGCAGGATCGCACCGACACGGGGTTCCCGCAGTCGTACATCCCGGAGCCCAGCGTCGACGGCGCCCACCTCTCGTGGGACCTGGGCGAGCAGCGCGGCGACTTCCGCTTCATGCCGCTCGACAGTTCGATCACGGTCTACATCGAGGGGGTCGTGTCGGCGCAGTCGGCCTCCGCCGATGATCTCGACAGCCCGGCGAACCACGCGAAGTACCAGCAGGTGAACGTCGACGGCGAGCTCACCTTCCGCCGCTCGGACGCGACCATCGACCTCGACTGGGGCGCAACCCTGCAGAAGGGCATCAAGACCAACACCCATGCCGACGGCAGCGCGAACCGCGCATTCGGCGAAGGGGGCACCGACGAGACCGTCGCTCAGGGCGACTCGGTCACCTACCGCATCGACGTGACCGCGCCGCAGAACACGACGAGCGGCTACGAGATCTGGGACGTGCTGCCCGAGGGCGTGACCGCGGCTGACGTCGCGACCGGCAGTTTCACGGCGAGCCTCTACGACGGCGGCTCCGCGGGCGCACCGGAGACCGCGCTCGCCGCTGACGAATTCACCGCCACCGCGGTCGACACGGTGCCGAGCGAGGGGTCGCAGCTCAGCGCGGAGTACGCCGGCCGATCCGTTGTGATCTGGCGCATCGCGAGCGATGTGCCCGGTTCCTCGCCCGCGACCGACTCGACCGCCGCGGTGACGCGCGGGTTCACGCTCGGGTACACCCTGAACGTTCCCGACGGCTCAGGTGGAGCCGCCGCGCAGCTCACGCAGAGCTACGAGAACACCGCCGGCATCGTCAGCTACGACATCCCGCACCCCGGCTCCTCCGCGGAGCCGACGACCGTCGTGCCCCAGCGGGAGGGCGGCGGACAGCTCCTCACGAACCGCACGCCGGCAGCCGACGAGGTGGAGTTCGGCGATGCCGACACGTACGACTCCGCCGAGGTGCATCTTCCGGACGCGGCAGTGGCGAAGAGACTCGTCTCGACGCAGGTCTCTCCGAGCACGGCCGATGTCTCCGATCCGAACAACGGCGCCGGCGCGATCGTGCAGGGCGAGTACGCCACCTTCGAGTACTCGGTCACCATTCCGGCGAACACGACGGTTGCGAACGCGACGCTCGCCGATCGCGGCACCCTGACGAACGCAGCCGGTCAGCCTGTCGATACCCGATACCTCGACGGCAGCGCGCAGTACTTCGCGCCGGGTAACAGCACGACGACCCCCGACGAGTGCGGCACCGGTGCGCTCACCGGGTTCACCTGCTCCGACTCCGCGTCGGGCGCGCTCGACTTCCCGGCGACGTACACGAACAGCACGGGCAGCGAGCAGGTGTTCCGCGCGCAGGTCACGTACTGGGTCGGCGACGCGAACCCCGGCGCGCTGCAGAATCGCGCGGTGTTCACCTACGACAACCCGGCCGGCGGCGCCCAGCTCACGAAGGCCGCGGTCGCACCCGTGCAGTTCATCGAGCCGAAGCTCGCCGTGACGAAGACGGCGAGCCAGACGACCGGGGTCAACGTCGACCAGCCGGTGACCTTCACCATCGTGGTCTCCAACGGGGCCTCGTCGCCGAAGAGTTATGACAACGTGGTCACCGACGAGCTCCCTGCGGGTCTCGAGGTCGACCCCGACTCGTTCACGATCAACGGATCAGCCGCGCCCGCGGGATCGGTCGAGGTCTCGGCCGGAGCGCTCGACGGCACGAGCGGCAGCATCGTGTGGAACGCGGCCGACATCGCAGAACTCCGCGAGGTTCCGGGGGCGGTCACGCTCACCTACCGCGCGAAGTTGGACCCCGAGGCGGGGGCCGGCCAGGCCTACACGAACACGGTCGAGGTGCAGGGGCATACCCTTCCCGAGGCGATCGACGCCGCCTACGAACGGAGTGGAGCGCTCAGCGCGTCGAGCGCTGCGACCGTCACCGCCGACACGGCGGCGATCACCAAGCAGGTGCGGGTCAAGGGTTCAGGATCGGCCTACGGCCCGGCTGCGAGCGCGCCCGTCGGCGCGACCGCCGAGTACGAGGTGCGCGTCGCGCTGAAGCCGTTCGTCAACTACTACGACGTGCAGCTCGACGACATCGGGCTGAACACGAGCCAGGCGATCGCGAATGCGTCGGTCGCGTTCGAGACGAACGGTGTCGCCGACGACCAGACGGCGAACTGGTCGGTCTCCGCGACGGGCAGCGACACACGCACGTGGGAGTACACGGCGAACAGCGGCACGATCGCGAGCAGCAGTCAGGCGCGCGTGATCGTGCTGCGGTACGAGGCCCTCATCACGAAGGATCTCGTCACGAACGCGCAGATCGGCAATACCGCGAACTTCAAGTGGAAGTCGAGTACCGCGCAGAACGCGGTCTTCCAGACTCTCGAGGACGACGCCGACGTCAACATCCTGCGCCCGCAGCTCACCGTCGCGAAGGGTGTGAAGCGCGTCGGCGCCGCGGGTGCGTACGCGGCGTCCGCGAACGGGCAGGTCGATCAGCGCTTCACCTACGAGGTGCGCGCGATCAACGGAAGCGGCGCCAATCGAAGCGACGCGTTCAACGCGGTGATCACCGACCGGGTGCCCGCGGGCATCGTCGTCGACGAAACGACGTTCAGGATCGGTGGTGCCGCGGCGGGGAACGCGGTCACGATGGAGAACGGAGTCATCACCTGGAACATCCCGGGCCCCGTCGCACCGGGTGCTGCTGCGGCGCTCACCTACGAGGCGAGCTTCTCGCCGTCGGCGACGCTGACCTCGGGCGCGAAGCGCAATACGGCGGGCATCACGGGGTACGACTCGTACCCGACCAACGGCGAGCGGTTCACCTCCACCCAGACCGCCCAGGCGACCGTGACTCCGCTGCTTCCCCGTGTCACGCTGACCAAAACGGCAGCCGATTCCTCGAAGACCGCATACGCGGGCGAGCCCTTCGAGTGGGTGCTCACCGCCACGAACGCGGCGAACGGCGGTGCCGCGCAGAAGGTGGTGCTGACCGACACGCTTCCGGCGAACTGGACGTTCACCGAGGTGAAGCGCATCACGGTCGGCGGAACGACCGTCGCGTCGACGGCTCCCTCGGGAGGGGCATCGGGCCCGCTGGTCTGGACCTTCGGCAGCGACTCGGTCGACGCCTCGACCCCGGTCGTGCTGCAGCCGGGCCAGAGCATCACGATCCGGTACACGGCGACGCCGAACGATCCTGACGCGCTTACGGCGCCGGGGGTGGGCTCCGCGAACCCGCACACGAACACGCTGAGCGCGGTCACCACCGACCGTCGCAATGCGACCGGGAGCGCCTCGGGCAGCTACACGGGAGCGAACGCGAGCGACAACGCCTTCCTCCGCGACGCCGATCTGAACGTCGCGAAGCGCGCGATCGGCGGTGTCACCGACTCGGGTGCTCAGGGCACGAACCTGTACGGCCTCGTCACCGGCACGTGGGTGCCGGATCAAACGCCGATCAGCAACCGCTACGCGCAGCCGCAGTGGCAGGTCACCGTGACCAACCGGGGGCCTGACGCGAGCTTCGGCCCGTTCGCCTTCACCGACGCCACGGTTCAGCCGACAGGAGTATCGACAGGTGCATTCTCGGCGCGGTACTACACCGGGTCGAGCGATACGACGGGTGCCGCCCTCCCGGTCACGGTGAACGGCGACGGCACGATGTCGGTCGGAACGACGACGACGAGCCTGAAGGCGGACGGCTCCGACCGCATCGTACTGACCGCGAACGTCACGTCGACCGACGCTGCCACCGCCGCCGCCTCTGAGCTGACGAACACCGCCGACGTGCTCGGACGCACCTTCGAGGCTGAGAACCGCCGCGGCGACAACACCTCGACCGCGGAGCAGGCGCTGAGCCCGATCGCTGACCTCGCGATCCAGAAGGTCGTCAATACGACCGCTCCCGTCGTCGGCTCCCCGATCACCTGGGGCATCACCGTGCGCAACCTCGGGCCCTCCGTCTCGGTCGCGACCGCCGAAGACCCGATCACCGTCACCGACACCGTACCGAGCGGTGTGACGGCCGCGACGGCTTCGAGCAACGCGGACTGGGTTGCAACGCTCGCCGACGGCAGCGCGATTCCCGCGGCGGGCGTGGATGCGGGCACTGAGATCCTCTGGACCTATCAGGGCGCGTCGATGCCGGTCGGCGCGACCGCGCAGGTGACGCTCTCGGGCACGATCCTCACCTCGCAGACCGGGGAGCTGCTCAACACGGCGACGGTCGTCCCGGGCGCGACGGCGGAGCCCGCCGGTGGTGACGCGAACAACGCCTCTGAGGTCGGCGTCACCCCCGACGACAGCACCGCGCTGGGCGTCACGAAGACCCGCGTCGTCAACGACGCGGGCACGTGGCGCCCGGCGACGGCGGCGGAGCCCTTCGTTCCGGGAACCGCGGTGAGCTACCGCATCGACGTGGCCAACAACGGTCCGGCCGACGCGCGCGCCGTGAGCGTCACGGACACGCGACCGAGCGGACTGAGCTACAGCAGCCACGAGGGTCTCAACGGGACGACGTGGAACGACACTCACACCGAGACAGCCGATACGTTCAGCCTCCAGGGCACGCAGGCCCCGGAGTCGACCAGCTCATTCGTCGTGACCTACGATTCCTCGCCGTCGGTGCTGAACACGATCACCAACGCAGTCGTCGCCTCGGCGGAGAACGCGACCAACGAGCCGGAGGCCACCGACAGCACGGGCTCGAACCGTCGCGCCGATGTCTCCATCGAGAAGTCGCACATCGCGCCCGCAAGCGGCGAAGCGGTGCAGGCCGGAGCCTCCGTGACGTACCGGCTCGCGGTCACCAATGAGGGCCCGAGCGACTCCGACGCACCGATCGCGGTGACCGACACGCTCCCCGCCGGGCTCAGCTACCGCTCGGGCAGCGCGACGGTCGCGGTCAACGGTGCGGCTGCGGTCCCACTCGAGCCGATGTCGGTCGACGGCGTGCTGACCTGGGCCGACGTCACCGCCGGCGCTGATCTTCCGCTCGGTGCGACCTCGGTCGTCACGTTCGTCGCGGATGTCGACGCGGAGCTCGCCCCTCAGCTCGCGGTGCTCAACGCCGCGGACGTCTCGGCGCCGAACGACACCGACCCCGGCAACAACCACGCCGAGGACGCGATCGATATCGTTCGGTCTGCCTCCATGTCGGTCGAGAAGACCGCCGACAGCGGTACGTTCACCGCGGGCGGGACGGCGAGCTACACCCTGCAGGTCACGAACGCGGGGCCCTCGGCCGCGCCGGCGCAGATCGCCGACGCGCTGCCCGAGGGGCTGACGCTGGTGGAGATCTCAGGATCCGGGTGGGACTGCGACGCCTCCGTCGCGGGCACGCGAAGCGCGTCGTGCGAGTACTCCGGGAACGACGGGCTCCTGCCGGTCGGCACCACCACCCTCCAGGTGATCGCGGAGATCGCTCCGACGGTGCTCGTGGGCACGGAGCTCGAGAACACCGCCACGCTCACCTGGAGCGACAGCGCGGGCACGCGCACCGACGACGATGCGGCGACCATCACCGTCGCCACTGCTGCCGACCTGGGCATCGCCAAGGACGTCATCGACGGGCCCGGCGGCGACATCGTCGCGGACGGCGGCGTGCTCGCCGGCGAGTCGGTCTGGTACCGCCTGCAGGTGCGCAACTTCGGTCCGAGCGATGCGGCCGGCCCGGTGGTCGTCACCGACACCCTTCCGCTCGGCGTAACGGTCGGCGATGCGCTGACCTCGGTCGGCCCCTGGATCGTCAGCGCGACGGAGGCCGACGCCGACACCCCGCAGGAGGTCACGTTCACCCTCGCATCGGGCCTGCTCGCCGACACCGCATCCGATGAGGATCGCGGAGTCGCCCCCGTCATCGAGTTCGAGGCGCAGTTCGCGTCGACGCTCGCTGCGGGGACGCACACGAACACGGCGACAGTGGCGTCGGAGACTCCCGAACCGGCGGCCGATCCGCATCCGAATGAGGACACGGCGGATGTCGCGGTCACCCGTTCGGCGGACGTGGACCTCGAGAAGGACCACGTCGCGGCGGATCCCGACGAGTACGAGATCGGCGACACCGTCACATTCACGCTCGACGCGCGAAACAGCGGGCCGTCGTCGTCCACGGCGATGACGGTGACCGACACGTTCCCCGCCGGGCTCGAGTACGTCGAGGGCGGCGCCGTGGGCGACGACTGGAGCGTGACGAGTGCGACGGTGAACGACGACGGCACCACCACGGTGGTCGCGACGTACGCCGGCACCGTGCTCCCCGGCGCCGCGGCCCCGCAGCTCCGGTTGTCGGCGCTCGTGACCGTTGGAATCGGCACGCAGACCTCGGTGACGAACGAGGCCTGTGCGACCTCGCCCGAGGTGCCCGGTGCGGGATCGACCCCGGCGCCGAAGTGCGACGACGACACGATCGCGGTCGTGCCGTTGGCCGACCTCCTCATCACCAAATCGATCGATGAGAGCGCCACCCCGGCATCGGGCATCACCGCCGGCGAGCCCATCACCTGGAAGATCGCGCCCCGCAATGCGGGACCCTCCGTCTCGGTGAGCGAGGAAACGGCGCCGATCACCATCTCCGACACGCTTCCCGCGGGCATCTCCGACGTCGAGGATCCCTCGACGGGGATGTGGGCGGCGACCGTCGAGCGCGACGGCGAGACCGCCGAGTTCCCGGCGCGCGCCGGCGATACGATCACCTGGACCTTCACCGGCGGCGAGTACCCGGTCGGATCGGGCGACGAGTTCGACGGCAGCGCCTACGACATCTCGGTGACCGGCGTGATCGATGCGTCGTGGACGAGCGGCGAGATCGAGAACACCGCCGAGGTCGCGCCGGGTGCGACGCGCGATCCTCAGGGCGCGAACAACGAGAGCGCTGCGACGGCGGCTCCGGGAGACGCCACCGCGCTGCGGGTCGCCAAGACCCGAGTGGTGCAGGTCGACGGCGAGTGGGTCGTGGCGGCCGAGCAGGATCCCGTTCCCGTCTTCCTCCCCGGAGACGACGTGAGCTACCGCGTCACCGTCATCAACGACGGCCCGGCCGATGCACGCGAGGTCACGGTCGTCGACGAAGCGCCCACCGGGCTGAGCTACGACTCGCACGAGTCGGAGGGCTCCGCCGAGTGGGCGCGTGCTGCCGGCGGCGAGTCGAGCACGGGTCAGAGCGACGCATGGGACACCTTCACGCTCGCGGGCACGCAGCAGGAGGGCCCCGAGCACGCGCGATCCTTCATCGTGACCTACGGCAGTGATCCCGCCATGCCGAACGGCGAGTCGTTCGTGAACACCGTGGAGGCCTCTGCCGCCAACTGGAAGACGGCCGGAGGAGGCCGGGCGTACGCCAGCGACGCCGAGGGCGTGGCTCCGATGCGCAGCGCCGATCTCGAGATCGAGAAGTCGCATGTCGTTCCCGCGGGCTCGGAGTCCGCCGTCGCGGGCGAGACCGTGGAGTACCGGCTGCTAGTGACCAATCACGGCCCCAGCATCTCGGACGCCCCGATCACGGTGACGGATCAGCTGCCGAACGGCTTCGGCTACGTTGTCGGGTCGGGCGCGATCTCGGTCGCCGGTGCCGAGGCCGCCGCCGCGGAGCCCGTGATCGACGGCAACGCCCTCACCTGGGCCGACGCGACCGCTGGAGTCGTTCTCGCGCCGGAGGAGACCGTCGTCGTCACCTTCACCGCGCTGATCGACGCGGATCTCGTGCCCGCGGAGGGCGTCGAGAACGTCGCCCTCGTCGACGGCCCGAACGACAACGATCCGCTCAACGATCGCGACACCGATCTCGTGGACGTCGCGGGCTCGGCCGACCTCGTGCTCGCGAAGCGGGTCGTCACGGCGCCGGAGAACATCACGGCGGGTGCCGCGGTCACGTGGAGCCTCGAGCCCCGCAACCTCGGCCCGTCGACCGCGCGGAGTACGGACTCGCAGCCGATCACCGTCACCGACACGATCCCCGAGGGCATCTCCGCCCTCGCCGAGGATCCGTCGACGGGTCTCTGGCGCGCGAGCTTCTCGAACGCCGGAGGCTGGAACGCCGCGACGGCGGGCGACACCATCACGTGGTCGTACACGGGTGCGTCGATCCTGGTCGGCGACGAGCCGGACCTCTCGGTGACCGGCATCGTCGACCCGGCGTGGACGGGCGGCGACATCGTCAACACAGCCGCGGTGCAGCCCGGCACGACGACCGACCCGGAACCGGAGAACAACTCCGGCGACGCGTCGATCTCGCCCGACGACCGCACGAGCCTGACGCTCTGGAAGACCCGAGTCGTGCAGGCCGACGGCGAGTGGGTGCCGGCGAGCTCGCTCGCGAACGTGCCGCAGGTCGTGCCGGGGACGGACGTGACGTACCGCATCACGGTGCGAAACGACGGGCCCGCCGACGCGCGCGATGTGAGCGTCGTCGACGAGGTGCCGGCCGGCCTCGCATTCGCAGCGCTCGCGAGCGAAGCGGGAGAGTGGACTCGGTCAGCGGGTGGGGTCGGCGCCGATGGCACCGGTGACGAGAGCTGGGACACCTTCGCCCTCTCCGGCACGCAGCAGGTCGGCCCCGAGCAGCTGCGCTCCTTCATCGTGACGTACAGCACCGACCCAGCACTCGACGTGAGCGAGCCGCTCGTGAACCTCGCGAGCGCGACGGCCGCGAACGCGACGAACCGGCCCGAGGCGGTCGATTCGAGCGATGAGGAGGCGAGCGCCGACCTCTCGATCGTGAAGACGAGCGAGCAGGATCGCGTGGACGCGGGCGGTGTCGCCGATTACCGGCTGCTCGTCACCAACGAGGGCCCGAGCATCGCGCGCGGCCCGATCGACGTCACCGATGCGCTGCCCACGGGCATGAGCTACGTACCCGGGAGCGCGCGCATCGCCCTCGCGGGAGGCGCTGCGGAGGCCGTCGAACCTGCGATCGCCTCAGTGGCGGGTGCGGAGGCGCTCACGTGGACGCCGGTCGTGAGCGACGGAAGTCTCGCGGTCGGTGAGACGGTGGAGATCACGCTGCAGGCGTTGGTCGCCGACTCGGTGGTGTCGTCTGAAGGGCTGACGAACGTCGCAACGGTGCTGGCCGCCGATGACGAGAACCCGGTGAACGACGTCTCGAGCGCGGCCGTGCTGGTCGATCCGGTCGCCACGCTGGTGACCGAGAAGGCTGCGATCGGCGAGTTCCAGGTCGGGCAGACGGGCGAGTACCGCATCGCGGTCGAGAACCGGGGCCCGACGCTGGACCCGGGTCCGATCACCGTGACCGACGCGCTCCCCGACGGGCTGCGCTTCGCATCCTCGCCCGATGACGGCGTGGAGGTCGCCGGGTCGACGGTCACCTGGACGCTGCCGCAGGGTCTCGCGGTCGGAGAGCGCGCGGAGTTCACGCTCTTCGTGCACGTCGACCCGTCGGCGTACCCGTCGGTCACGAACTCGGTGACGGTGGAGACGTCCACGACGCAGACGGCAGATGCGCAGCTCACGAGCTCCGCGACGACGGCGGTGGCGGAGGCCGACGGCCTCGCCACGACGGGCGCCGACACCGCCGCCTTCGCGGCGCTCGCCGCGCTGCTCCTGCTGCTCGCCGGAGCCGGCGCCGTGCTGCTGGCGCGTCGGCGCAGGGAGCCGGAAGCCGAGCTCGGGAGTTAGCCCTCGCCGCCGCGCCCGCGGAGCCGGTCGATGTCGCGTCGTTCGCGCTTCGTCGGCCGGCCCGCGCCGCGGTCGCGCACGATTTCGGCCGGCCGCTCCACTCGCGGAGGCAGCGGCGGCGTGAGGTCGTCGAAGTGCTTCGCCGCCTCGGCCGCGCTGCCGCGGCGCACGGGCAGACCTGCGACTCGGTACACCTTGTCGAAGCCGTGCTGGCGCACGCGCACCTCGTCTCCGAGTCGCACCGACTGGGAGGCCTTCGCCGTGGCCCCGTTCACCCGGACGTGACCCGCGCGGCACGCGGCGGTCGCCTGGCTCCGCGTCTTCGCGAGGCGCACGCCCCAGACCCACGTGTCGACCCGTACGCTTTCACCGCCCATAGACTCGATGGTAGCCGGGGCGGAGGATGCGCCCCCTGTCGGAGCGAGGGCGATGGAATACGAGACGATCGCTGCCGCTGTGGATGCGGAGCAGGAGATCTCCCGGTCGCGCTTCCTCGTTCGGCTCGAACGGGTCGAGGGCGAGGCGGCCGCGCGAGAGGTGATCGCTCGAGTGCGCTCCGAGCACCCCCGAGCTCGGCACCACTGCTCGGCGTTCGTGCTCGGACCCGACGGGCGAGTGCAGCGCTCGAACGACGACGGTGAGCCGAGCGGCACCGCGGGCGCGCCCATGCTCGACGCACTGGTCTCGGCGGGGCTCAGCGACGTGGTCGCCGTCGTGACCCGCTATTTCGGCGGGGTGCTGCTGGGGGCGGGCGGGCTGACGCGAGCGTACCGCTCGACCGTTGCAATTGCGACGCAGCGGGCGACGCGGCAGCGGAGAGGGCTGCGGCGATCCGTCATCCTCCGCTGCGCCTATGACATCGCGCCCCAGATCGAAGCGGAGGCGCGACGTCGGGGGTACGCCGTCGGCGCAGCGCACTACAGCGACCGAGTCGCCCAGAGCTTCGCGCTCGCCGAGGAGGAGATCGGGCCGTTCACGTCGCTCGCGGCGGAGCTCAGCGCCGGGGCCGCCGAGGTCGAGGTCGGGCCCGCCGATTACGTCGACCTCGCTGCGCGCGAACGGTGAGGCGCGGGATGCCGATGACCCCGCGCCGGGCACGAAAAAGCCCCCGGGATCCTGGGGGACAGGACCGGGGGCGTGTCTCCCGCGCCAGTTGGGGAAATGCGGCTCGGGAGGATGGTCTGAACTCGGGGGAACGAATCTTCAACCGCTGAAAAGCATATGCCGGAGACGACTCGCTGCGGGAGCCCGAACGGCACTATTCACCCGCGTTTTCACCCGCTGAGCCCGAACGTGCGTCTCGCGAGGCGGCACCGGCGCCGTGGCGGGGTCGCGCACCCATCTCGGTGTCGGTGCGGCGCGATACGATTCCGGGGTGGAGTACTGGGCGGAGATCGTAGGTCAGCCGGACGCGGTGCGCATCCTCGACGCCGCTGCTGCAGTCGATGCGACCCCCTCGCACGCCTGGCTCATCACGGGTCCTCCGGGCTCCGGGCGCTCGAATCTCGCATTCCGGTTCGCCGCGGCGCTGATCGCGCGTGGTGAGGATCGCGAAGCGGTCTACTCCCAGGTGCGCGCCCGCACGCACCCCGATCTCGGAGTGCTCACGACCCAGAAGCTGCTGATCGACATCAAAGCCGCTCGCGACATCGTCACCACGGCTCACTACTCGCCGGCCGAGGGGCGCTACCGGGTCATCGTGATCGAGGACGCGGATCGCATGCCCGAACGCACCTCCAACGTGCTGCTGAAGGCCCTCGAAGAGCCGCCGGAACGCACGATCTGGATCCTCTGCGCGCCGAGCGAGGCAGATCTGCTGCCCACGATCCGCTCGCGCGCCCGCTCGCTGCGCCTCGTCACACCGGGTGCAGCGGACATCGCCCGCCTGCTGCACGAGCGCGACGGCATGGACACGGAGATCGCCGAGCGAGCGGCGCGACTCGCGCAGAGCCACATCGGGATGGCGCGGCGCCTCGCGAGCGACCCCGATGCGCTCGCGCGCCGAGAGCGCACGCTGGACCTCGCGCTCGGTGTGCAGACGCTCGGCGACGGCATGCGCGCCGCAGCGGCGCTGGTCAAGGTGGCGGAGGCCGACGCCGCCGCGCTGACCGAGACGCTCGACCAGCGGGAGCGCGAGGAGGCGCTCCGCAGCCTCGGCCTGCCGGCCGGCGCGGCGATTCCACCGCAGATGCGCAGTCAGATCCGCGCCCTCGAAGAAGATCAGAAGCGTCGGGCGACGCGGAGCCTGCGAGACGGCATCGACCGGATCCTCACCGATCTGCTTTCGCTCTTCCGCGATGTGCTGCTCACCGCCCTGCACGGCGAACCGGCACTCATCAACCGTGAGCGCGAAGCCTCGATCACCGACCTCGCCGAGCGGTGGGGAGCGGAGCGCGCGCTCGCCGTCGTGACGGCCGTGGAGGTCGCGCGCGAGCGCCTCGGGCGCGGGATCACGCCTGGACTCGTGCTCGAGGCGCTGTTCGCCACGCAGAGCAGCGCGGATACGCTCCTGCTGAGGGGCCGGGAGAACGGAGTGCAGCGATGAGCCCACTGCTGTCCGGCGCCGAGCGCCGAGCCGGCGAGCGGGGGAGGAGAGCGAGGAGCTCCCGCCGTATGCTCGGTCTGGCCGCGCTCGCGGCTTCTGCGGCGCTCGTGCTGACGGGATGCGCGCCGATCGCCGCCCTCGTGCAGCAGGCGACCTCGCGCGAACCCGAGCTCCCGCCCCTGCCCGACGGCACCGTCGACGGGTTCGCTGCGCAGCAACCCGAGTGGGTTCCCTGCGAGAACGAGCTGGAGTGCGCCGTCGTCCACGCCCCGCTCGACTGGGAGCAGCCCTCGGGCGAGACGATCACGCTGCGCCTCGTGAAGCAGAAGGCGCTCGGGGGCGACCGCGCCGGCACGCTCTTCATGAACCCCGGCGGGCCCGGCGCCTCAGGGGTCGACTACCTCTCGGGCGGCATCGGCGGTGCGGTGCAACCCGAGGTGCAGGAGGCGTACGACGTCATCGCGTGGGATCCTCGCGGAGTCGGTGCTTCCACGCCCGTCACGTGTCTCGATGATGCGGGAATGGACGAGTACCTCTTCGGCGTCGACCCGGCCGAGGCGGACCTCGAGGTCGGAAGCGACGCCTGGATGGAGGCGTCCCTCGCCCATGAACGGGAGTTCGGCGAGGCGTGCCTCGAGCAGACCGGTGACCTGCTGGCTCATGTGAGCACGGCGGACACGGTGCGCGATCTCGACATGCTGCGAGCGATCGTCGGCGATCCGAAGCTCAACTACCTGGGATATTCGTACGGCACGTACATCGGCGCCCGGTACGCAGACGCCTACCCCGAGAATGTCGGCCGTCTGGTGCTCGACGGTGCGATGGATCCCGGAGCCAGCCTCTCCGACGTCGTGCGCGAGCAGACTCGCGGCTTCGAGGCGGCGCTCCGCGCCTATGCCACCGACTGCCTCACGCGAGACGACTGCCCGCTTAGCGGCCCCGTGGACGTGGCCATGGCGCAGATCAGCGCGCTGCTCGACCGCGTCGACGCGGAGCCGCTCACCGGGGCCGACGGGCGCGCCTTCACGTCGTCGACGATGCTCACCGCGATCATCACGCCGCTCTACGCAGAGAGCAATTGGGGCTACCTCGACGAGCTGTTCTCATCCGTCGCGGACGGCGATCCAGAAATCGGGCTCACCCTCGCCGACTTCTACTACGATCGCGAGAACGGCACCTATCGCAGCAACTCGACCGAGGCGTTCTCGGCGATCAACTGCCTCGACTACCCCGCGGGAACGCTGGACCGCGACCGGATGCGCGCCGACGCCGCCGAACTCGAGGAGATCGCACCGACGATCGGACGGTTCCAGGGCTACGGCGACCTCGCATGCGCCGCGTGGCCGGAGCAACCCGCAGCGGAGCGCGGGCCGGTGACGGGAAGCGGCGCGGATCCGATCCTCGTCGTCGGAACGACCGGAGACCCTGCGACCCCGTACCGCTGGGCCGAGTCGCTCGCCCGACAGCTCGAGAGCGGTGCGCTCGTGACCTATCAGGGCGAAGGGCACACCGCCTACGGCGAGAGCGCCTGCATCAATGACGTCGTCGACGACTACCTGCTCACAGGGGCGGTGCCCCCGGCCGATCCGCAGTGCTCGTGACCGACATGTGCGAATCGACCTCGAGAACGTGCTAAAGTGATCTCTCGTGTGCGAGAGCGATCTCGCACTCGGCCGACTTAGCTCAGGGGTAGAGCAGTTCCCTCGTAAAGAACAGGTCTCGGGTTCAAATCCCGAAGTCGGCTCGATCAGGCCCCCGCAGAGGCGGGGGCCTTTTGCGTGCGTGGTGACGAAGTATCTGGCGCGTTATCGCGCACCTACTCCACCTACTCCACCTATTCCGCGGTCAGCGCGCGAGAGATCTCGTCGGAGGCGAGCCGCACTTCGGAGACCAGCGCCGCATCGCCCGGGCGCTCGGGGTCGAGCCACTCCGCGTGCATCTCGCGAGGCAGCACGAGGGGCATCCTCGGCCAGACATCCGCAGCCTCGCCCACGGCGTCTCGGGTCACCATCGAGTAGCTGATGAGCTCAGAGCCGTCCTCGAGTGTGACGGTCGATGTCAGCGCAGCGATGCCGAAAGCCTCGTCGTTCGGGAGCCGGAACCGCCCCTGCTTCTCGACGTACCAAGTCGCGGGCAGGATCGCGCGGTGCTGAAACGGCCGCTTCCACGAGCGCAGCAACCGATCGTCGCGCGAGTTGAACGCCGAGAACTTCACGGGCCCGCTGGCGTCGAGCCAGAGCCACCACCAGGCGAGCTGCACGTGGCGCTGACCGGTGGTGTCGGCCGTGATCACCGGGTTGAGGTTGCGGGCGTTCTTGCCCGTGATCTTCGCGTTGCCGGAGCGCTGCTCCAGCCAGGCGTCGACGAGTGCCGCGCTGCCCGGCTCGCTGAGGGGTTCGAGATCGAGGGGAAGCGAACCGCCGAGGCCGTATGACGCGCACATGCGGTCAGAATACGCCGGGAGACGTCGCTAGGCTACAGAAATGGGCTCTCCGGCGACGGCACCGACGAACGCTCATCCGAGCGCTCCCCGTGTCGCGCTCTGGGACAACGCTCGCTTCGCGCTCATCGCGCTGGTCGTGGTCGGCCACACGATCTCTACCGTGCGGCACGACACCGCGCTGGCCTACGGCATCTACACGTACATCTATCTGTTCCACATGCCCGCCCTCATCGCGCTCAGCGGCTACTTCTCGCGGGCGAGCGCCACGACCAAGACCGGGCGGGCGACGCTGCAGCTCATCGTGCTCTGGGTGCTCTGGGAGGGCATCTGGGTCGTGATCGGGTTCGCCGCGATCGACGAGACGCCCGCCCAGTCCTTCCTCGTGTCGCCGTCGTGGACGCTCTGGTATCTCGTCACCATCGTGACGATGCGCATCGTGCTGCCGTACATGGCTCAGCTGCGGCACCCGTTGCTCGTGTCGATCGCGATCGCGCTCTTCGGCGGGGTGATTCCGGTGATCGGCACCGAGTTCTCGGCGGCTCGCACGCTCACGTTCCTCCCGTTCTTCGTAGCGGGTTGGCTCGCGAGAACGAATGGGTGGCTCGACGGGGAGTGGTTCGCCGCCCCACGGCGATGGGTGCGCGTGTGGTCGTGGGGGATCCTGTCGGTGATCGCCGCGGTCTTCATCGCACTTCCCGGGCTGCGGTCGTGGTGGCGGCTCGACGGCTGGCTGACGTGGCGCGACGGGTACGCTCGGCGCTTCTCCGATGCTCCGATCGGCGACTGGTCACCGCACCACTGGATCGAAACGACGCTCGGCGGCGCGGCCGTGACCGCTCTGCTGCTCCTGCTGGCGGCGACGATGACCTTCGCCGTACTGGCGGTGACGCCGCGTCGCCGCCTCGTCGTCACCGCGTGGGGTGCGCGCACGCTCTCGGTCTACCTGCTGCACGGCCCCATCGTCTGGGCGCTGCGGCAGACCGGCGTCATCGATGCGGTCGGCGAACTCGGAGAACTCGGCGTCGTGATCCTCATCGTGGGAGCCCTCGTACTCGCCTCGCTGCTCGCCCTCGCCCCCGTCGAACGAGCCTTCCGCTGGGTGCTCGCCCCGAACCTCGATCGGTTCTTCCGCGATCCGAGTCCAGGGTCGGACCGCAGTGCGCGCTGACGCGCGCGCCTCAGCGGTCCTCCGGCACGAGCAGCTGGTGCTGCGCGAGCTCCCGGTACAGGGGAGCGCTCGCTATCAGCTCTTCGTGCGTCCCCTCTCCCACGACTCGCCCGTCGTCGAGTACGACGATCTTGTCGGAATCGACAACGGTCGAGAGGCGGTGCGCGATCACGACGAGGGTGCGCCCCGTCGACACGGCGTCGAGCGCCTCGCGCATGAGCCGTTCGTTCACGCCGTCGAGACTCGCGGTCGATTCGTCGAGCAGCAGGATCGGCGGCGCCGTGAGCAGGGCTCTCGCAATCGCGAGGCGCTGCTTCTCGCCGCCTGACAGCATCACGCCGTTCTCTCCCACGGGCATGTCGAGCGCTGCCGCGAGACCGGCACCCCGACCGCTCGACCTCGAAGCGCCCCCGCGCTCGAGAAGTGCGCCGAGGTTCACTGCGCGCAGCACGCGCTCGCACGCCGCGTCGCTCGCCTCGGGAGTGGCCAGCAGCAGGTTCTCGCGGAGCGTGCCCGCGAGAACGGGGGCATCCTGCTCGACGTACCCCATCTGGCGGCGGAGCTCCCCGCGGTCGAGCGCGCGCACGTCGGCGCCGTGCAGCGCGACCGATCCGGTCTCGGGATCGTAGAAGCGCTCGATGAGCCCCAGGATCGTCGACTTGCCCGCGCCCGAGGGCCCGACCAGCGCGACGCGCGATCCTCGTGGCACCGTGAAACTCACGCCGCGCAGCACCTCGGTCTCGATGAGCTCGGCGGGCGCCGCCTCCGCATCGCGTCGTGCGCCGCGACCGCCGCGCACGAGCTCGCGGGCATCCGCCCGTTCCGGAGCGGCTGATCGATAGGTGAAACGCACATCGCTCAACTCGATGGCCGGTGCGTGCTCGTCGCGCGCATCTGCGAGGGGCACGAGCCGGCCGAGAGGCGAGCGCTCGGCGTCGCGTTCGGCCTCCGTTTCGAGGTTCGCGATCTCCTGAATGCGGCCGAGCGCGCCGAGCGCCTGGTTGACGGCGGAGATCGCACCGAACGCCTGGCCGAGCGGCGTCACCATCAAGAAGAGGAAGATGATGAAGGTGACGAGCTGAGCGATGGTGATCGCGCCGGTTGCGACGCGGTAGCCGCCGAGACCGAGCACGATGAGGAACGAGAGCTGCAGCGCGAGGAACGAGACCGGAACGATGAATGCGGAGATTCGGGCGACCTTGATGCCGAGCCGGTAGGCCTCGGTCGCGTCGCGCTCGGTCGCCGCCTGCTCGCGCTCGGCTGCGCCCGCCGCTCGGATCGTTCGGATCGATGAGATGGAGCGGTCGACCTGCGCGGCGAGGTCGCCGACCTTCTCCTGCGCGCGGGCGACAGCCGGCCGGATGCGGGAGGACACGGCGACGACCACCACGAGGGCGACCACGATCACGCCGAAGGTGATCGCGAACAGGGCGGGATCGATCACGAGCATGCCGATGAGCGCGCCGACGAAGATGAGCAGCCCGCTCGCCGCCTCGACGAGGCCCTGCGTCAGTACTGCGCGCAGCAGTGTCGTGTCGCTGCCAACGCGCGACACGAGGTCACCTGTGCGTCGGCGGTCGAACTGCGAGATCGGCAGGTGGAGAATCTTGGCGATGAGACGCTTGCGGCTCGTCAGCACGACGCCCTCGCCCATGCGCTGCAGCACGTAATGCTGCAGTCCGCTCAGCACCGCGCCGACGACGACGATCGCGGAGAGCGCGCCGAGCAGCCCCGCGAGCGGCAGACCCTCTTGCACGCGGGTGATGATCTGGCCGAGCAGCGGGGGCTGCACGAGCGACGCGAGCGCGGCGACCAGACCGAGCGCGAGGGCGACGACCAGCAGCCCGCGCTGCTCGAAGAGGTACGGAATCAGCTGTCGCAGCGAGGCGCGCGGCCCGCGGGGCGCGGTGCGCGGGCGGCCGGCTGATCCGGCGCCGTCCGAGGTCGAGTGTTCTGCTGATGCTGCTGGGCCGCTCACCCGCCCAGCCTACGCCGTCGCCCGCGCACCACTGCCCCGCCCGTACCCCGCCCCATCGGCAGCGAGGTCACTTCGGGAGTGTGTCGGAGCTCCTGCGGGCCGCAACACACTCCGAAAGTGACCCCGCTCGAACTGTGGCGGAGCGGGGTCACTTTCCGTGGGTGTTGCTGTTCCGACACGCACGAGAAGTGACCCCGCTCGGCAAAAACGGGAGATCGCGCGGGACTACGCCGAGATGCGGCGGAGGGCTACCGCGAGGTGCAGCGCGGCCTCGGCGGCCTCGCGGCCCTTCGACTCCGGGGCGCCCGGGCGCCCGGAGCGGTCGAGCGCCTGCTGCTCGGTGTCGGTGGTAAGCACACCGAACCCGATGGGCTTGCCGGCGTCGAGCTGCACGCGCGTGAGACCGTCGGTCACTGCCGAACTGATGTACTCGAAGTGCGGAGTTCCGCCGCGAATCACGATGCCGAGGCAGACCGCCGCGTCGTACCCCCCGCCACCGGTCTCGCGCGGGGCGAGCGCGGTCTGCGCGGCGAGCGGCAGCTCGAACCCGCCCGCGACGGTGAAGGTCTCGTGCTCGGCCCCGGCAGCTGAGATCGACTGCTGCGCGCCCGCGATGAGGTGCTCCATGATGTCGGCGTGCCAGCTGCCGGCGATGATGGCGACGCGCAATCCGCTGGCGTCGACGGTGAGATCCGGGGCTCCGGCTCCGCTCATGATGTGCTCCTTCGAGTGAGATGCGTTGGGATGGAGGGCAGTGCGTGGGTCGTGCGCGGCCGGTGCGCGAGGGCCGGATCGCGGCGCCTACTGGCTGTCGCGAACGTTCTCGGGCAGCTGATGGCCCATGCGGTCTCGTTTCACCGCGAGGTACGCGAGATTCTCCTCGGTGACGCCGACCAGCAGCGGTACGCGCTCGGTCACGGTGATGCCGTGCGCTTCGAGCTGCTGCACCTTCTCGGGGTTGTTCGTGAGCAGCCGCACGCGATCGATGCCGAGGTCGGAGAGGATCTCGGCTGCCGCCGTGTAGTCGCGCGCGTCTGCCGGGAAACCGAGCTGCAGGTTGGCGTCGAGCGTGTCGACCCCCTGCTCCTGCAGCTGGTATGCGCGCAGCTTGTTGGCCAAACCGATGCCGCGGCCCTCTTGGCCGCGCAGGTAGACGACGACGCCGCCGGTCTCCTGGACCCGGTCGAGTGCCGCGTCGAGCTGCGGGCCGCATTCGCACTTCAGGGAGCCGAACGCCTCGCCGGTGATGCACTCGGAGTGCACGCGCACGAGCGCCTCGCCCGATGGGAGCGACCCGTCGGGCAGGGGAGCCACGAGCGCGAGATGGTCGACGCCCGCGCGGCGATCGCGATACGCCATCGCACGGAAAGCGCCGTGCTCGGTGGGCAGCAGCGTGTCGGCGCGAAGGCTCACCCCGCGGCGCTGCGGCTGCACGTCGGGGGCGCCTTCGGGGTCGTGGGTGTTGAGGTACGCGATGAGCTGCTCGATGGTGATGACCGGCACGCCCTCGCGCGCGCCGAGGGTGATGAGCTCGGGGAGGCGCATCATCTCGCCGTCTTCGGCCACGATCTCGGCGATCGCTGCGACGGGGCGGAGGCCGGCGAGCCTCATGAGCTCGACGCCCGCCTCGGTGTGCCCGTCGCGGGCGCGCACCCCGCCGTCCACCGCGCGCAGCGGCAGCACGTGCCCGGGCCGGCGCACGTCGGTCGGCTGCGCGTCCGGGTTCGCGAGGGCGCGCAGCGTGGTGGCGCGGTCGCTCGCACTGATGCCGGTGGTGACGCCGTGCGCGGCGTCGACCGTGACAGTGTACGCCGTGCCGCGAACGTCCTCGTTGCGCGACACCATCATCGGCAGGTCGAGTTCATCGGCGATCGCGTTCGTCATGGGGGCGCACAGCAGACCCGACGACCAGCGCACCGTCCAGGCGATCCACTCGGGGCTCGCGAGTTCCGCCGAGATGATGATGTCGCCCTCGTTCTCGCGATCCTCGTTGTCGGCGACGATCACCGGACGACCGGCCTTGACCGCCTCGATCGCCTCCTCGATGGTGGCGATGCCCGGTGTGCGCGGGGTCTCGGGAAGCTCGGCGGCAGAAATGGTGGTGCTCATGCGCGGTGTCCTTCGGCGTTCGGGTGGGCTGTTGCGTCGGCGTCGGCGTCGGCGTCGCCGGTGCCGGCATTGCTCGCATCGGCAGCACCGAGGCGCAGCATGCGAGCGACATGTCGGGCGAGGATGTCCGTTTCGACGTTGACGCGATCGCCGGGGGTCAGGTCGCCCAGCGTCGTCGCGACGAGCGTCTCGGGGATGAGCGAGACCTCGAACCATTGATCGGCCTCGGATTCGGGCGAGATCGCGGAGACGGTGAGCGACACCCCGGAGAGGGTGACGGAGCCCTTGTCGACCAGGAGCGGCGCGAGCTGCCGATCGAGCGAGAATCGCAGCACGCGCCAGGCCTCGTGCGGGGTGACGGATACGAGGGTCGCGGTTCCGTCGACGTGCCCCTGCACGATGTGGCCGCCGAGGCGCGTGTCGACGCGCACCGCCCGCTCGAGGTTCACCCGGGTGCCGGGAGCGGCATCGCCGATCGTCGACATCGCGATCGTCTGCGCCATGACGTCGGCGGTGAAGGTGGCGCGACCGTCGGCGGCGACAGCGCGATCGATTACGGTGAGGCACACTCCCGAAACGGCGATCGACGCCCCGTGGTCCGCGTCGCTCGTGACGGTCGGCCCCGCGATGACGAGGCGGAGGGAGTCGTCGACGGGTTCGACCGACACGACCTCGCCGACTTCTTCGATGAGTCCAGTGAACATCAGGATCCTTCCGTAACGGGGCCGAGGGCCGACGAGGCGCGGTCGAGCGACGCGATCACGAGCAGATCGTCGCCGAGGCGTTCGATGCGCGTCTCGCTCAGGCGCAGAATGCCGGAGATGTCGGGGATGCCGAGATCCCCGATGGCGAGCCGCGGGCCCCCGAGCAGCGCGGGTGCGACGTACACGAGCACGTCATCGGCGAGCCCCGCGGCGATCAGGGCGCTCGCCACCGTCGGGCCTCCCTCGACGAAGACGCTCCGCACGCCGTGCTCGGCGAGCGACGCAAGGTCGGCTGCGAGATCGGCGCCCGTGAAACGGAGCGGTTCTGAGAGGCCGTGCGCGGCCAGCGCCGGGTGCGCGCGAACGCGAGCGCTCGCCGGAATCTCCCGCCGCCCCACCACCACCGGGAGCGGCTGCTCCTTCGGCGGCACGAGCAGACCCCCGGCGGCATCGCGGGCGGTGAGTGCGGGGTCGTCGGCGAGCAGAGTGCCGGTTCCGACGAGGATCGCGTCGGCCCTCGCGCGCCGTCGGTGCACGTCGGCCCGTGCTCCCTCGCCGGTGATCCACTGACTCGAGCCGTCGGTCGCAGCTGCGCGGCCGTCGAGGGTCTGAGCCCACTTGACGATCACGCGCGGCCGCGAAGGCCGGGGAAGAGGATCGCCGGTGCGCGCCGGCACTGCGCCCGCCTGCTTCTCGAGCCAGGGGGCGAGGAGCGCTCGTGCCTCACCGTCGAGCACTCCGCCGCGCACCTCGACGCCGGCGGCGCGCAATGTGTCGGCGCCGCCCGACGACTCCTGGCCGGGGTCGGAGAGGGCGTAGGCGACGGCGCCCACACCGGCGGCGATGAGCGCTGCGGCGCACGGGCCGGTGCGACCCGTGTGGTTGCACGGCTCGAGGGTGACCACCGCTGTGAGTTCAGCTGCTCGGTCGTGCCATTCGGCGAGCAGGTGGCCCAGGGCCTCGACCTCCGCGTGAGGCGTGCCCGCACCGCGGTGCCAGCCCTCGGCGACGACGCGACCCTCGGGGTCGAGCAGTACGCACCCGACCTGCGGGTTCGGGGTATGCGAGGGGCCGCGGCGCGCGATCGCGAGGCCGCGCCGCATCCCGTCCTCGATGAGGCTCTGCTCGAGCATCCCCGGTCCACCGTTCAGTCCGTGCCGGGTGCGCAAGGGTCCACGGACGTCCGTGACTCGCGCGTTCCTCTCATCCGGACTCGAACGCGCGAGGCGTCCATCACCGTCGGTACCGGAATTCCACCGGTTCAGCATCGCTGGTGCGACGCTCGCGGACTCTGACCGCCGGTTCGGAATCACACCGACCCCGGAACACGATCATCATCGTAGTCCTCATACGCGGAGCGCGCGCATCCGCCCGTCACGATTTCGCCGGGGGCGCAACACGTCGAGACGAGGGCACGCCGGCGCCCGGGGTCAGCGAGGTGAGCGGGTGGCGGTGGCGGAGGCCATGAGATCGCGCATCGATGCATCCGGCAGGTAGGCACGAGTCAGCGCGATCCCGATGCGCGGCAGGTCGCCCTCGTCGCGGTACAGCAGATGCAGCGACTCGGAGCGGGGATTGAACTTCTGCTTGAAGCGGTGCAGGGACGCGAACCCGTACAGGGGCTCGATGAGAGCGCCGAGTCGAGCGAGTACCTGATCGACGGGACCGGCCTGAGCGTCGTCCGACCGCACGAGCGGAGCTCCCGACAGCGACACGAACTCGTATCCGGACTGCGAGAAATGCAGTGCGGAGGAGGCGATGAGGAACTCCATGACCGGGCCGAACCCGCCGTCCCGACGGCGCATGAGATCCAGCGTCCACCCGATGATGCGCGGCTCCGCCCGAGCGCCCTCACCACCGGAGCCGTCGTCCTCGACCGCGGCGGGCCCGTACACGGGCAGCCACGAGGTGACCCCGTGCAGGTTGCCGCCCGCGTCGACTGCGAGGCCGACGTGCACTGCCGGATCCAGCGCCTCCTCGACCGTGCCCAGCGTGAACCGCATCTCGGGCAGTCCCTTGTCCCCCGCCCACTGCTCCGAGATCGCGCGCACCTGCGCGAGCACGTTCCACGGCTCTTCGGCGAGCCGTACCATGCGGAACGAGATCTCCTCTCGGCCGGCGCGGTTGATCGCGGTGCGCACAGCACCCCAGGCTTTGCCGGTGAACGCGAGCCCGGGGAGGTCGACGATCGTGTCCTCCGCGACGACGACCGAGCGCCAGCCCGCGGGCTTCGCCGCAGCCGAGACCCCGCCCGCCGAAAAGACGCACGGAACGAGCCCGGCCTGCTGAGTCGCGTTCGCGAACCTCTCGAGCGCGGTGCCGTGCTCGCCCTCCGGCACGATCGGGTCGCCCAGCATGATGGCGACGCCGGCATGCGCCTGGTACGCGATGGCGCCCTCGCCGCTCGAGATCCTCTGGTTGGCCTCCCACGTCGCCATCCACGAGATCGTGCCTCCGCCGTAGCGCTCGAGCCGACCGACGAGCTCGTCGCGCGTCACCGGTTCGGCGCCGAGCGCGCGCCGGGACTGCCGCAGCCGCACGCGGAATGCTCCGCGGCCCACGACGAGGAGGACGATGATCGCCGCCCAGAGGATCGCCGGAGCGAGCAGGAGGGCGAAGACCTGACGCGGCGATTCCACGGTGCCCGCATCGACGAGGGCGGGGAGGAGCGCGAAGCCGAGCGCGGCGGTCGCGAGGTTGAAGGCGCCGACGACGAGGGCGCCGATCCAGGCCACGCGATACCCGGACCTGATGCCGTTCGCGATGAGCGCGATCACGATGAGGTCGATGGCCACGTCGATCAGCGACGCCGTGGGGTGATTCTCACCCAGCGGACCGTTGAACGGGACGATGAGATCGAAGACCTGGATCACGCCGACGGCGATCAACCCGGCGAGGGCGATGAGGCGCCACTCGCGCTGCGTGGGCCGCCCTGCGGGATGCCGGAAGGCGGGAAGCCACCCGCTCGCGATGAGCCCGACGGTCATCGCGACGGCGTGCTCGAGGTCGTAGAGCTCGCCGAGGTACAGCACGGAGATGCCCACCCAGAGCCCGATCGCGATGCGCGCTCTCAGACGCCACGGAGCGGGCAGGGTGGCGATCGCGAAGACGAGGGCCGTGAACGCCGCGCACGATGGGCCGACGTCGAGCGCTTCGGTGAGCCGTACGGCCCACGGCCAACCCGTCTGCGACACGAGCACCAGGATCCCTGCGGCTCCGAGCACTCCGACGATGTGACCGCCGAGGGCGAGCGCCACGGTGCGCAGCGACCCGAATCGCCACTCCGCCCAGCCGAGGCCGCCGGCGACGAGGGGGAGCAGAGAGAGATAGACGGAGGGGCGATCGACGAAGAACGGCGACGTCAGCAACGTCCACCACCGGCCGTCGGTGAATGAGGGAATGCCGGTGGCGATCTGCGGGTACCAGGGCTGGTCGGCGGCGGGTTGCCAGAGCGTCCCGCTGACGATCCCGACAGCGAGAACGGCGCCGAGGAACGCCGCCGTGAACGGCACCCTCCGCGTCACCCGCAGCACGCGGACGATGCGCGAGCGACGACGCGCAGAGCGCTCGTCGGTGCGCGCCGGTGCCTCGGGGGCCGTCATGCGCTCAGTCTAAGGACCGACGCGCGCCGCGGCTAGCGGATGAGCCCGATGCGCTCGTAGACGAGGTCGAGCGTGCGGTTCGCCACCTCGTTCGCGCGTTCCGCGGCACGACCGAGCAGCCGGTCGAGCTCCGCCGGATCCGCCAGCAGCTCTTCCGTGCGGGTGCGGACGGGCGCCAGGCTCTCCTCGACGACCTCGACGAGCCCCTTCTTCAGGTCGCCGTAGCCGCGACCCGAGTACTCCTGCTCGATCGACGAGATCGACCGGCCGCTCAGCACCGAGTAGATCGTCAGCAGGTTCGCGACGCCCGGCTTCGCCTCGCGGTCGAACCGGATCTCGCCGTCGGCATCGGTCACCGCCCGCATGATCTTCTTCTTGGTGACGTTCGCCGGGTCGAGCACCTTGATGAGGCCCGCCTCCGACTCGGCGGACTTCGACATCTTCGCGGTCGGCTCCTGCAGGTCGTAGATCTTCGCGGTGCCCTTCGGGATCTGCGCCTCGGGCACGACGAACGTCTCGCCGAAGCGCGAGTTGAAGCGATTCGCGAGGTCGCGGGTGAGCTCGACGTGCTGGCGCTGATCCTCGCCCACGGGCACGCTCTCCGCCTGGTAGAGCAGAATGTCGGCCGCCATCAGGATCGGGTAGGTGAACAGCCCGACCGACGCCGCGTCGGTGCCGTTCTTCTGCGACTTGTCCTTGAACTGCGTCATGCGACTGGCCTCGCCGAAGCCGGTGACGGTGTTGAGCACCCACGCGAGTTCGGCGTGGGCCGGCACCTGCGACTGGACGAACAGCGTCGACTTCTCGGGATCGATGCCGGCGGCGATGTATTGGGCCGCGGTGCGGCGGGTGCGGGCGATCAATTCGGCCGGGTCCTGAGGAACGGTGATGGCGTGCAGGTTCACCACGCAGAAGAAGGCGTCGAAGTCCTCCTGCATCTGCGTCCACTGGCTGAGCGCGCCGATGTAGTTGCCGAGCTGCAGCGAATCGCTCGAGGGCTGCATGCCGGAGAAGAGGACGGGCTTGGGGTGTTCACTCATGGGTGTTCCTTGCGGGAGGTGCTGCGATGCGTGTTCGGGAATTGGCACGGGTGCGGGCCGGATCGCCGACGCCGACCGTGCCGAGCGTCAGATGCGGTAGTCGACGACGACCGCGGCGTGATCCGACCACCGTGCGTCGTACGACGCGGCGCGGTCGACGGTGTACGACTCGACGCGCTCGGCGAGGGCGGGGGTGACGACCTGGTAGTCGATGCGCCACCCCGTGTCGTTGTCGAACGCCTGCCCGCGGTTGGACCACCAGGTGTAGGGGCCGTCGACCTCGCCGTGGAAGCGGCGCCCCACGTCGACCCAGCCGTAGCCCGCGCCCTCGGTGCCGTCGACGCCTACGACCGGCTCGCCCGCGGCGCCGAAGAAGCGGTCGAAGTAGGCGCGCTCGCGGGGGAGGAAGCCGGCGCGCTTCACGTTGCCCTTCCAGTTCTTGATGTCGAGTTCGCGGTGCCCGACGTTGAAGTCGCCGACGATCGCGACGAGCTCGCGCTCAGCCGCGAGCTCGTGCATGCGCTGCCCCATCGCGTCGAGAAAGGCCCACTTCGCCTCCTGGCGCGGGGTCTCCACCTCGCCCGAGTGCGTGTAGTTGCTGACGACCGTGAGCGGAGTGCCGCCGAGATCGAAGTCGGCTTCGAGCCAGCGGCCGGAGGATTGGATCTGCTCCTGCGCCTCGAGGGCGCCGAGACCGACGCGGTGCGCGGCTGCGGGCACGCGGCTGGCGATCGCGACGCCCGCGCGCCCCTTGATCTGGCAAGGGTCGTGGATGAAGTGCCACTCGTCTCCGAGCAGTTCGGTCAGGTGCGCGTCATCGGCGCGCACCTCCTGCAGAGCGAGCACGTCGACGCCCCGCGCGTCGAGCCACTCGCCCATGCCCTTCCGGAATGCGGCCCGGATGCCGTTGACGTTGACGGATGCGACACGCAAGGTTTCAGCCATACCCGCCAGTCTACGTCGGGAGCGACGGAGGTATCGAGAGCGTCAGAACACCATCGGGCGGTCATCGTCGTCGTCGAACGTGCCGCCGAGCAGGTCGACATCGATGTCGCACACGACCGGAACGTGATCGCTCGGGGCGTCGCCCTTGCGCTCCTCGCGCTCGATGGAGGCGCCCGTGACCGCGTCGGCGAATGCCGGCGACCCCATAATGAAGTCGATGCGCATCCCCTGATTCTTCGGGAACTTGCCCGCCTGGTAATCCCAGAATGTGAACCCCTCGGGCACGATCGGGCGCACGACGTCGGTGACGAGCGTCTCGAACGAGGCGAACATCGAGCGCTCCTCGGGCGAGATGTGCGTGGAGGCCCCCGGCCGGAACGACGGATCCGCCATGTCGCCCTCCTGGGGTGCGATGTTCCAATCTCCCATGAGGGCGAGGGGCAGGTCGGGGTTCTCGCCGAGCCAGGCGCGGGTGTCTTCGCGCAGCGCCTCGAGCCACGCCAGCTTGTAGGCGAAATGCGGGTCGTCGAGCGAGCGGCCGTTGGGCACGTAGAGGCTCCACAGGCGGAGGTCGCCGACGGTGACGCCGAGCGCGCGCGCCTCGAGCGGCAGATCGTTCGGGCCGATGCCCTGCACGGCCTCCTGACCCTTCACGGGCTTTCCGAACCCCGGCATTCCCGCGAAGCTCCGCGCGACGTCGGTCATCTCGTGGCGGCTGGCGATCGCGACGCCGTTCCACTGATTGAGACCGTGGATCTCGACCGAGTACCCGGCCTGCTCGAACGCGGCGATCGGGAACTGCTCGGGCTTGCACTTGATCTCCTGCATCGCCAGCACGTCGATGTCTTCGCGAACGAGCCAATCGACCACGCGGCCGAAACGAGTGCGGATCGAATTGACGTTCCAGGTGGCGATGCGCATGGATATCAGCCTAGCGCCGGGTGCTTGCGCATCTCGGCCCGCCCAGTCACAATCTGGGCAAGGCCCGCGAGGCTTTCGGGGGCCCGAAGGGAGCGTCATGGCGGCGCGCGGAACGCAGACGGGAGCGGGCGGAGAGCGGATCGCGGTTCCGCGTCGCAGGCTCGGCGATGTCGTCGAGGCCGCGCGCGCCGAGGGCTCGGTCACGGTGCTGCTCGGCGATGCCGGGAACGGCAAGGGGTACCTGGCGGAGCAGGCTGCGCTGACGCTCGCGGACGAGCATCCCGGCATGGTCTCGGTGCACGTGCTGCCGCGGCCCGCGCGCCCGGCCAGCGTCATCCCCTCGGTGTTCCCGGTCGATGCGGCGCTGCATGCGGCCGAGCCGGCATCGGGGGAGGCGACGGAACGCGCGCGGGCCGAACACGTTCGAGCGACCATCGGAGGAGGGGATCCGAACGGGTCCGTGATCCTCGTCGCCTCGGACGTCGATGAGTACTCGCCGCAGGATCTGCGCGTGCTCACCGAGCTCGCCCGCACCCGCACCGTTCGCATCATCGCGACGGCGCGCCAGCTCTCGAGCGCGATCGACCGAATCGGCAGCGGCCCCCAGGTGCAGCGCCTCACCATCGGGCCGCTCGACGTCGAGGAGAGCGGAGCATTTCTCTGCTCCATGCTCGGCGTCGATCGTATCGACCCCGATACGTTGCGTCGGTGGCACGCGGCAGCGGGCGGCAACGGGTACGCACTCGCAGTGCTCGCGCTCGCCGCCGACCGGGCCGGTGACCTGCGTCGCAGCCGCGGCACGGCGTGGGCGACGCGCCGGGATGACATCGTGACCGGCGAATACGCGCGGTTGCTCGCGGACTCGTGCGGCGAGCGCGAGTGGCAGGCGCTCGAGTTCGTCGCGCAGGCGGAGCCGATCATCGAGACCGTACTGCTCCGGAGCATCGACGCCGGCGTGCTCACCGCGCTGTTCGAACGCGGCCTCGTCGTCTCGCACGCGCGCGCGGGCGCTCCGTCTCTCACACTGGGACATCCGCTGCTCGCCGCGTCGGTGCGCGCGGGCATGTCGCCGGTGCGGCGCATCGAGCTCGACGACCGGATCTTCCAACTGCTGATCGAGGATCACGGGGCGGCCGACCCCGCATCCGATTCCGAACGGCTCGTCCGTCTCGTGGTGTTCGGCACGGCTGCGGGGCGGCACGTCGCATTCCCATGGGTGTGGCGGGCGTTCGAGGCGGTCGCCCAGGGCGGCTACCCCCGCCTCGTACTGCGTCTCGCGCGCGTCATCGCAGAGCATCCCGACGCCGACGGGCGGCAGGCCGGAAGTGCTGCGTTGCGGGCGGTGCGCATCGGGCGCCTGCTCGGCGACGAGCCGGCGCGGCGGGGTGCGCTCGAGCGCATCGCTGAGCTCCTCGCCGATTCCGGGCTGCGCGGCGCGATGCCGCCGACGCTGGAGGTGGGGCTCGTCACCACCGTTGTGCGGGAGCGCGTGAGAGACGGCGGCGATGTCGATGCGGCTCTGCACGAACTCGACGAGCTCGAGGCGCGCACCGGCGTCGAGGCGGCGCGGGCGATGGTCGGCAGCACCCGCGTGCACGTGCTCGCCTACACCGGCCGGCTCCGGGACGCGGCGGAGGCGTGCCCGCCGCTCGACGTCTCGGCGGATCTCGGCATCGAGTGGGCCAGATCGTCGGGCCGGGCCATGGCCGCCCTCATCCTCGAGCAGCAGGGCGAGTTCGAGCACGCGGTGGCGAGCGCCGAGCACGCGCGAGCGCTGAGCCGGCTCGGGCCCCGCTCCCGAAGCGATCTGGTCGACATACAGGGCTTCTGCACCTTGCTCGGCTACTGGGTGAGCGGGAGCCGGGAGAGCGCGCGACGCGTGTTCGAGGGGCTCGCCGAAGAGGCATCGGCGGATTCGCACGCGGAGGCGCACTACTCGGGGCTGGTCGAGGTCGGGGCGGTGCTGCTCGCCGTGCAGGAGGGCCGGTGGATGGAGGCGGTGGCGAGCGGCGAACGGCTGGCGGATCGCCTGAGCTCCAGCGACCCGTACTCGCTCGGGCCGCTCGTGCACTCCGCCCTCGCCCTCGCCCTGGCGGTGCTCGGAGAACGGGATGCCGCCGTGCGCGCCCTCGGGGCGTCCGAATCGCCGCAGCGCGGAGTGTCGATGGCCGTCGGCGGGCATCGACGCGTGCTCGCGCTGCGCGCCCGGCAGTGGTTGCGAGAACCGCGAGCTGCGGTCGAAGCCGCCGAGATCGCTCGATGGGCGTCGCGGGAACGCCTGCCCTACATCGAACTGCTCGCGCGGCACGCGCACGCCTTCGAAACGCGCAGCATCACCGCTGACGACCTCTCGGCAGCGCAGCATCTCGCATCGCAGGTCGACGGACCGCTCGGCGAAGCACTCGTCGCGCACCTGCTGCGGATGGCGAGCACGACCCCCTCGGGCCGCGGCGCCGGAGCTCCGGCGGCGGAGGACGAGGAACCGGAGATCCGCCTGCTCGCCGATCTCGGCATCTGGCTTCCGGTGCCGCCCGCTGCCGACCTGACACCCCGGGAGCGTGAGATCGTGCTGCTCGCAGCGCTCGGGTACTCCAGCCGCTTCATCGCCGAACGCCTCACCATCTCGTCGCGCACCGTCGAGACGCATCTCTCGCACGCCTTCGCCAAGATCGGCGTCGAGAACCGCGACGAGATGCGCGAGTGGGTCGCCCGCAATCGCGCCTCGACGGCGTCCTCGCGAAGTACGTAATTCTCCCGGATCCGCCGCCGTCGCGCCGCGCGTAGCCTGCGATCAGGTTGACCGAAGATGTGCGGCCTGGGGGGTTCTCACGTGCCGTGCGCACCTGAGAAGCGAGAAGGATCATGCATACATCGAACCGGGGCGACGGCACTGGTGCCGCACCCCGATGGCAGCGCAGTCGCGTGGCGATCGCACTGATCGGCGCCGCCGCGCTGACGCTCGGAACCGGCATCGGAGCCGCTGCGGCGGAAGAGTCGAGCGTCGTCGCGACGAGCGCCTCCGACGTTTCGGCGCCGGAAGCGGGGGCTGCGACTTCGCCGGAGCCCCCGGCGACCGTGGAGCCGCCGGTTGCAGAACCGGTCGCCGCCGAGCCACCTGTGGTCGAGCCGCCTGCGGTCGAACCTCCCGCGGTTGAGCCTCCGGTGGTCGAGCCGCCTGTGGTCGAGCCGCCTGTCGCCGCCGAGCCTTCGGCGGCTGAACCTCCGATGGAGGCGGTGGAAGCACCCGCCGCCGCGCCCGAGCCGGTCGACCCGACGGAGCCGACGCCCGATCCTGCAACCGATCAGGCCTTCGAACCCGGCGAAGCGCGAGTCGCCGAAGCAGGCGCTGAGAAGGGGAAGGGCAGCGAGAACCCGCACAACAAGGTCACGCTGTGCCACGCGACGAACTCGGAGAAGAACCCGTACGTGCAGATCACGGTGAACGCCAATGGCTCGGCCAGCGGACACATCGGGCACCAGGGCAGCCGCGACATCATTCCTCCCTTCACCTACAACGATCACGGCGAGGAGAAGTCGTTCGGCGGTCAGAACTGGGACGCCGCCGGCCAGGCGATCTGGAACAACGGGTGCCAGCCGGCGGGTCCCGATCCGGATCCCGAACCGGGTTCGCCCGTGCTCTCGATCGATCCGCTCGCCTGCATCCCAGGTGACGCTCCACTGCCCGAGAGCGTCGCCGTCACCGTCAGCGGCCTCACCGAATCGGGGATGTGGACGCTCACCGTCACCGGCGGCGAGAGCGGGAGCGCGACGGTGCAGGTCACCGGGAACGGCACCTACTCCGTGCCCGTGAACGGAGTCGGCACCTACTCCGTATCGATTGCGGCGGGTGGCGAGGTCGCCGACACGGCGAGCTTCACCGTGGCGCTCTGCCCTGATCCGAGCGGGGGCGACAAGCCGACGCTCGACGTGCCGGGCATTCCGTGCCTCCCGGTCGATGCGGAGATTCCCGGGACGGTGACCGTGACCGTCAGCGGATTCTCGGCTCCGGAAGCGGTTGCAACGGCCGACGAGACGGTCGTCGACGCGGCGTATATGCTGCGGATCAGCGGCGGATCGGCCGGAGAAGCGACCGTCGCAGTGGATGGCAACGGCAGCTACGTCCTCCCGCTCAGCGGGCTCGCAACGTACACGGTGACGCTGCTCGCGGGCGACACGGTGGTCGCCTCGGAATCGGTGGTCGTGCAAGGATGCGAGACGCCGACGCCGAACACGCCTCCTGAGCCCCCGGTGCCCCCGGTGCCTCCGGCGCCTCCCGCGCCGCCGGCCGTTCCGGTAGATCCGTCTCACGCCCTGCCGCCGATGCCGGTCGCTCCCGTGCCGACGGCTCCGGCCCCGAGCGGAACCGCGGTCGTGGAGCGGGTCGTGCAGCAGCAGCCCATGCTCGCGGTGACGGGAGCGAGCGAGAGTGCGGCGCAGCTGGCGACGGCAGCACTCGCGGTGCTGGTCGGAGGAGCGCTGCTGTTCTCAGCGAAGCGCCTGCGTCGGAGCTGAATGCCGGGAAGCCGTGAGTGAACGCGATCGGCGGTGCTGTTGACTGCGATTCCAACAGCACCGCTGATCGCGGGCGCGCTGATCCTGCTGCCAGGATCTCCAAGGACACATCCAGTACCACCATGTACATTGAATCGTTATGTCGGGCGCGATCAGCGCTGCCCGCGCGATTCTGGGAAGCTGAATGACACAGAAACCTGCTGGAGCACTCGAACGCCACTCGTTCGTGCGACATGGCAAGCTCCGTCGTTCGAGCGCATGGGGGAACGCGCTCCGCGTTCTGCTCACCACCGCAATCGTCGTGGTGCTGAGCGGAGTGGCCACCGTCTCCTACGCCGTCTGGGGCTTGGTGAGCGACATCGACACCGTCGAGCTCGGCAACGAGTCGACCGCCGTGGGTCTCGGGGACACCACGATCGACGGAGCGCTCACGGTGCTCCTCGTCGGGTCCGATTCGCGTGCGGGGCAGGAGATCGACGACGGTGAGGAGGGCGAACTCAACGACGTCACGATGATGCTGCACGTCTCGGCGGATCATAAGAACGCCACGGTCGTCAGCTTCCCCCGCGACCTCATGCTCGCGATTCCGAGCTGCCCCGGGCCGAACGGCGAGCCCGACTACTACTCGGCGATGAGCGAGCAGCAGCTGAACTCGACGCTCGCGAACGGCGGCCTGCCCTGCGTCGCGGAGACCATCTCCGAGCTCACCGGCATGGAGATCCCGAATGCCGCCCTGATCACCTTCGACGGGGTCATCGGCGTCTCGAACGCCATCGGCGGCGTCGAGGTCTGCCTGGCGCAGCCCATCGTCGATGAGCACACCGACCTGGATCTGCCCGCCGGTGAGAACACGCTCGTCGGCCTCGAAGCGTTGCAGTTCCTCCGCACCCGTCACGGTGTGGGCAACGGCGGCGACACCAGCCGCATCAGCAACCAGCAGGTCTTCATGTCGGCGCTCGTGCAGAAGATGAAGAGCGCCGACACGCTTTCGGACCCGTCGAAGGTCTACGCGCTCGCGAAAGCGGCAGTCGAGAACATGACCATGTCGAAGAACATGGCCAGCGTGCAGTTCATGCAGCAGGTCGCGAACACGGTGAAAGACATCGATCTCGAGAACATCAACTTCGTGCAGTACCCCTCGTTCGATCACCCGTACCAGTCGGGGCGTCTGACCCCCGATTACGCCAGCGGGGATGCGCTCTTCGAGCTGATCAAGAGCGGGAAGCCGTTCGGCGTGGAAGCGGTGGGCGAAGGCGTTGAAGTTGAGGGCGAGGAGACCCCCGCTCCCGAAGCGGGTGCCGAGACTCCCGCTCCCGAGGAAACTCCCGCGCCGGAGGAGACGACCGCTCCCGAGGAGACGCCGACCAGCGAACCTGCGCCAGACCCGGCCGCTGAGGACCCGGCAACGCCCGATCCTGCCGCTGAGACCGAGCTCCCAGAGAACGTGACCGGCGTGCAGGCCAACAAGTCGGTCTGCTCAGCGGGGCGCACGGTGTACTGAGCCTGACGGATTTCCACCGTGCCCGTTCGTTCGGGTAGAGTGGATGACGTTGTTCGTGTATGGAGACGTGCCAGAGCGGCCGAATGGACTTCACTGCTAATGAAGGGTCGGGGTTAACTCGACCGGGGGTTCAAATCCCCCCGTCTCCGCCAGTCGAACAGCACTGAGAACCCCCGAGGTTCGTTGAGAAGTCAACGGAGCTCGGGGGTTCTTGCATGTGGGGTGCGTCCGTGAATGATGCTCCTATTGTTGTCAACTCGAAGGGGCGCTTGTTTCGAGCCATTCCCGGTATGCCT
>NZ_JAQPZP010000018.1:0-25462 GCF_037619215.1 Leucobacter sp. USCH14
CTATGCTGTCCAAGCCGACCGCGAACAGCTGGTCGGAATCAAATAGCGCGAGTCTCCATCAGACCCAGGGCGCTTCATATCGAGATGAAGGTGAGTCTCGTGAACGGTAAGAGCGACTATAGCGATCAGGCCGAGCTTCTTCGGTGGTTCAACGAGAGCTTTGGCGACCTCGACGGTGCAACGAAAGCGCAGGCCGTAGTCGCCGCCGATGAACACCTCCCAAGAACCGAAATTGACTTCATCCAGCAGCGACTAACACGCAAAACCAAAATTCCAATCGAACTTGGTCTTACTCAAGCTTTCACGCCAATGTCGGCGGTCGGAGCTATCATCGACGCATTCGTAAAGGACCGAGCTGACCTACTACGACTGCGAGATGAAGACGAATAGGAGGCGATTTGGGCGAGGACAAGCAGGATAATTCACTGAGATGGCTACTAGTCATTTCGGCCGTCGTTTCCATAGCTTCGGCTATCGGGATGTATTTCTTAGTTAGAACCGCGGAGCCCAAGGCGATTTCATCCGCTCTCGCCAGCGTGGCGGAGGTCGGCGGCATCATTAGTGGCCTCTCACTTAGTGGGACCGCGGTTCTGACTTTGAATGGTCGCTTTACCGTCCGACTGCTAGCGCGTTATGGTCGTGCGATTCGATTTATCCTATTCGGCGGTTTCTCTATTCTGGTCAGCATCTCATTGCTATCGGCAGTTTCTGTTCTTTGGGAAGGCACCGCCTTTCCGCTCTACGTTTTAAGCGCTGGTGTACCGACAATGTTCGTAGTACTCCTTGCAACAGCACTTTTAATCAACGGCGCATTCTCTAATGAGCAGGGTAAGGGCGATGAGAAAAAACCAGTGAGAATCTAGCTAGACAAGCCTCTGTCGTGAGCCCCGACCAGAATATAGTCGGGGCTCATATCTTTCGCCGATTCCGAACGGTAAGTGAACTGCACAACGGCCTTACTGCCAGAGACCACTCAATTTTCATTTCTCGCTTCGCGAAAATTGGGTACCGGGCGCCCCTTCACTCAATGCGGAGTACCTATGAAACCTTGCCCTGAGTGCAGCGCCGAGTATTCCTCAGCGCTCGCCGCCGAGGAATGCGGCGAGGTCGACCGCGTCGAAGACCGACGCATCCGGCAGAACCGACAGCGATGAGCACGTCGGGCTGGGTCGCTCGCCCAACGGACCGGCGTGCAACTCTGCCGGCGAACTGGTGGTGGCTTCGCGGCCACGTGTTCAAGCGCGACGGCCGACGTTGCCAGCACGTCCGCTATGACACCGGGCGCAAGTGTCTGCAGCCTGCCACCGACGTTGACCACATCGACGATCGCGACGACCACCGGCCCGAGAACCTGCAATCACTCTGCAGCTGGCACCACCAGCAAAAGACCTCGAGCCAAGGCGGCAATGCGGCCGCCGCGCGCCGGCGCAAGACTCAACCTCGGGCCCACCCGGGGATTCTCTAGGCCGTCTTCGGAGATCCCTTGCGCGGCGTGCGATTTCCCGATCCGGGCCGCTGCGCGTTCCACGTGTCGATCGTCTTCTCGCTCCACCCCCGCACAGTGCCGACCGTGACGTCCGGCTTCGGCAGGGTGAGCGACGACAGTGCCCCGCGCGTGATCCCGAGCCGCTCGGCAATCTCCGTGGTCGATAGGTAATGACGCGTCATGTCTCCATCATGCGCGACGTATGGCAATGCTTGCAACTTCAACATCGTCTCCTCACTCCCCCGCCGCTTGCGGGGCTCGCGCTCGCCGTCGGGATCGAACCAACGCGGCGGCACACCAGTGCCCGAGCAACTGCAACTCACAGCGCAACGATGCGCCGCAAGACTTGTTGCGCGTGCAGGATCTCGCCCCACGATGCTCGCTTGATTCGGGTCGTGATGCCGTTGTTCAGCCAGAGCTCGGCACATTGCTTCACCGTGAGCACGGCAGCGTGCGACTCGCAATCAGTGCGAAACGCCTCGAGCACACTGCTCGGGTTGTTGTCCAAGTCGAACTCTTTCCGTGGCTCGAGCGAGTAACCGCCAGGGGTCGCACCGTCGGCGTAAGGGTCGGACGCCCGAGACTGGTCAACGACACACCGCCACGGCTCAGGGTCGGTGTTGATCGTGCTGCTGTTGTAAAGCGTCATTATGCAATTCCTTCCGTTATGCCGCGCTCAGTGTGGCGACGGCGTACCATTCGAGCCCCTGCCAAACGGCAATTGCTCCCCCGAGCGTCAGTACGGCGCCCGCAACTTCCACTAGGACCAGTCGACGGCGAGCCCGCCGCTCGTCGGCCGTCACGAAGCAACCTCGTCAAGCTCGCCGTCGTACGGCCACGAGTACAGCGACTCCCAGCGCTCAATCACGGCTGCAATCTGCTTGGGCCGGAGCGTGCAAGACGCGATGCTCTGCACCGTCGCCCCCGACCGCTCCGAAAAGCCGAGAAATACCGCGCCGTCGATCGTCGACACCTCGACCGAGTAGTGGCGCTCATCGATTCCGTCGTTGTCACCCGGTGCAATATCGAACGACCACGCGACGAGCAATCCGTCGTGCTCTTCAGGCATCGGCCAGCCCATCGAGAGGGCACCGAGCACGCGCAACGGAAGCGTCGCGCGGCTCATCGGTTGACCCCCTGCGACTCCACCAGGTATGCACGGCCACCGATGTCGACGAACGAAGTTCCCGCGCCGCTACCGTGCGCTGCAGCATTCCACGTGCAATTGGTCGCGTCCTCGCTCGCGCAAGCGGGGAGAATCGCGACGGCGATCATCAGTACCAGTTCCAGCAATCCGGCCACTTCGGGCCTCCTCTCGGTAATGGGCGCGGTGGTCGCGCCCCGTGCGCTCGCGGATGCTTGCAATCCGCCACCCGGCTCGTTCCGGTAGCGCGTCTTTTCACCAGCGCGGGTTGTGCGCGCAATAGGTGGTGTTCTCGGTGTCGCATCGCCGTGCAACTTCTGCGACGACGAAACGCGCAAGTGCATCCGTGTCGGCGTCGCGATCGACTGAACCCCCGTCCGCTTCCCAGAGCTCGAAGAAGTCGCAACTTAGACGTGTCTCGAGCAACCGATCGATGACGTCACACCGGGCACTCACGAGGTCGAGCGGCTCACCGTGCAATGCGATGTAGCGCCCAGCGGCATCGATGCACAAGCGATACTCGTCTGCAAGGCCGCGACAGTGCAGCAGCTCATGTGCAGGCTGCAACTTGGCCCGATACTCGCGCGTGATCGCGATCGCCACTGCAATTTCTTCCTCGGAGCGCGAACCACGTTCCGGCAGTGCCGCGTAGAGCTCCTCGAGCTGCTTTGGGGTCAGCCCCCGTGCGCTCAGATTTGCTTGCACCGCATCGATTGCTCGAACAGACATCATTTGTTCCTTTCGTCACTGTTGGCACGCAATTTGCGCGCCGGTGGTGGCGCCCGGACTCGAACCGGGCCGACGCCTTCACGCTCGCCACCTGCGCAGCCTCAGAACGTCTGAGACCACACGTCTTCAGATGCAACTTCGGCCGCATACGCTTCGGCCATCGCCGCGCGCTCTGCAACCTGCTCAGCCTTGAACTCTGCAAACGTCACCCAACGCCAGACGCCGGCGTCGTGAGCGCGCTGCATCTCCTCGGTGAGGTGCGGCCATGCAATATGCAGCGAGCCCTTGCAGAACTCGAGCTCGGGGCGCCGGCGAGCACCCGCCCCGAACGTCTGCGGCCGCCAGAAGTCAGTCCACATCTCGCCGACCCAACCCATGTGGTCTGCAATTCGGTACTGCATCGCCTCGACCATCGCCCGATACGCCTCGCGATCGGCACTATCGGTCACCGATGCACGGGCCGACTTCGCTGCAACTCGAGCAGGGGCCGCAACTTCGACCGGATCCCGCAAGATGGCAGTGCCGGGCACGCAACGCGCAACCATGTACGCGTTCGCCCGCTGCACCCATGCAAGGTACTCAGGCGAATCAGCACGCAACTCAGGTCGCGGCTCGACGTTGGCCGCGAACCATGCGCGGCGCTCAGACTTAACGCTCATGCTGCAATTCCTCCCTTTCGTGCAATCAGGCGCTTACGCGCTCATATCGATCCAGTTGACGTGGCCGCACACATCCGCGACCCAGTCGAGTGCGTCAGCGCGGGTGACGAAGCGGAAGATCTTGAACTCGCGCCCGTCGGCGGTGAGAGACACCCACCAGTTGATAAGCGCCGGGTGCCCGTAGGCATCGGCTGGCTCGATGACCCATGAGCCGAGGTTGAGGTCACACGACTTGGTGCGAGTGGAACCTGCCAACTCGCAAACAACGTCGGCGAGGTTGAATTCTTCCGCCGTTACTTCGGCAGCAGATACAGTGGTCACGATCGAACCTCCCAGTTCGGTACATGCCCCGGGCGAGCTGCACACTCGCGCCGGGGCTTTGGTATTGGTGGCGATTGCCACGGTGGCGGCCACGGGACTCGAACCCGTGCAAGGTGCCGGCAGTGCCGGACTCTCGGCGCCTGTCGCGCCGCCTGTTGTTTCGCTGTGGAGTTATGAACGATCTGTGCCGGTCCGGTACTGGTTCCCGTTGGGGCTTCCCGGTGGCGATGAGATAACTAAACCATGCGCCGCGCATTGTTCACAAGTCATGCGCCGCGCATTGCTTCGCTCAACCCCCGAACATCCGCATCACCATGCGGCACGATGGGTTTTACTTCAGCGCGTCAGCCCGGGCGTGTCGCACTCATCGGAGAGCGCCACACGCCGAGAGACGCACACACCCGCGCCCTGACCGTCGCCGCCGGTATGCACCTCGCACCGATAGCGCGAGACACCTGGCACCCGTAGCACGCACACACCGCGCCACACGCCACGCGCCCCGCTCACGCGCCGACACGCACACGGCCACACGCGCACTCACGCACACCCGCACCACGCGCCACACACGCGCACACGAGCGGGCACGCACCACGCGCACCCGGCCACGCACACACGCACGCCCGCGCACACACGGGGGGCCACCCCCTCCCCCCACCCCCTCCCCACCGGCCCGCAAGCGTTCTGCATCTCGCGGTGCGCGTGGGTCTGGGGGGTTTATGCCCCGAGCGCCGATCGGTGCGCGCTCGAGGCGTGAGAGCTTCCCCGGCCGCCAGGGCCGAGGGTTTCCACCTGCCGACATGGAGGTTCCCGATGGCAGTCCAATCCTGTTCTGCGCGCGTCGTACTGATCGCACCTCAGCACGAGGATGGCGTGGATGCTATTCGTCGTCACCCCGAGTACTCGCACGCGATGGTTGTCGTTGCGAGCGACCCAACCGCGCTGCGTCGCATCAAAGGACGCGTGTTCGCCGGTTGGGTGCTTCTGCCAGGCGCAGAGCACAAGGGTTCTCCGCGGCGTATCGCAGAGCTCATTGAGTACGCGCGCTCGCACGAGTGCGGCTGTGCCCAGCACGCGATTCAGGCGGTGGCCTGATGGCCGGCGTCGGTCCTCCCCCGAAGGACGAGCGATCGCGCCTCCGGGACTCCCCGAAGCGTGACCTCGTGAAGTCCGACGGGAAGGTCGGCGGGTTCGAGCTTCCTGATGACGTGCTGCCGCAGCTCCGCATCGGAGGAGAGCCACAGTTCGACACTGACGGCAACCCGATCCGTGAAGACTGGCACCCGCAGACCGTGCGCTGGTGGAACAACTGGCGTGAGTCGCCGCAAGGTATCCGCATGGCTACGGCCGTCGACTGGGACTACCTGCTCGATACCGCGCTGCTGCATCACCAGATGTGGGAGTCGGGCGGTAAGAACTCGGAGCGGGCGGCCGAGATACGGCTCCGTGCGGCCACGTTCGGCGCGACGCCGGCGGATCGTGCGCGGCTCAAGTTCGAGATCGAGATTCCTGAAGAGTTCGAGGTCGGTTCGTCGACGGCCAACGTGTCCTCGATGACTGAAGCGCGCAGGAAGCGAGTAGCCAACGGGGGTGCCTGATGCCCCGTCGCGTCATTAAGAACGACGAGCTGCATGACCGGGAGCGCTCACTGGGCTACCTCGCGGTGTGGTTCATCGAGACCTTCGTCGTCCACGGCCGCGGCGACATCGCAGGCCAGCCGATCAGGTACGGCGACGAGTACTTCGGGTTCATCGTCGACTGCTACGCGCTCGATAAGCGCGGTCGCCGCCTCTACGACTCCGCGTTCTTCTCGCGCCCCAAGGGCACGGACAAGTCTGGTGTCGCGGCCGCGATCGCGCTGCTCGAAGCCTTCGGGCCCTGCCGCTTCGACGGCTGGGCTGAAGGTGGCGAGCAGTACACGTTCTTGGGTCAGACGTACACGTATCAAAAGGGCGAGCCGATGGGTCGTCCGGTCACGCAGCCGATCATCCGCATCCTCGCCACTGAGGAAGGACAGACCGGCAACGTCTACGACACCATCTACTACAACCTCGCCACCGAGACCGCCCCACTGAACGCGCTTGTGAAGGCATACGGTGTGGACGCCGGCCTCACCCGAGTGGTCCTCCCGAAGTCGTCGGGCGGTGGCTCGATCGAGCCGATGTCGTCCGGCGCCGCGTCCAAGGATGGCGGCCTCGAGACGTTCGTCGTCTTCGACGAGTCGCACTTGTACAACGTCGATCGGCTGAAGCAGATGCATGGCACGGTCACGCGAAACCTCCGCAAGCGGAAGAAGATCGCCGAGCCGTGGTACATCGAGACCACGACGATGTATCAGCCCGGGGAGGACTCGGTTGCCGAGGACACGTACCGGCTCGCTGACCTCATCCAAGAGGGGCGCACGCGCCGTAAGCGGCTGTTCTTCGATCACCGGTGGGGTGAGCTCGGAGACGCTGCGCAGGGCGCGGACGAATCGAACGACGCCTACGAGGCTCGCATCAAGGAAGCGTTCGCGGACGCCTACGGAGACGCGGCCGAGTGGAACGACGTCGAGGACATGCTCGACGCGTTCTTCGACCCTCGCAACAACGAGTCGGAGCAGCGCCGTTACTTCCTGAACGCGGTGGTCGAAGCCAACAACTCGTGGCTGAAGATCACCGAGTGGAATGACATCGGCCTCGGGGCTCGCATCAAGGCAGCCCTGAAGGAGGGCGTCACCCCGTCGTGGCGGCCGCCGGCGGCCGGCGAGAAAATCACGCTCGGTTTCGACGGTTCTCGATCGGACGACGCGACTGCGCTCATAGCGTGCCGCGTCTCGGACGGGTACACCTGGCCCGTATTGATCGAGGAGCCGCCTGACTCGGAGAAGGCGAAGGACTGGGTCGTCGATCAGCACAAGGTCGACAAGCACGTTCGACGCACCTTCGCGAAGTTCGAGGTCGTCGGGTTCTTCGCGGACCCGCCCTACTGGCAGGACTACGTCGACGCCTGGGACAAAGACTTCGGCGACGACATGAAGGTCCGAGGCACCCGTGACAAAGGGCTGCACTTCTACACCGCGAATCACAAGACGATGGCAATGGCGGTCGAACGCGCGCACACCGCGATCGTCACCGGCCAGATCACGCACAGCAACGACCCGCAGTTCACCCGACATGTGATGAACGCGCGGCGCTGGGAGCGGAACACCGGTGACGTGATCGGCAAGGAGAAGCGCGGATCCAAGAACAAGATGGACGCCGCGATCGCTATGGTGCTCGCGCTCGAAGCTCGAGCACGCTACCTCGCGAAAGAGCGTCCGGACAAACAGGCCTTCGAGCCATTCAACCCGCGCGGGAACGCGCGCAGACGGAGGTAGCAGATGCTCTCAGAAGCACTCATCCCCGGCACGGACGACTGGTATCTCGTCGAGCTCGGCAAGGATCTCGGGTCGAACTTCCCGCGGATAGCGATGCTCGAGTCGTACCGGGACGGAACCTTCGTTGTGCCGGTCGAGGCCGATCCCGCCGTGCGGGAGGCCTACAAGAAGTTCGCGAAGAAGGCGCGCTTGACGATCGCAGACACGATCGTGACGCAGGTGGTTGGCCGCCAAGACCTGCGAGGGTTTCGGACCGCCGCGGAGAACGACGCGAATGGGGACCGTGAGGCGTCCAGGTTGATGCGCCAGAACGACCTCGATGTGCAGTTCATCGAAGCGCTCGACAAGAAGGCCCAGCACGGCGCCTCGTTCGGCGTCGTCGCCATCGACCCGGTGTCCGGCGAGCCGTTCGGAAAGATCCTCGACAGTTGGTCTGTCGCTGTTCGCATGAGCGAAATCCGGCCACTGCAGGTCGACGCCGCGGTGATCGCGACGTGGGATCCGTTCAACCAGCAGGATGTGCTCACGCTGCTGCGCCCGGGTTACATGCGTGTCGCCGTGAAGCCGGGCAAGCAGTCGACGATCCCGCGGGACGGCACCGAGTGGGAGCCCGGCCTCTCGTGGGATTGGACCAGCGGCCCGATCCAGCTCGGGTTCACCGATCGCGTTCCCGTCGTAAAGTGGGCGAACCCCGGCAGCCTCGGCGAGTACGAGAACCACATCGACTCGATCGACCGCATCACCGAGGACATCCTGCAGCGTCTCACCATCACGGCCATGCAGGCGTTCCGGCAGCGCGCGGTCACGCCTGGGGAGAAGAGCCCCCTGCCCTCTCATTACCCCGACGACCACCCGGATAGTCCGGGTGAGCCGATTGACTACGACGAGATCTACAAGGGCGGACCGGCCGCGCTCTGGTTCCTGCCCGAGGGTGCAAGCATCTGGGAGTCGGCGCCGACTGACATCAGCGGCCTCATCAACGCCGAGGACAAGGACATCGAGCACCTGGCGGCCGTCACGGGCACACCGCTCTTCTCCGTGTCGCCTGCAGAGAACCAGTCCGCTGAAGGCGCGAAGCTCTCCCGCGAGACGATCCGCACCAAGGTGCGAGATCGGAACCGGCGAGACGGTCGCACCGCGTGCGAGTTCATGTCGCTCCTCTTCGAGGCGAACAAGGACCAGCAGCGCGCCGACCGTACCGAAATCGTGGCGATGTGGGGCCCGATGGAGTACATCTCCAAGGCCGAGGTAGCGGAGCAGGCTCGAGCAGCCCGTCAGGGTGGCATGTCGCTGCGCGGCATCAACGAGCACATCTACCAGATGACACCCGAAGAGATGCAGCAGGAAGAGCTATCGAAGCGGGATGAGCAGTTCCAGGACTCACTCGCGGAGGTGACCTCAGATGGCGTTGACGGATCGAATGCTCGAGCTTCACGTGAAGCGCAAGCGGTCGTTGACGGAGCGGCTGCTTCGGATCCTGCTGGGTCTGTGGGGGAACTTCAGCCAGTGGAGTGATGAGGATCTCGTCAGAGCCCGAACCTCGGCGAGTATCCCCCACGTCGAGTCTGCTCTTCGCGAGATTCAGAAGGAGACTCGGCAGTTCCAGTTCCGGGCCCTGAAGGAGCTCGGAGTCGCTGCACCGAAGTATCGACCACCCATCGACCTCTACCCGCGGTCCCGCGTGGACCTGCTCGAGGTTTACAGCCGCCCCGCGAGAGACGCCGCAAAGGTGCTCGAGCGGGGCGGCACCCCCGAGCAAGCCGCCGCGGCGTTCGAGAAGCGCCTCGACGGGATAGTGGAAGCCGATGTCATCATCGCTGACCGTGACGAGCTGAAGCGCATCCAAGACCAGCTCGAAGCCGACGGCCTGACCGAGTACTCGGAAGACGAGGACGCCACTCTCCACGACGACGACAACGCAACAGAGTTGATGTCGCGGGAAGAGATGGAGGAGTGGATCGATCGGTTCGAGGAGGATTACGGCCGCGAGAACCAGCCCATCGTCAACGGTGAGCGAGTGATCGGATGGCGGCGGGTGATCCGGCCCGAGCTGTCACGGCATGGCTCTTGTGGGCTGTGCGTCGTCGCGGCGACCCAGTGGTACACCCGCGGTGATCTGCAGGCGATCCATCACCTTTGCAAGTGCGCGACTCTCCCCGTCACGAAAAGCGCCGACCCCGGGCTGCGCTGGAACGCCGAAGACCTGCGCCGAAACCTCGACGAGATCTACGGCGCCGGCGGCGGCACTGCAGGGAAGAAGCTGAAGCGGATCCGCGTCGCCGTTCGCGAGCACGGTGAACTCGGACCGATGCTCGCCTACTCCGCGAAACGGGGTTGGCAGCCGGTCGAAGGGTTCAAACCGTACACGCCACCCAATGCATCAGTTCAGAAGGAGCGCCTCTCAGGGCGCCGAGACGAACTCAACGCGACCCTCGACAACCTCCGACGGCGCCTGGATGGCGGCGGAGACCAAGCGGGTATCGAACACGCGATCTGGGAGATCGAGCAGTCCTTGAAGGAACTCGACGTCCGGCTCGCCGCCTGACCAGTCGCGGCATGCGACAACACCCATCACCTACGACATGTAAGGGAAATCACAGATGTTCACCACGCCCAAGCTCGGCCTCCGCCTCCGGTTCAACACCGATGACGAGAACGGCAGCAAGCCTGTCGGGAAGACCGAGGAGGAGCTCGGCTTCCCGCCGAACACCAAGCCGGAAGACATGACACCCGATCAGCAGCTCGCGTACTGGCAGAACGACGCGGCCAAGTGGAAGTCACTCTCCCGCAAGCACGAGGGCCGGGCAAAGCCGTCCGACTTCGACTCGATCGCCGCCGACGCGCAGAAGTGGCGCGAGCAGCAGGAGCAGAACCAGTCACCGGACGAGCGAGCCCTCAACGAGGCGCGCAGCACCGGTCGACGCGAGGGCGCAGGCACGCTCCTACACGACGCCGTGCGTGCAGAGCTCAAGGCCCAGCGCCCCCACATGACCACCGAGGAACTCAACGAGTTCCTCGAAGACGTTGCGCTCGACAAGTTCCTCGGCCAGGACGGGCGCCTCGATACCGAACGAGTGGAACGGCTCGCTGGCAAGCTCGCCGCCGCTCCCACGCCGGAGGGCGACACGCCCCCTGCAGCAGACCCGCCCGCCGGCGGCAGCGCACTCGGCGACGTCCTCCGACGCACCACCGCGCCACCCAAGGACCACGCGGGCTCTGTCGATGAGTACCGAAATCGCGAGCGCGAGCGCTACGCGACCCCCAACACCAAGTAGACCCAGGAGGCTACGATGACCGATTTCGCGATCGACACGTCCCGCACCGACCCGCGGATCGACACCCGCTGGCGTGCATCGAAGTTCGGCCAGGACCACGCCCAGCCGGGCACCCTGGACCTCACGAAGTTCGTCGAGGGCACCCATTTCAACATCGGCGGCCGCATCGACAACGTGATCCCCTCGGGCGTCGCGCTGACGAAGAACGCCACCTCGGGGCTCTTCGAGCCCTGGACGCCCGGAGCCACCGCCGAGGACCACCCCAACCTCGCCGGCTTCATCAACGACGACGCGGGCATCGATCTGTACCGTCGCGCCGGCGTCGCCAAGTCCACCAAGGCAGCGTTCGCGCTGCTCGTCGTCGGCGGTATCGACGCCACCCGCCTCCCGGTCGACGCCCAGCGCGCCCCGGTCAAGGTGGCACCGACGACCGGCCTCTTCACCTTCGTCTAAGGAGACACCACATGGCATTCACCAAGTCTCACCGGACCGCCGCGCAGCTCACGGGCATCGCCCGTGGCACCATCGACGGCGTCTTCGGCGCATCCATCGTTTCCACGTTCCTCCCGCAGAAGGAGAACCAGGGCCTGACGTTCGACTTCAACGTCGGCAACACGTCCCTGCCCGAGGCCGCGCGCTTCCGCTCGTACAACACCGAGTCGGACGTCGCGAGCTTCGACGGCAGCGAGTCCCGCCAAGGCAAGCTCCCCCCGATCTCCCGCCGACTGCACGTCGACGAGTTCGCACAGATCACGCAGATCGGCGGCGACCTCGGCCCCGTGTTCGAGGACTACGCCCGTCGAATCGCCGCGCAGATCGCGACCCGCTTCGTCTGGGGCGGCGCCGAGGCCATCGAGAGCGGCAAGCTCACGATCGACGAGCGCGGACTCAAGTTCACGGTCGACTACGGCCGCAAGGCAGCTCTGACCGCAACGGCGCCGACCCTGTGGTCGAACCCCGCCGCCGACGTCATCGGCGACCTGGAAGCGCTGCGCGCCGTCTACGGGAGCTCCCCCGGCTCGATCCTGGTCCCCGAGCTCGTGCTGCAGCATCTCACCCGCAACGAGGGCATCATCGAGCTCGCCACCCGCGGCCTCGGCACGCCGACGCGCATCTCGATGGACGACGTGCTCGGTACGCTGCGAAGCTTTGGCTTCAGCGGCCTGTTCACCAACTCCGAGCGCTTCGTCGACCACTCCGGAACCGAGCGGTCGCTGTTCAGCTCCGACAAGGTGCTGTTCCTCCCCGCCGCGGTTCAGACCGCTCTCGGCCAGGCGGCCGGCGTCGGCCCGCTCGGCACGACCGACTTCGGTGTGACCGGTGAGTCGCTCGTGCCCGAGAACGGCCTCGGCGGACAGCCGGGCGCCGCGGCCGGCGCGCTCTCGTCCGACGATCCCGTCGGCTTCGACGTCCTCGTCGCGGCGATCGGCCTGCCGATCGTACAGAACGCGAACGCGACGGCGTCGCTGAAGGTGCTCTAGCCAGACCCCACAGAGGGGGCGGTCATTAGGCCGCCCCCTCCCGGCTTTCCAGGAGGAAACGATGAAGGTCTGCGAGACCATCAACCTGCTCGACGACCAGTTCCGACTCATTACGTTGCTTCCCGGCGACGAAGTGCCGGACTGGGCAATCGGGCGAGTCACCAACCCCAGCGTGATCGCCGCCGACGACGACTTCACGGAAGCTGTTTCCGCAGCCGTGGAAGCGGCCCCCGCCCCCGCACCGGCGGGCCCACCGGTGGTGGACGAGGGCGATCAGTACGACGCGCTCAACAAGAAGGATCTGCAGGAACTGCTCACGAAGCGTGAACTGCCCACTGCCGGCAACAAGCCGGAACTCATCGAACGGTTGCGCGAAGCCGACAAGGCTGCAGCCGCCGACGAGGAAGTGGACCTGTGGTCGATGAGCATCGAAGAGCTGAAGGCATTCGCTGAGAAGCACGAGATCAACATCGCGGACGCGTCCACGTCGGAAGAGCTCGCCGCCGTGATCCAGTCGGCCCAGAGCAAGTAGGAGCACTCATGGCTGTCACACTCCCCACCGTCGGGTACGACTGGGTTTGCGACGCCTTCGAGGGTGAACCTGACGAGCTCGGGCGCCGATCGTACGTCGAGTCGAAGATTCGGCACACCGTGGGGAAGCTCAAGACCCGGTTCGGGAAAAGGATCGAGACGAGGTTGGCGGCAGGCCAACTCGACGAGGACCTGTTCAAGGACACCGTCGCCGAGGCGGTGCTGCGAATCATTCGTAACCCCGAGGGGTATGCGACCGAGCAACAGGGCAACTACTCCTACGGGCTTCGCGCCGTCGTCGCATCCGGCTACCTCATGTTCACCGCCGAGAACATGCTCGACATGCTCGGCGAACCATCGCCGGTGATCGGCACGTTCGCCATCGGAGACTACCGGGGGGCCTGATGTCTATTCGCGGCAGAGGGCCCCACACCGTGATCGTGCAGCCCCGCAAGATCGAGCGGTACAAGGGCGCCGTTGAATATGTCGACGACGGCCCACCAGTGAAAATCGAACGCTGCAGCGTCCAATCCGTCAGGGAGTGGGCGACCGCAGAAGAGGTCATGACGTATGGACTCAGCCTCATCTCGATGCGGCGCGTGTTCACACGCACCTGGCCCGCGGACGCGAACGGACTCGTCTACTTCAATGGCGGCATCTTCGAGACAGTCGGAGATCCGCAGCATATGGACGGCTCGCGTCGAACAGCCCACTGGGTGACAACGATCAAGTGGCTCGGAGACGGGCCTCCCCCACACATCCCCGACGACGAAGAGCAGGCAGGTAAGTGATGGCGAGCGTTGAATCACATGTCCGACTCACCGCGGCGATCATCGCCGGCGGCGACCCTGCGATGGACCGTGCTGCAGCCAATCTGAGGACCAATCTCGTGGCCGAGGCCGCGAGACACAATCTCACGAGCGCGTTCATGAACAGCTTCGAAACTGCGACAGTGCCCGGTGAATCGGGCCCTGGACAGCAGGTCAGCGACCGCGTCGTCTACACGACAGATCCTGGCGCAATGTCGATCAACTACGGCCGCAAGTACACCGACAAGGACACCGGCGAAGTCACTCGCGTTCCCGGAAAGCACGTCTTCGAGCGCGCGATCGGGAGGACATCGGGATGAACCTGAAACCGGTGCTTCCAGACCTCGACACATTCTTCGACTCCCTGATAACGGCAGCCGCGCCCGACAAGGTCACGGCCATCCAAGATCAGCACGCCGACAGCTACGACGAAGTTCCCTTCGTCTCGTGGACGGCGATCAATCAGGGCCAGTACCAGTACGGCTACTGGAACGTCACGCTCGTGCTGAACCTGCTTGCGGAGCCGCGCGAGATCTTCTCGTACGCGGCGGAGCTCTACGCCGCGATCCAGTCGTGGAACGTTCCCGGAGAAGGCGTAATCCTCGGCGTCGCAGCGATCAACACGGTCGAGGACGCCGGAGTGTTCGACAAAGTCAGCGAGATCCGGCTACCCGGGAAGCACCTCTCGCAGGCCGTCGCGACGTTCCGCATCACGGTCCAAGACCTGAGCTGAACGCTCCCGCAACCACCTCAAGCCCGCCCCACCAGGCGGGCTTTTCGCATTTCTGAAGGAGAAATCATGGGCGTCAACGCCAACGCGATGATCGTTCCCGGCAACGGCACGATCTTCCACGCACCCAAAGCGGTCGCATTTCCGTCCAACCCGCTCACCGCATTCACGCTCACCGGCACCCCGCCGGAGGGATGGACGAACCTCGGCCACACCAGCCGAGAGAACACTCTCGGGTTCAGCCGCGAAGGCGGCGAAGCGTCGTCGATCGGCACCTGGCTCGCGGACTCCACGAAGACGATCTACTCGTCTGTCGCGTGGGGGATGTCGATTCCCGCGCTGCAGTTCGACAGTGACGTGCTCGACATGGCCTTCAACGGCGACTTCGATCCGGTGACGGGCGGTTACATCGTCCCCGGCCAGACCGCAGCGATCGAGACGCAGCTCTACGTCCTGATGCAGGACAACACCGGCAAGCTCGGCTTCTGGATCCCGAACTCCGAGGTCACCCTCGGCGAACCGCCTTCGGTGAACCGTGAGCAGTACCTCGAGCTCCCGCTCACCGCGTCGATCAACGCGGCAGACAACGACGTGATCCCGGCTGTCGACGGCCGCCCGGGAATCATGGAGCTCTTCAAGACCGGCCTGGTTGCGCCCACCCCCACCCCGTAACTGGCCCACGCACACCCCCGGCGCGCATTGCGGACCCGCGCCGGGGGTTTCCTCATTCCCCGGTCCGCACCCACCCCCGACGAAAGGTCCGCACATGGCCGCCAAGAAGACCACCCCGCAGGCAGAGAACGTCTCCGAAGACGTCGCACCCCCCACCGCAGCAGAGATCCTCGAGGCCGAAGCCGAGACCAACGATCTCCTCGCAGACCTGCCCAAGCTCCGCCCGCCGCACGAGCTTCGACTCGCGGCGAGGAACAAGATCAAGACGATCCGCATGGAACACGGCCGCAACCTCGCCAAGATCGTCGGCGACGTGAAGGACGGGACGAAGATCAGCGATCTCCCCGAGGCCACCGCCATCGAGTACATGAAGCACATGATGAGCGTGCAGGAAGCCGTCGACGAGTTCGCCGAATCGATCGCGATCGACGTTCCCGGCTACATCGCCTGGTCGAACAAGAACGCCGACGACTACGCCCCGTTCATCGCCCTCCTCATGCGCTACGCGGACGCAGCGGGGGAATCGAACGGCTCTGCGAGCTGATTGACGAATACGACCACCACCCGGAGTTTCCCGGGTCGCTAAGCGCTGACCTCGACCAGTTCCACCACGGCCTCAAGCTCGCCGATGTGTGGACGGGTCGAGTCAGTGCACAGCACGTAATCGTCCTCGCAGGGCACCTCCAACTCAACCCGATGTCTCGCTGCCGCATGATCTCGCTCGGCGGCGACCCCCGCTGGATCGGATGGGACTCAAACTCCGAGCTCGCTGCTTCTCAGCACGACCTCATTCACCAGCTCGCCGCCGGCGACAAGTTCACGGAGTCCGACCGCTACCCGCGCCCCGGCCATGCACCGAAGCACGCCGATGAGGCGGGCGAGCTCTTCGCCCCCACTCTCGCGGACTTCAACGTGCCTGCCTTCATGCAGGTCATCAACTCGTAGGAGGAACAATGGCCGCTCCCTCCCTGGGAAAACGAGCCGGAACGATGCATGTTCGGGTCCTCCCGAACACGAAGCACTTCCCGCGAGAACTGAAGCAGCAGTTGCAGCGCATCGAGAAGTCGATGCCGCCCCTGACTGTCGAGGTCTCGAAGGCCAGAGTTCACACGCAGAAGATCAAGCGCTCGATTCAGGCGCAGCTCACCGCAGTCCGAGACCTCGAAGTGACAGTAGATGCGAAAGTCGATTCGGCTCGCGCGCAGCGGTCACTCGAGGCGCTCGCGGCGGATCGACGCATCGAACTGCTTCCTGAGCTCGACAAGGCCATGTTGCAGCGGATCAGCCGGGATGTCGAACGGTCCGTGCAGACCATCGAGGCGCGCATAACGCCTTTGCTCGATGACGAAGGCCTACGCGTACGCGTCAATCAGCTCACGAACGAGCTGCACAAGCTCGAGAAGCACTTGCACATCTCCGTGCTGAACGAAGAAGAGCGTACGCGGATTCGTCACCGTATCCACAGCATCAGCGAAGAGCTCGATGACATGGCGAAGGACCGCACGGTCCACCTCGACGTGAACCCGTTCACGGCATGGGCATCGGCGCGACTCGCGTGGCTGAGCCGTCCTCGCGTTGTCGAGATCATTCCCCAAGTCTCGAAGGCCGCCTTGGCCAAGGCAGCTACGGCGCTCGCGGCGCTCTCCGGTGCTCGCCTGTCGTATGACTACCTCAAGCGGTTCTCCGACTGGATGAGCGAGATCGACAAGAAGCTCCCCGCGCTGACCTTCGGAGTGACGGGCGTCACAACTGCGTTCTCGGGCCTGATGGGCGCGCTGTCCGGCATCGTCGGTATCGGCGATGGACTTGCCGCGACGCTGCCATCCCTGCTGCTCCTGCCGGGTCTGCTGGCGGGCGCTGTCCTGTCCGGTGTTGCGCTCGTCGTCGCGCTGAAGGACGCCAAAGATGAGCTCGCAGAACTGGGTGATTCGTATCGGAACCTCGGCGACATCATCACCACGAACTTCTGGGATGAAGCACGGCAGCCGATCATCGAGTTCTCGAACTCGATCATGCCTCAGCTCGAGCGCTCGTTCGAGAAGACGTCGAGGGCGATCGGCCGCTTCACAGCGAACCTCGCACGCTCGTTCCAGCAGGAGTTCGACAACGGGCGCCTCGAGGCGATGTTCGACGGGCTCGCCGCGTCTTGGGACATTCTCGCGACTGGATCCGATGCGTTCGCGGGCGCAATCACGAACCTCGGCCTGGTGGCGGCGCGCTACATGCCGCGCCTCGCGTCATGGTTCGTGCGACTCGCGGACACGTTCGACAACTGGCTCTCTGACGTGGCGACGGATGGGCGGCTCGACGGCTGGATCGAGGAATCGATCGACGCGTTCTACGCACTCTGGGACGTGGCCGCTGCCACAACCGGAATCTTTCAGGGCCTCTGGAAAGCCGCAGAGGCGGCAGGGTCTGGTGGCTTGCGCGGCTTCGCCGACATGCTTCTCGACTGGGAGAAAGCCGTCAACGGCGCCAAGTGGCAGGACACGCTCATCGCGATGTTCCGCGGCGCCGGAGTCGCAATGGACGGATTCGGCGAAGGGCTCGAGCGTGTGGGCGACATGCTCTACACGCAGCGCGATGCCATCGAGTACTTCATGGGTACTGCCGGGCAAGCGCTCGGCGACTTCCTCGGTGACGTCGCGGACGCGCTCTCGCGCCCTGCAGTGGCTAACGGCCTCACCGGCTTCATCGACGGGGTGAAGAGCGGGCTCGACGCGCTCGAGCCGGCTTTGGGGCCGATGGCAGACGCATTCGGTGACCTCGCCGAATTCGCCGGTGATCTCGCCGAGGCCGTTGGGCCAGTACTGCAGACGGCCCTTGAAACCGCGTCTGGCATCGTGAGCAATCTTCTCGACAGCTTCAAGGACCACGACGTGGTGAAGCGCCTCGCCGATGCATTCAACGAGTTCCTCACTGACGACATCGGTCCTTCGCTAAAAACGCTGGCGGACGCTGTCGGGGATCACCTTGTCCCGGCGCTCGCGGATCTTGGTGATTCTGGCGCGCTCGATGGGCTGGGGAAGCTCGTCTCGCTCCTCACACCAGTCGCTGTCGGAATGATCGAGGAATCATCGATCGCAATCGAAGGGTTGGCTGACTCGATCGAGAAGCTCGGGGATATCGGTCTTTTCGGTGACAAGGTGAGCGAGGACGCGTTCTCTCCAGATTGGATCACTGAAGCAAGTGGCTCACTTCAGGAGCTGCTCGGACTCGTGAGCCCCGTGTGGGCCGTCATCAATGATCTGGGCTTCTCGATCAGCGACCTGACCGATTCTCTGAGCGAGTACTTCAGCGGCGCGACCGACGCGATGAACGATTTCTCGCTCGGATTCACTGTCGGACTCACGGCAGTCGTTGCGTGGGTCGCTTCGCTGCCTGAAACGATCAAGTCGTTCTTTGCTGAGTCGGGAGCATGGCTCTATACGCAGGGATCGGAGATTCTCGCTGGCCTGCATCGCGGTGCGCTGGCTGCTTGGACACTTGCGGTCGCATGGCTCGCGAGAGTTCCCGGCCAGGTCAAGTCGTTCTTCGCTGACGCCGGCGCGTGGCTCGTCGCAAAGGGCAGCGAGCTCATCTCCGGATTCCAACGGGGATTCAACGCGAGTTGGATCTCCGTAGTCGTCTGGTTTGCCGGTATTCCAGGCCGAGTGGCTTCGTTCTTTGGGGGCGCCGGAAGCTGGCTGTATAGCTCTGGTGTCGCTCTTCTCGAGGGTTTCGGCGCCGGCGTGCAGGCCGCTATCGCATCCGTGGCAACCAAGGTGGCCGCGGCGGTAGCTCACATCCGTGGGTTGTTCCCAAACAGCCCCGCGAAGTGGGGCCCGTTCTCTGGCAGCGGTTGGGTGTCCTACTCGGGCCAGGCAGTGGGCCAGACCTTCGGTGAGTCCATTGCGACATCGATCAACCGGTCGAAGTCGAAGGTCGCCCGGTCACTCACCGGGATCCGGGGAGAATTCTCTTCGCTTTCTGGTGCCGTTTCCGGGATGAACTTCGACGTTGCCGGTCAGTACGCCGTCGACCGGGCGCACGCTGCGCGGCTGAGTAGCACGGTGACGCCCATCTCGAACGGTTCGATCGCCGGCGCGACGAGCGTGACGGCGAACTTCATTCAACCCGAGCAGCGCGAGCAGTTCCGTGAGTTCTCATCGGTGCTGCAGCGCGAACTTAGACGAGCGTAGGAGGCCCACGCATGTGGTCACTGCAGTACGACAACACCGCCTACTCCTTCGACCACGTCGCGGTCACCTCAGTCGGGATCGGGGGGAAGGTGTATCGCGTCGACGATACGCCCAACCCCCGGTCCGACGGCATCGCATTCGGGCAGGACTTCGCTGACCCGGGCGACATCGAACTCGAGCTAGTGCTCACTTTCCAGACGGTGAGGAACCTCGGGGTGCAGAGAGCGATGCTCAAGGAAGCTGCCGAGAGCTTCCTCCTCGCGTGGGATGCGCCTGCACTGAGGAGCACCCCGGGCGCGCTCGGTGACCTCATCATCCCCGCGGTGGGTCTCTTTGAAGGAAGGCCTCGGCGCGCAGAGTGGGACTGGTCCACGTTCGGACTCGGCTACCTCATTGGTAAAGCGACCTTCATCCGCGCGTTCCCGGAGACCTATGTGCTCGACGGCAGTGAAAGTCCTTGGCACGACGTTGAGGTCGGGATTGTCGCACCGGTCGGGCGCTCGGGCTGGGTTTTCCCGCTCGTGTTCCCGATTCAGAACCTCGAACCAGATGTGCGCTCGACATGGTTCGAGGTCGCTGGCGACACCGACGCCTCGTGCATTGTCTCGGTGTACGGGCCGCTGCAAGCCGGAGCCGAAGTTGAGATCGCATCGGGGTTCAAGCTCGTCACGAAACGGGATCTCGCATACGACGAAGTCGCCGTCGCGGACGCGCGGCCCGGTCGCATGACGCTCACCGTCAACGGCGAGCCGAGCAATTTCATCGCCCCGACGAGCACACGACTCGCGGAGCTCAAACTCACACCCGGGCCGCATCAAGTGAGCCTGCGGGGGATCTCCCCGCAGGGCACCGCGCGTGCCCGTATCGAATGGCGCGACACGAAAGCGGGAATCTAATGGCTGAAACTAGCGGATGGGCGATCGACGGGCCGGTGAAGACGCCTGTCGAGGATGCTCGGCGGCTCGTCTATGGCACCTCGGGCGACGGGCACGGCGTCGCGGGTCTGAACGATCTGATCGTCAGCGCGACGAACCCAACGGGCGGCGCCGTGCAGGTGTCTCCCGGGTCGTGCCTCATCAAGTCGCGCTATGCGGAGGGCGAGACGTACCTCGCGTCTCTGAACGAGGCGACGACGCTCGCCGTCACGCCGACCCCGTCGGGTTCGGGGCGAACTGACGCGGTCGTGTTCGAGGTATTCGATCCGTGGGCGCAGAACTCCCCGGTTCCCGTTCCCGCGGATCCGCAGACGTTCGAGTATTTCCGACTGCACATCATCGAGGGCGTTCCCTCGACGATCAAGTCGCCGTTCCTGAGCGACATTCCCGGATACGGGAGCCGCACGGGCCTCGTGCTCGATCGCATCGCGATTCCCGCGGGCCGCGGTGACGTGCAGGACTCAATGCTCAAGCGTCTCGCGCCGCCGCATACGCCGAAGACTCGCCGCCGCATGTTTCAGGCGTTCCCGACGGGTCAGCTGACCGAGGGGCGACGGATCCCGAATCTCGCGTATGGCGACTGGCCGCTATGGAACACCGAGCGCCCTGTCGTCGACGTGCCGAAGTGGGCGCGATATGTGCGCATCGCGGCCTACGTCGAGGGCGCATGGTACGCGAAGGGCAATAGCAACACCGAGCGGTTCGTCGCCGGCACGCGCGTCGGCATCGGCGGACAGTTCTCGCAGAATGGGGTCATCACCCGCGACCCCGAGGATGCGGGCAGCCGCGGCGGGTTCATGATGATCGGTCAGGTTCCCGTGCCGGCCTCGATCCGGGGCACCGAGCAGCCGCTCATCCTGCAGGGTTTGCGTTCGTCGAGTATGAGCACGGGCGGGCTGTTCGTCGATTACCAGACGTGCATCTCGTTCGATTACGAGTTCTCCGAGGAACTCTGAGAGGGGTAAGACATGGGCGCGGAACGCTACGCGTTGCAACGCTATGGGTCGTGGGAGTGGCTCGATTACGACGCGTTCCTCGTCACCTCTGACGGGCCGGAGTGGGCGCGCAACGCCTACGGCATCATGCGCGCCACGGTCCCCGCACCCGCCGCGCACCGTGTGATCGCGGAAGACGGGCGAGATCTGTTCGAGGAATGGGGAACGTTCGTGCATTACGAGATCGACTCGCCGGGGCTCAAGCGCCGCGAGTGGACCGGCATCGTCGCGGAGGCAACGCTCGGCGCGAACGGGTGGGATCTCGTCATCGTCGAGCACCCGGGCTACCTCAAAGACACACCCTATGAGGGCCTGATCCGGGGCGTTCGGGCGGATCCCGCGGCGATGCTTCGGCAACTCGTCGTCGACGTGCAGGCATGGCGCAACGCATGGTACGGGTGCACCGTGAACGGATCGACACCCGTTCGCCTCGGGTCAGATCTCGATGATCGGATCGCGGCCGCTCGTGCGGTCATGGATCAGCGCCGCCTCACGCTCGACTCGTTCTCGAAGACGAGTCGGATCTCGACGATCAACATGCAGGAGGACAGTGTCACGCTCGCCGACGAGGTCGCGCAGGCGCGCGTGCTCGTGACTGAGGCGCAGAACCTCATCACGCGGCTCGTGTTCGAGAACGCCGATGCGGCGCAGATCGAGCAGGCGAAGCAAGCGCTCGCGACCCGCAGAGCGACGTACAACGCGGCGCTCGCAGGGTACAACGCGGAGATCGCTGCGGGGCGTGCAGCAGTCGCGACCGCTCGGCGCACGAAGGCGCTCGCGCAGATCGACTATGACCGGGCGAAGGCGAGTTACGACGCGCTCAAGGATCAGCAGCGCGACGGGAACGGCGCGTATGTGGTTGACGGCGCCGAACTCCCCGATGCGTACAAGGTGCTGCAGGACATCTGCGACACAGCGGGTATTGAGTGGACGACGAGCACGGTCTACACGACCGGCGCACCGCAGGTCGCGATCAACGTGCACTATCCCGCCGCGGGCACCCGCCGAGACGATCTCGTGTTCGACACGGCGGTCAACATCATCGGCGCGCTCGAACTCGAACGCCTCGAATATGCCAACGCCGCGGCCGGCATCGGCGCCGGTGAGGGATCGAAAGCGATCCGGGAGACGATGAGCGTGCCGACGGAGCGGATGCGGCGCGCTGTCACCGTCGAAGACAAGTCGGCGAAGACGCGCGCGCAGATTCAGGCTCGTCTCCGAAGCGAGCTCAAAGCAACGACGGGCGAACTGTTCCCGCACTCGATCGAGGTGCGCGAACACCCGAACTGCCCGATCGGGGCGTGGCGAGTCGGAGATCTCATTCAGATCGACGGCATCACGACGATCGGCACCCGTTGGTCGGGCCTCGCTCGGGTCGAGTCGTGGTCACGGCCGTCGAGCAATCGGGCGAGCATTCAACTCGTGCCCGCTTAGAACTGAGAGGATCCCATGTCGGATAAGGATGCGCGGAAGCTCGCGCGAAAGCTCGTCGGGATCGAACGGCGACTCGATGCGGGGCGCGCGAAGCAACTCCCGTTCACCGCGATCGAGCTTGACGACGGCACCTCGCAGGGAATCACCGACGGCGTGACTGCGGCGGTCGATGCGTACTCGCTCGCCGGCACGCACGACGAGGGCCTCACGGAACTCAGCGACATCGCCGATGGTACGGCGGTCGAGTCGACGTTCCTCCCGGAGCGTCTCGGCGCCTCGGATGGGAGCGCCGATGCCGCGTTCGAACTGGGGCTGATCGCCGCGGGCCGCGTCGATGAAGCTCACGCTGCTGCTGACGAGGCGGTCGAAGAAGCGTTGCTCGCAAAGCAAACCGCTGACGGGAAGAACTCGATCTACTCGCAACCGATCACGCCTGTCGCTCTCCCGGACCGCCCGTTCAAGCAAAGTGATGTGTGGTATGAGACACAGGTAGTCGACGGGAAAACGCGTATCGCCACTGTGAACGTGTGGGACGGCACCAAGTGGGCTCCCAACTCGTTGGTCGGGAACTCGCTACTCGTGCCCGGATCAGTTGGCAACGTTCTGATTGAGAACGGTGCCATCACTGGCGTGAAGCTGTCGGTAGACGCGCTCAATTTCAAGTCCGCGACCGGCCTAACGCTTACCGCTGCGACTCTGACGGGTTCCACGATCCGCACGTCAGCTTCGGGTCAGCGCATGGAGTTCAACCAGTACGGCATTCAAGGATTCAACAACCTGAATCAGGTAGTGGCGTCGATGTCGATCGACACGCAGGGCATTCTGAACTTGAGTGGGGCCAACGGCGGCGTCCGGCTGTCAGCTCAATTCAGCTCGTTCACTTACCAGAACAGACTCACCTACATATCCGGGGGCAACACTCTGGTTTCGCGCCGAGAGAAGTCAGTGACAGACCACACGGAGGCCGCTGGCTGGTCCGCGTCTGGTGAGTACGGGTTCAACCTCGACGCTTTTGGACGCATAGGGTTCCAGCAGAGATTCAGTTCTGACGACGGCTCCCCTGTGGGATTCCCGTCATCGGTAGCTCTCAGCTTTCAAGGGCCTAAGCCGAATGGTATTGGCAGCAATTCTCGGGCTGCCAACGTGCAGTTCTCCGGGTACGACAACTACCTGTTCAGCAACGAAGGTGGCTACTTTCAGACATACGGCGAGCTGCGGGCGAGCAACGTTCAGATTTACGCACCCGCAGGGCAGAAGTCGCGGTTCTGGGGCGATGTCGAATTCGGCGGGGCGGTTAAGTTCCAAGGCGACACTCAAGGTGATGCTTACCTGAACAGTGCGGGTGGGATCTCTGCACCGTACGCGATCTCAGGCGGTATCGTGACGCAGCGTTCGGTTGCAGCGGGTGGTGTCACACGAGTGACTGTGACGTTCCCGGTCGGCCGTTTCACCGTGGCACCGCGCGTCTCGGTCACCGTCTTTGGTGATGCGCGTGACACAACAGTGACGGTCGATTCTGTGACAAGTGACTCGTGTGTCGTGATTCTCGGGTCAATGTCAATTGTTGCCCGAACAATCGGCGCCCATTGGACCGCGATACAGATGACGCCCAACTCAGCGAACGGATAACGGATGATCCACAAAGTAACGTGCCGTACCGATGGGTGCGGCAATAGCAACATCGGCATCGAGCTCGACGACCCAACCTATGAAGTGATGTGCGGGGCTTGCGGCGAACCGATAACCGATGTCGTCCCACCGATCCCGGAACCCGAACCGGAACCGGAACAGAACATCGTGTTTCAGGGCGTCGCGATGGAACCGTTTACCGTGCGTGACGGGCATCTCAGCGTGGAACCCGACCGGCAAGTGGTCGTGTTCACGGACCAGCGTGACGTGTTCCCGGTGATCGACAAAGCTGCGGGCGTCATCAGCTTCGACAGTCTGGACGGACGTCCACCCGAACTGGTCACCGGATGGGTTGGCGTCCGTCAGTAACTAACCATTGAGCCCCGCCAAGTAGCGGGAGCTTTCGCATTGCTGCAGCAGAGAGGGCGACGCCCCAAGACGGGGACCGGTTTACCCGAAGCCGATCTCATCGAGGTACTCCCTGGCTTCCGTGAGGGTCATAGGATCTCGTCCAGCTTCCGCAATGAGCTGCTCGGCAGGAATGTTCACATTGCCGATTCGCTCGTTCTCAGCGGCGAGACCTTCGTTCAGCGCCTGTATCAAACTCGCGTCGTCACACCCCGCGCCTCGCGCGAGCTTGATCGCCGCATAGATCGGCTTGTGTCCCTCCGATGGAGACATGAGATGCGTCCTAAGCGCGTAGGTCACGTTGCCGAGATGCGCCCCTCTACGTTGACGGTCCGTGAATGGAGATGCATCTGCGTTCATGCGGTCACTCTAACCCAACCCCGATTCGAGCCCCGCCGAGTAGCGGGGCTTTTTCGTACCCACAGAAAGGAGGGCGACATGACGGTCTCGCCACTTGCGAACATGAAGTACGACATCCCCGCGCTCGACCGTTGGCAGCCGCGCCAGGCCCGGATCGCTGGCGTGCTGATCCATCACAATGCCGGCGTCGACGCGTACGGGCAGGCGACCGCGCCCGGTCGTGAGGTCAGCGCGAACTACTGGATCACGAACGGGTCTGCTGCACGTTTAGGTGACATTCGATATGGCTGGTTCCGGCTGGCCTGGAAGGATGATCACTATGCCCCCT
>NZ_JAQPZP010000019.1:0-21772 GCF_037619215.1 Leucobacter sp. USCH14
GGTGTGTCTTTGAGGTAGCCCGGGTGCTCGACGATGACGAGATCCCACCCGTTCGCGCCGAGCGTTGCCTCCGCGACAATGCCGGTCCACTCGCGGCGCTTGAGCCCCGGCGAGTCGATCTCGTAATGGACGAACGTTCCCCATTCCTCGAACAGATCCCGTCCGTCCTCCGCGGTCACGCGGTGCGCGGCGGGTGCGGGGACCGTGGCACGCATGATGCCGTAGGCGTTGCGCGCCCACTCCGGCCCGTCAGAGGTGACGAGGAACGCGTCATAATCGAGCCATTCCCATGACCCATAGCGTTGCAACGCGTAGCGCTCCGCGCCCATGTTCTACCCCTCTCAGAGTTCCTCGGAGAACTCGTAATCGAACGAGATGCACGTCTGGTAATCGACGAACAGGCCGCCCGTCGTGCCGCCCGACGAACGCAAACCTTGCAGGATGAGCGGCTGCTCGGTGCCCCGGATCGAGGCCGGCACGGGAACCTGACCGATCATCATGAACCCGCCGCGGCTGCCCGCATCCTCGGGGTCGCGGGTGATGACCCCATTCTGCGAGAACTGTCCGCCGATGCCGACGCGCGTGCCGGCGACGAACCGCTCGGTGTTGCTATTACCCTTCGCGTACCATGCGCCCTCGACGTAGGCCGCGATGCGCACATAGCGTGCCCACTTCGGCACGTCGACGACAGGGCGCTCGGTATTCCACAGCGGCCAGTCGCCATACGCGAGATTCGGTATCCGTCGCCCCTCGGTCAGCTGCCCCGTCGGGAACGCCTGAAACATGCGGCGCCGGGTCTTCGGCGTATGCGGCGGCGCAAGACGCTTCAGCATTGAGTCCTGCACGTCACCGCGGCCCGCGGGAATCGCGATGCGATCGAGCACGAGCCCCGTCCGGCTCCCGTATCCGGGAATGTCGCTCAGGAACGGCGACTTGATCGTCGAGGGAACGCCCTCGATAATGCGCAGCTGGAAATACTCGAACGTCAGCGGATCCGCGGGGACCGGGACCGGGGAGTTCTGCGCCCACGGATCGAATACCTCGAACACGACCGCGTCAGTTCGCCCCGAACCCGACGGCGCCGGCGTGACGGCGAGCGTCGTCGCCTCGTTCAGAGACGCAAGATACGTCTCACCCTCGGCATAGCGCGACTTGATGAGGCACGACCCGGGAGACACCTGCACGGCGCCGCCCGTCGGAGTCGTGGCACTCACGATGAGATCGGTCAGCCCCGCGACGCCGTGAGCATCACCCGAGGTGCCATAGACGAGCCGCCGAGCATCCTCGACAGGCGTCTTCACCGGCCCGTCGATCGCCCATCCGCTAGTTTCAGCCATTAGATTCCCGCTTTCGTGTCGCGCCATTCGATACGGGCACGCGCGGTGCCCTGCGGGGAGATCCCTCGCAAGCTCACCTGATGCGGCCCGGGTGTGAGTTTGAGCTCCGCGAGTCGTGCGCTCGTCGGTGCGATGAAATTGCTCGGCTCGCCGTTGACGGTGAGCGTCATCCGCCCGGGCCGCGCATCGGCGACGGCGACCTCGTCATATGCAAGATCCCGTTTCGTGACGAGCTTGAACCCCGACGCGATCTCGACCTCCGCGCCGGCCTGCAGCGGCCCGTACACCGAGACGATGCACGATGCGTCGATGTCGCCCGCGACCTCGAACCATGTCGAGCGCACGTCGGGTTCGAGGTTCTGAATCGGGAACACGAGCGGGAATACCCATCCCGAGCGCCCGACCGGTGCGACGATCCCGACCTCGACCGAGTGCCACGTTCCTCCGTCCTCTCGAACTGGGAACGCCTCGACCGAGGCCGGGATGAACGGGAGGTCGGCGAATATGAGCCCGACCGACTGATCGACATCGTCGAACTGCGGGCGGCGCGGGCGGCCCTCGATGACGACTGATCCGCCGAGCGTGAGCTCTGCGAGTTCGCCATTCGTTGACCGCACCGCGTCGGCGCGCCATACCCGAGCGAGTTCCGACCGCACTTCCATCGCTCGGCGCACGCGTTCCTTGATCGGCCACGGCTTCGACGAGAAATCGATCTTGACGTGCACGGTGACCGCGCCCGGCTCGATCGTGTCGCGCCCCATCCACAGACCATCAGCGCCGGCCGGGCGCACGTCCTCGACCTCGACGGCGTCGGCGTCCTGCTCCCAGTCGATCACTTCGACGTCGTGCACGAGCATCCCGAACACGTACTCGGTGCCCGGGTATCGGATCTGCCACGGCCCGAACATGCTCATCTGCGTCGTTCCTCTCGTGCGATTAGGTTGCCGAGATGCGTCACGGCGTTTCTCATATCGTTCGATGTCGCGTCGGCGCCGATCACGATCTGCTCGGCGAGCATCCCGCTACGGCCGCGCCTCCGCTCTCGACGGATCCCGACGGTCTGCGACTGCATCGATACCATCGGCGCCGCCGCCTCGACCGTGCCGCCTGCCGCGAAATTGCGGGCCTGCGGAACGGCTGCGAGCCGCGACATCGGAATGACCGGGAACGAGAGCCGGCGAGCGGTTTCGAGCAGCAACGCGATATTCCGATCTCGGTACGCCGGGTTCCCTGAGATGTACGTCTCCCACGGCACGCCGAGTTCCTTCTCCGCGAATATGTGCTGCCGCCCGTCGACGCCGAGCTTCGGGATCCCGCCCATGACACCGCGATAGATGCCCGACGCGAACCCGCCCGCCGCGAAATGCTGACCGCCCGGCCCGTACATGCCGCCCGCAAAATCGTTTGCGCTGCCAACGCTGACGTGTCTCGTGATGATCTCGACCGACTTCTGGATCGCGGCCTGAGCCTTGATCCACGCCCATTTCGTCCAGAAATCGCTATCCTCGCCCGTGATGACTGCCCATTTCGCAGGAATCGAGTTGTTGAGCACTTCCTCGATCTTCTGCTGCGCGTCAGCGTTGTTGCCGTAGACGTAGGCCGTCTTGCCGTCGATCCGCACCCGCTGCACGCCGTCGATCTCTGCGAGCGCGTTGCCCGTCTCCGCATCGACCTGAAATACCTTCTCGGGAACGGTCGTCCCCGCGAGATCTTCGAGTTGTTGCTTCGCGGCATCCGCGCCGAGCGCGGTGATCGTGATTTCCTTCGTGTCCGGGTTCTCTTCGACCGCATACCCGAGTTCGCGCAGCTTGTCGATCGTCTCTTGCCCGCCCGGGTTCTCGACGGTGATCGTCGTGCCCTCGGGGAGTGCGGTCAGTTGGTTGAGAATGTCGACGATCTGCGCTTCGACTTCGGTGAAACCTTCCGAGTTCAGCACGGTCGCGACGGTCGCCGGCACGTCGAGATACTTCTCGGTCAGGCCCGCGATCTGTTCCTCAGTGAGTCCCGCATCGCGCATCGTCTGCTGCAGCGTGGCGACGTAGTCCTCGCCGGCCTTCTGCGCGGCACTCGTGGCACCGGCGAGATCGCCGTTCGCGTTCGCCTGATCGAACGCCGCGAGCGACGCATCGAGCATCGCATCACGAGAGCGGCCCATCGCGTCAGCGAAATCGAGGCCCTGCCGCGTGCTCAGATCGATGCTGCCCGCGCCGTCGAGCATCGACTGCCAGAGCTTCGTGCCGGCCTCGTCGGTCTGCGCGAGGCCCTCCGCGAGATCGAGGTTCGCGCGACTCAGCGCCTTCGCGGCTTCCTCCGCCGAGAGTTGACCGCCCTTGAGCTCGTCGAGAGCTTGTTTCAGAGCGTTCACTCGCGTCGTCGTGTCCTGCGTCGTGTCACGTGCCACCGACAGCGCATCGTTCATGCGCTGCGTCGCCCGCTCCGAGTCCGACATCGCCGCGTTGTGCTCCTGCTCGGCCTGAATCGCCTCGCGCTTCGCCGCCTGCGCATCCTCGATCGATGACCGGTGAGCTTCGAGAATCTCGTTGAAATCTCGAACCTTCTTCTGCCCGTCCATGAACGTCGCGTTCCATGTGTCGGCCTGCTCGTTGCCGGTCGTCATCGTCGCGGAGTACGCGTCGACGGCGCTCGTGACGCGCTTGTATGCGTCCTCGTTGCCGAGCACCGCATCCTTCATGTCTTCGTAGCTGACACCGATTTCCTTCGCGAGCTCGGCAGCGTTCGTGTCGGCGAGTTGCTTATCCGACTGCGCGCGGGTCGCCTCGGTGAGAGCTCCCGTCGTACCGTCGAGCGTTTCCTTCAACTCGGCGACGCGGCTCTTGTGGTCCTCGATCTTCTGCTGCGCCTCGGCGTTCGCCGCCGCCCACAGGCCCACAGCCGCAGAGACGACGGTGAGCGCGATGCCGATCGGGTTCGAGAGAAACGCGGTCTTCATTGCGTCGCCGAGCTTGAGCACCCCGCCCTTCGCGATGTCCGACGCGCTGCCGAGATTGCCGATACCTCCCGCGGCTTCCGCGACGGCGACGCCTGCGCCGCGCGCAGCGAGTCCGCGCAGCCCGTCAGCGACGCCCGAGAGCGTTCCCTGTAGCGGGCATGCTGCTCGGTGCATCGCGACGAACGCGCCCACGCCGAGCAGTACGGGAGCGGGGATCTGAGACACGAGATCGATGAGCGGGCCGGCGACACCTGCGACGAGGCTGATGCCGTCGGCGACGACCGGGAGCACGGTCGTGAGACCGCCCGAGAGGATTTGCACGAGCTCGCCCGCGACATCGACGAGCGGCGCGCCCGCTTCGAGCACGTCGCCGAACGCGTCGCGCACTTCGGGCGACGTGGCGAGCAGGCCCGCGAACGCGCCCACGACCGGATTGATCGTGAGGCCGAGCCCGCCGAACAGGCGACCGAGCGGCCCGACCTGCCCGCCGAGCGCGAGCAGTGCGCCCGTCGTCGCCGCGATCGCCGGAGCGTGCCCGGCGAGCTTGTCGAGGCCCACGTTCAGCTGATCCGGGTTGAACCGCTCGATCGACTGCTGCGCCCGGTCGAGGCCCTCATAGATGCCGGCGAACAGGCCCCCGCCGCGCGTCATGAATATATCCATGACGGGGCCGGCTTGCTTCTCGACGGCGCGCAGCACGTCAGCGACCTGATTCCCCCACTCGACGGCCATACCGCCGCCGTTCTTCGCGATGAACGGTTCAGCGATGATCGCGCCGATGTCGCGGTTCGCGGCCTTCACGCGGTCGACGGCGCCCGTCCACTGCTCTTTCACGCGCTCGGTCGTGCCGCCGTAGGTCTGCTCCATGCCCTTCGCGAGAGCATCGAGCGCGGTCTGCGCGTCGATCGCACCCTTCGAGACATCCTCGCGGATCTCGGCGGCGGTCTTCCCCATCTGCTCGCCGATCATCGAAGCGGCATCGACGCCTCGGTTACCGAACTCGCGCAGATCGCCGGCCGTGATCTTCGCCGACGATTGGATCTGCGAGAAAATCGTCGAGAGCTCGGAGATCTTGTTCGAGTTGCCGCCCGTCGCCGCGACCGCGTTCTGGATCGCATCGAGGTAAGGGATCACCTTCTGCGTCTCGATGCCGAACCCGAGCATCTGCTGCTGCGCGTCGATGAACAGAGACTTCGAGAACGGCGAGTTCCGGGCGAACGCGTCGAGCTTATCCATCTGCGCATTCGCGGCCTCAGTGCCGCCGAGCAGCACGCCGAGCGCGGCGCGACTGTTCTGCTGCAGCGAGTTATACGCACCGCCCGTCTTCGCGAGGATCGTGAGATACGCGCCGCCGGCCGCTGTGAGCGCTGTGGTCGCGCCGGCTGCCTGACGCACCGCGGCCTCGCCGAGCCGCCCGAACGCGGTTCCCTTGTTCGCGGTGTCCGTGAACGTGCGCCCGACATCGGCGAGCTTGCGCTGAAACTCGTTCGCGCCGTCGAGCGTGAGCGCGGCTGACAGTCGACCGACTTCACTCATCGTGTGTTTCCTCTCTGTGGAACCCCGCAGCGGTCATGCTGCCGGGCACGCTGAACAGCGACATGACGGTGTGAAACAGCCACCGCCACGGCTTCGCGAGCAGCGCGTCGTCGTCGCTCGTGTCGACGCTGTAGATGCGCCCGAGATCCGGGAGCACGCACGCGTCCCAGCAGCTTTCGACGTGCACCCAGAGGTCGAAGACGCTTAGGTGAGGTTCGTCGATGTGTTGGTCGCGGTATGTTCGGTACTGCTCGTACCATTCGGGATATTCGTATCGGGCATAGAGTCCGTGCTCGTCGGGTTCCCCAACTCCCCACTGAGCCAATTGCGCAGCAGTCTGAATTGCGGCCCCAGCCCGCATGATCGCATCACGCGATCTAGGGCTTTTGGGTACGCCTCACCTGCCGGAGTATTGAGCAGGTCGTGCACGGCGTCGATCGACCCGTGCTGCACGTTCCACAGGATCGCGGCCTGCGTGACGAGGATCTGTTCGGTGCCGCGGAGATCTTCGAGGCGCTGCTCGCGCTCTTCGTGACCTTCGAGGCCCGGATACGCGGGGAGAACCGTGTTCGCGCGCTTCACCTCTTCGACGGGCAGCCCGAGCGCGCAGCGTCCGAGACGCAACGAGTCGGCCTCCGCATTCGTCATGTCGGTGCCGAATGCGGTCGCGGTGACGATGCCGAGCATCTCGCGGCCGATGCGGCCCGGAATCGGTGGGACGGTGAAGATCTCTCCGTCGCCGAGGTCGATGTGCAGTTTGCGGCCCTGCTCGAACGCTGTGTAGCCCATGATCGTTTCTCCCTCGCTGTGTGATTCGCTGTGATTTGCTCCCCAGGAAGGGGAGAACCGGGGAGCGCGCGCCACAGCGAAACGCGTGCTCCCCGGTCGTGTGGTGCTCGTTACGCGCGGGTGTACGCGAGCGGAGCGGTATCGGAGCCCGAGACCTTGGCGACGATCGGGGCGTCGCCGGGGTCACCGGCCGGCATGGTGACGTAGACCGCCGTCGGGTCGGCGAGCACGTACGCGGCTGCGACGCCGCCCACGGTGACGCCGGTGATGCCCTTGAGGCTCGTGCCGGTGACGCGCACGATCTGCCCCTCTTCGGCGCTCGCGGGGAGCGCGTTGACGAGCGACGGCGCGACCTCGCCCTCGCGGGCCGGGTTCGGGATGACCTTGCGGTCGCCCTTCGCGGCGAGCGTGAGCGCGAGGAACTCGAGGTCGGTGTTCCCCGTGTTCGCGCGCGTCCACGACACATCCGCGGTGAACTGGTACGCCCACTGCGGCACCTTGTAGTGGTAGTAGCGGATCGCGAGCACGCGGTCGCTGGCGCGGTCCTGGTCGAGCAGCGCGTTCGCCGCCTCGAGCAGCATCGCGACGGGCACGATCGGATTGCCGTCGTCGTCGGTGACCATCTTGACGTTGACGTTCAGGTTGAACGACTCGCCGGTCGTGATCGGGCTCGCCTGGCCCTGGTTCGCGTAGGTGGCGCCGTCCGTGGTCGTTGCCGTGCTGTTCGGTGCGAGCGCGGTGATGTCGGGGATGTTGACCCAGTTGAACGGGTCGCCCGGGTTCTCGGGCAGGTAGGCGACATCGAAGATCCACTCGTAGGTGGACGCGTTGCGGCCGCGAGTGGGCGCGATCTGATTGGGCTTCGTCATCTGACGGTCTCCATTTCGTGAGTTCCCGCGGGTGCGGGGAGATGTGTGTGAGTGATCCGGGCCGTCACGGCTCGTACCTGTTGCCGCGCAGAGAGATGTTCTGCGTCGAGTTGAGAACGCCGGGCCGGGTCTCTTCGCCCCACGTCGTCGACGACTCCTGTCGAACCCGATCGAACAGATGCCCGCCGATCTCGAGTTCCGTGTACTCGGGGAACAGCGCGCGCACGTCGCCGAGGAAGTCGCGCACCTCAAGCGCCGACCGGCCGACATGCCACCACCGAAGCTGCACCCGGAGGTATTGCACGGCGAGGATCCCGTTCTGTTCCATGTACGGCGTGATCGTGAGCTTCTCCTGCGGCGTCGTCGAATCATCCGGCGGGGCGTAGTCGAAGTACGTTCCGAACTCGCCTTGCTCGTAGATCTCGTCGCTGCGCAGGATCAGCGACGAGCGCCCGGGGATCGGTGGCAGCCCGTCGACGAGGTGGTGCGCGATGCCGAGCATGACCTGCGCCGTGTGCGTGCGCGGTTCGTACTCCACTAGAACACCCTCCTCAGTCGTGATGCGATCGCCTCGAGCAGCTCGTCGTTGCGGCTGAGCAGCGGCCCCTCGAGGTACTTCGCGCCGCCGCCGCCCGGGTGATTCCACGAGAGCTCCTCGTGCTGCCGCCACGCATAGACCGTGTCGAACGAGACGTGCGCGATCTCGTTGCCGCCCGAAGCCGGCGTGACCTGCGCCGAGGCCCGCAGCGGTCCGTCGCGGATGGGCGCCGCCTCGACGGCCCACCCGCGCAGTAGCTCGGCGGCGTAGTTCAGCGCGTCGGGGATCGCGCCGTTGAGTTCCGCGATCACCTCGTCGCCGTTCCACTCGGCCGTGACCCGCATCATCGGAGCACCAGCACGATCAGGTCGGCGATCCGCGGATGGTTGTACCGCTCGACGCGCATCACTACGGCCTCGTGCTCGTCTCCCGTGCCCGCCCAGAGGCGCACCTTCGAATCGGGCATCGGCAGCGCGTCGAACGCGTCGCGATCGCAGTAGACCACGCCCGTAACGTTCGCTTCGCGGGCGTACTGCCCGCCGACGAGGCCCGCGCCGTCGACGATCTGCGCGAACGGGATCACGACCTCGTTGTGATAGACGCGGCCCGACGCGTTCGAGCCTCGCAGCGGGGCGACGGCGACGAGGTGACGGTGCGGGAGCACGCTGCGGGGGATCCGCCGCGGCTTCACTGCAGCGCCCCGACGATCAAGCCGGCTGCGCGCAGCGCCGCCGCGGCCTCGGTCGAGAACGCGCCGACGCCGCCACCGCTGCCGCCCTGCGAGCCGCCGCGGTCACCGAGTCCGATCTTGAGCGGGCCGAGCGACACGGGCACGCTCGCCTCGGCGATCTCCGCCTCGGTGCCGTACTCGATCGTGTGCGCGGCCTGCAGGATCGTCGCTTCGCGGAACGCGTCGCGCACGTCGGGGTCGAGCGGCATCTCGTGACTGTCGACGCGATACACGGCGGTGAGTGCCATGCGGTCGACCATGCGAGATGCCGCTCGAAGCGCGGGTGCGCCGATCTCTGCGGGCGGCTGCGCGGGCGCGTAGTGCGCTGCCACGTCTTCCGCCGTGGCGTAGACCGGCGCGCCCATTACTTCGTGCCTCGAGTGCGGCGGCGGGCGGGTGCCGGTGCGTCGCCGTCGGCGGGCGCTTCCTCGGCGGCCTGCTCGTGCTCGGCGACTTCGGGCCCGACCTCGTCGAGCACGACTGCGCCCTCGGGCACGCCGGTCTCGGCGACCTCGGGGGCTGTGGCGGGCGCATCCTCCGCGGCCACGATGCCGAGCGCCGCGAACAGCGCGCGGCCGCCCGCGGTCAGGTTGCCCGTCTCCGCTTTGCCCGCTTTGAACTCGACGCCGCCGACCATGTAGCTGCCAGCCGGGCGGCCCGGGCGAGTGTCAACCCACGACGCCATGAGCTACTCGCCCTCAACTTCGCGCACGCTGTCGTGCTCGCTCGCGCCCTTGACCTCGGACGCGGGAGGCACGACGGGAAGCGCTTCGCCGGTCTGCTCGCCACCCGCGGGGGTCGTGACGGTCGTCGCGTCCTCCACGCCGTCGCCGTCGCGGTCGGCGCCGTCGCGAGCGTCGTGCTGCTCGATCGACTGCTTGCCGTTCTCGGCGCGCTTCTCGACGATGCGCTCGGCGATCGCGGTCTTGCTGCCCGCGGTGGACACCCCGAGCTCCTTCGCGATGCCCTTGAGCTGCTCGCCGTTGAGGGTGCCGAGCTTCTCATCGGGCACGAAATTGCCGGCGTCGGCCTGCGCCCGCTGCTGGTCGTGCTCGGGGTGCTCGGGAGCGCTGCCGCTGATCCCGTACCCCTGGCGGCGGAAGTAGGCGAGCGCCGCCGCGTGCTTGTCTGGGTCGATCTCTGCGGTGCCGGCCTCGAACCGGATTCCCGCGACCTTGCCGTCGAAATCGGCTACAGGCGCCGTGATCTTGATAGTCATGTGTATCCCCTTCCGGGATCGTGTTCGTGCGTGAGAGGGGCCGCGCAGCGCATGCCACGCGGCCCCGGGAGAGCGCCGGTCAGGCGACCTTGAGGTTGCGCAGCACGGCCGCGCCCTTGGTCGACTTGAGCGCGATCGCGACGGGCCCGAGCTCGACCTCGCCGGTCTTCACGGCCTTCGCGGTCGAGAAGTCAGGCAGCCACGACTCGATCAGCGGGGAGCCCACCGTCGAGACCGCGTGGAGGCCGTCGAGCACCTCGAGGCGGATCGCGTACAGGTCCGTGAGGCCCGTCACGCTCTGACCGTCGACGGTGCGCGTCTCGACGGGGATCACGTCGGTTGCGGTGCCGGGCTTGTGCCCGGCATCAACGAACGTGATGTTGCCGTACGTCTCGCGCAGCACGGGGCGACCGTTGCGGTCCTGCAGGCCCTCGAGCGGGTCGCGCACGTACATGCCGGCGCGGCGAGCGAGCGCGCGGACTCGGGCGAGAGCGCGCTTGTTGCCGACGACGATGGACGCGGGGCCGTTGAGCATGTCGAGGAACTCGTCGAGCTTGTCGAGCGCGACCTGCGGAGCGGCCGCGTTCGTGTCGAAGTCGTTCCACGCCGTGACCTCGTCGACGCCGACCTCGGTCGAGGTGCCGGTGAGGATCTTGTCGAGACCGTTGAACCCGGCCGCGTCGACGGCGGTGTCGCCGTTGATGACCTGATCGTTGAACTGCGCGACCGTCGAGATGATCTTCTGCTGCATGTTCAGCGTGACGGCGTCGGATGCTCCGGTGCCGAGATTGCGGGCAATCACGCGGTCGATCTCGTACGACCCGCCCATGACGGCCAGGTCGACGCTGACGCGTTCGGTCGTGACGTTCTGCGGAACGTACTCGGTGTTCAGCGGGCGGTTCGCGGCCGTCGCGAGGGTCTTGAGTCGGCGGTAGCCGTACGTCAGCGTGCCGCCGCCGCCCGACGGGTTCACCGCCTGGTCGAACTGCAGCATGTCGAGGAACGGCGAGTGGATGCGGAACTCGTCGATGACGGCCGGGTCGTAGGCGTTCTGAACGTTGTTCTTCGCCTCGTTGAGGGTGACGGGCATCGGATGCCCCTTTCTGTGTGAAACGGAGACGACGACCGGCCGGCCGCCGTCGAGTTACTGGCGCGCAGCGATCTCCGAGGAGATCGCCTCGCTGAGGGTGCGCGGCGGCGTCTTCCCGCCGCCGCCCGTCGGAGTGCCCTGCGGCGCGCGCGGGGGCGGCTTCGGGCCGTCCTGCAGCGCGAACCGCGGGTGTTCCTCGACGAACGCCTTCACCGCGGCGCCGAGCTTGTCGGCGTCGGCCAGGTCGACGCCCTCGAGCGCCTTCCCGAACGCGGCCGAGTCGAGCAGTGCGTCGAGGTCGGCGATGTCCTTCGTCGCCCCCGTGAGCTGCTCGCGGCGGGTGCGCTCGGCCTTCTCGGCGCGGAGCTCTTCGAGTTCCTTCGCCTCGGCCGCGCGTGCCGCCTTCTCTGCGGCGAGATCCTTCGCGGTCTGCTCGCCGGCCTCGCGGTACCCTTTCGCTTCCTCGCGCAGCGCCTTCGCCCACACGGGGTCGTAGTCGCTGTGGCGCTGCTGCTGCGGGGTGGGCGCGGGGTCCGCGGGCGGGGTCGGCGCCGGGGGAGCGGGCGCCGCGGGCGCGGGCGGTGCGGGCGGGGTCTCCCCGCCGTTGCCGCCGTCGCCGCCGTCGGCGAACCGGATCCCGCGGAGCGCGAGAGGTGCCCGACCGATCATCCAACCGGGGAGAACCTCGACGCCCTGGACCTGAGAGGTGTTCGTGTTCATAGCTGTGTGCCTCCTGCACGTCATCGCCGGGCATCCGCCCGGTCGTTCATCCACCCGAGAACTCGAGCTGTTCGCGCCAGTAGCGGCGCCGTAGCCCGTGCTCGCGGGTGTGGTCTCTGAGTGCCCGCTGTGCAGCTTCGACGCCCTCGGTGTCGTTGTCGCGGCGGGCGGCCCGAACCTCGCGTTCGAGGGCGCGCATCGTGTCCCGTGCGCGCTCGTGCTCGGGGTCGTGAGTCGTCACGTCGCGCCGTTCGAGGCCCGGCAGTGACGGGATGAGCACGCACCTGCAGTTGGGGTGTCCCCAGCCGGCAGCGCGCGCCTCGGCGAGCGTCGCGTCGATGTGCACGGGTGTCGCTTCCCCGGTGAGCGCGTGCGGCACTTCGACGCGGCCGACTCGGCCGTCGCTGAGCACCTTGCCGGCCCATGCCGCGCACTTTCCGCACGCTGAGGAGCCGAGCACGGGCGTGAAGGTCGTGATGCCGTTCTCGCGCATCGAGGCGACGCTCTGGTCTCGCCAGGCGCGCGCCGCCGCGGTGCGGGTAGCCATCTCGGCATAGCTACCGATGCGCCACCGCCGGTCGCTGCGGTCGATGAAACCGGTGATGCCGTCGGCGAGGTACTGGTCGACCTGCCGGCGCTGCACCTGCTCCCACGTCGACCGCCCGATCAGCATGTCGGGCTGCATCGCCGCCGTCATCGCCTGGTAGGCGTCGGCGGGAGCGCGGTGGATGCGCGCATTCAGGGCGCGCAGTGTGTCGGTGAGTTCGATCTGAGACGCGGCGACCGCCCACAGCCCACCCGAGGTGACGGTCGACCCGGCGAGGGAAGGGATCGAGAGGAGCTGTCGGGCAACCTCCGTCGCGGCCTCACCCGCAGCGATCTGAGCAACGACCGCGGCAACGCGCTCGGGCGGCATCGTCGCGACGAGGCGGGCCGCCTGCTCGCGCAGAGCCTTCACCGCGGCGAGACGAGCTGACAGGTCCGTCGGCGCCTCGATCGCCTGCTCGAGGTACCGGCGCAGCTTCCGCTCGAGAGCGAGTTCGATGCGCCGGTACTTCTGCGCGATAGCGTTCCCGAGATCGTCGAGCAGGTCTGCGGGCGTCGCGCCCTCCCAGAGCGCCACGGCCTACCGCCCGGCCGGGGAGGAACTCACGAGCTGCGCTCCGAGGCTGAGCATCTGCGCGACCCGGGCCTCGTCCGGGGTACTCGTGATGACCTCGAACCCGATCTTGCCGTCGGCCTTCCGGTATGCGACGGTCGTCACGAACGCGTCGAGGTCGGTCCACGCATCGGCGCCGAGTCGCTGGTCAAGGTAGTCGGCAACGGCCACGGCGAGACCCGTGTTTGGCTGCGGCGCGATCTCAGTCGAGGTCATCTTCCTCCCCTTCGTCGTCAGCGTCCTGCGCCGCTCCCAGCACCAGGCCGAGCGCGGCAGGATCCGGCGCCGCCTGACCGCGCTCCTCGAGAATCTGGTCGACCTCGTCCTGCACCTGCTTCGACGTCCACCCCGGGTTCGCGCGCGCTACCTTCTGCAGCAGCGAGATCGCGCTCGCCGCGTTGAGCAGCGTCACCGTCTCGGCAACGTCCTTCGGGCTCTCTGTGGTCGCGTCGGGGAACTCGACGACGGGCAGCACGTCCGGGTCCATTCCCGGGCGCTTGTACTTCGCCGCCTGCACCTCGAGCATGATCCGGGCGAGTTCGCCGAGGGTCTGCCGGTCGTGCATGTTCTTCTTCTTGCGGGTGCGCTCCGACGCCGCGTTGCGGTCGTCGATCTCCGTCGCGGTGATCTGCCCGCCGTCCTGCCCGCCGCCGTCGCCCCACGCGCTCGGGGAGAACCCCGCCTTGCGGAGTATCTCGCGATAGGTCGCGTTCAGGGTGCGCTCGTGCTGCTCGACGCGGATCTCGAACTGCTGCCCCTTGATCGGCATGTTGCCCGAGTCGCTGAGGTCGCCCGGCATGTTGACTCGGGTGACGTACTCGGCGAGCTCATCAAACGCTGCGCCCTGCCCGCGCCCGAGGTTCTCGAGGTAGGTGTCAGGGATGAACAGGCGCCCGCGGCCGAGGCGCAGGTCGCGCATCCACGACGACCACGCCTGATCGAGGTCGTCGAACAGGCCGTGCAGTTGCGCGAAATCGGAGCGACCGGCGTACCGCAGGTACGGGTCTTTCCGCCACTCGATCGTGGGGGAGTTGATGCCGTACACGGCGTCGAGGCGGGAGAGGCCGGTCGCGACGCGAGATGAGCTGTCGACGAGGTCGAGGTAGGGCGCGCCGAGGTCGTGCGCGGCGAGGTCGACGCGCTTCCCGAGGTTGTCGCGCTTCCCCTCGAACAGGGCGTGCTCGACGTAGCCCGCGCCGCTCTCGACGCCGTGATGCGAGAGCAGGCGCCAGTAGACATTGCCCTCCTGCACCTCGGACCAGAGCGTGACCGCCTTGAGCCGTCCCGATTGGAACTCGGGCACCGCGGTATCGGGGCCGAACGACTCGAACCAGACCTCGCCCGGGGCGACCTCCTCATCCCACATCGGGATGCAGATCGCGGCGCCGAGCGCTGCCTTCATCTCGCCGTAGCTGCCGAGGCCGGCGAGCACGCGGTCGGTGTTCATGGTCTCGTTCATCAGCTTCACGCGCTCGCTGGCGCTGTCCGGCTCCTCGCCGGGAACGAGGAACGTCGGCGACTGGGCGAATTGCAGATCGCTCGAGAGCGTCGCGAGGTTCGCCGCGGCGGGAAGGTGCGAGCGGAGCAGCTGCCGCGAGCCGGGCTTCGCGGGCACGTTGCGCGGCCCCCAGAACAGGCCCTTGCCGCGGTCCTTGATCTTCCGCACGATGTCCTGCAGCACGCCGTTGCGCACGTTGTGCGTCGTGAGCTCGTGGCTGCCGCCGTAGAGCTTCTGCAGCTCCTCTTGGTCGCCCGTCCACCATGCGTTGTTCTCGGCGTAGGCGAGGTAGGCGGCGAGGAACGCGGGCGGCGGCCACGCGGTATTGGGTTCTGGCATCGGCATGACGCCGGCCCCCTTCCGTTGCGGGTTAATTTCTGGCACATCGAGTCAGGCGGCGAGCGCGAACCCGAGCGGGCGCACCCACTGGCCGCGAGTCGATCGCACGGCGTAGCGCAGCGCGTCGCAGAAGTGGTCGTTCTCCTTGAGCACCTCGTCGACGCCCTCGGCGGCCTTCTTCGGATCCCAGGAGTATTCGGTGAGCTCGGTGAGGAGCGGCTCGCAGGTCTCGGCGACGAACAGCAGCCGGTCTTTGGCGAGCAGGTTCGCGACGTCGGAGATGCCGCGCAGCACCTTGTTGTCGGCCTTCCACGTCACCTGATCGTCGGCCTGCAGTTGCGCGCGCATCGACGCTGCGGACGGGTCGAGGAACCAGTACTCCGGGATGACGAACGCGCGCGGGTGGTGCTTCGGCTTCTCGCCTTCGTCCTCCACCCAGTCGCGCAGGCGCCGGGATAGTTCGATGTCGGGGAGGGTGACGCCGTGGTGTTCGGCGGCGTTGTAGCCCCAGACGCCGAGCACGACGAGGCGCGGTGTGCGTTCGCGGGTGAGGGCGAGCAGCACGGCGGCTGTCGTGTTCGTGGTGCCGTAGTCGATGCCGACGGCGAGGCACCGCTCGAGCTTCGGGAGCTGCGCGCGCGCGATGACGTGCTTGTTCTCGTCGAACTCGCGGTAAATCACGCCCGCCGCGGCCACCCATTTACCGAGGATGAACCGGTCATAAAAGACTCCCGTGAACGATGACTTCTGCAGTGCGATGTACTCGGGTTCGAGCGATGGGTTGTCGTCCATCGTGAAGGTGAAGTGTGCGGTGCTCGTCGCGGTTCCGCGCTTGATCCACTTCGCGCGCAGCCAGTGGTTCTGCGAGCCCGGGTTCGTCGTGGCGAGCAGGCGGGCGCCGGGCACGCGCAGTCGGGTGACGAGCATGTTCCAGAACGCCTCGGGGAGCAGCGTCGCCTCGTCGACGTACGCGAATGCGACGGTCATGCCGCGGATCTTCGTCTCGGCGTTCGCGTCGCCGGCGCCGTAGAGGTAGACGGTGCGGCCGAGGATGGTCGCCGTCTTCGCGCCGGGGGTGTATCTGACCTGCTGGGCGATGCGTCCGAAGATCTGCTCGCTCATCAGGAGCTGCATCACGTTCGTGTTGAGCGTGCCGAGCGTGCGCCCGATGAGGATGATCTGCCCCGACGTCGGGATGTACTTGATGTACATGAGCAGCGCCCACAGGCTGATGAACGTCTTGCCGGCGGAGACCGCGCCGGAGAGGATGGTGTGCTTCGGGCCCTTCGACCAGGTGCCGAGGAACTTGATCTGCTTCGGAGAGAAGACGCCGTTTAGTGGGGATCGGTTCGCCGCAGCTGCTACCTCCAATGCTTGCACCCCCGATAGAGTCAGAAATCAGAACCTCAGCCACAGAAAGGCAATGCAATGGCTCTTCGGAAGTACAAGGTTGTTACGAACCCGCTGACCAATAGGCACGTGATCGTCGAAGCGGAGAAGTACTCGGCGAAAGACGGCTTCTTCCACTTCACTGTGATGAACCCGGAAACGGGAATGGAAGACGTCGTCGCGTCCTTCCAACAAGCCCTCGCACCGCAGGTACTGCTCGTCAATGAGTGATGTTGCTCTCGTCGCGCTTTTCAGTGGCAGCGCGACCGTCCTGGTAGCTCTCTTCGGCCTGCTGGGAAACGTGTTTGGTCCAGCGAGAGCAGAGAGAGTTCGAGCCGACAGGCAGCGTCAGCAAGAGGAAGTTGCTCGCAAAATGCAGGCTCGTGAGCTCAAGATTCAACGCGCCGAGCAGCTCAGCGAGGCGATCGTGCACGCACTGGGTCGAGGTGACTGGGCTCATCATGCTGCTGAGGACCAGGCCCGCATTCGTTTCATCGCGACTTTGGAACCGGGAGAAGGGCCAGTCGCTGAGTATGTGAAGAACATTAGCGAGGGACTTGAGGACGAGTCGGGTGCTTTCGAGAGAAAACGCATTGCGCTCGATCGACTTGAGCTCGTATTCGACTGGCTTCGCGGAGACGCTCCGATCGATGCGGTCATCGCCGCGAACAAAGCCGCAAAAGCATAGGTTTGGTTCGCACTTAATCGGTGGTCTGATCGCCGTCCAGCAGCGAGCGTGCGGCCGCTCCGACCGCCGCCTCAAGCGCGTCGAGCGTCGACGTCGCAGTCTCAAGACCGGAATCTCGGTCGAGCAGCTTCGTCGCCTTGTCCACAGCGATGCCAGAAATCGTCACACCGTTGCGCCGATCCGTCATGTCAGGCTTCCGAGTAGTGCGCACGACGTCACCGCGCTGCGTGATCGCGACCTGCTCGATCTCGCCACCTTCGATCTCACTCAGCGTGTCCTCGGCGAGCTTCATCATCCGATCGACCAGAGCCGCACGGCGCGAAGCGAGATCCACGGTCTGCGCCGCGACGGCCGCCGCCGTAGCCGTCCGATCGAACGACAGCCCGAGCAGCTTCGAGTGCTTCGACACCGTCGACGGCGAGCAGCCGATCTCCCGAGCGATCGCGTTCCGAGAGAGCCCCTGAGCGTGAAGGTCGGCGACGCGGGCGCGCGTTTGCTGGGCGTCTGGTCGGGCGGCGTTGGGTGCCATGTTCGGGTGTCCTCCCGTTCACGGTGGCCCGGTGGTGGTGCGGGCATGAGTAAGGGCCCGTCATCCGGTGTGGATGCGGGCCCTTGGGGGTGTTTGGTGGTGGTGTGTGTTACTGCTTGCGGCTGGTGATGATCGCTTTCGTGGCGAGGTAGGCGACGAGGGCGAAGAAGCCTGCGGTGATGCCTGCGCCGATGAAGTTGGACCATACGGTGATGGTGACCATTGAGTCGGAGCTGGTGGTGACGATGAGTCCGACGATTGCGAGTGCGAAGCCGAGGAGGCTGATCCATCCGAGCGCGGAGAGTGCGCTGTTCGTGATCTTCTCGGGGGCGGTGCTGGTGCCGTACTTTTCGCGTGCGGCTGCTCGGGCTTCGGGGGTGACGTCTTGGGTCTCGCTCATGGTTCGAGAGTAGCGGTGAGGGGCGGGACGCCGCGATAGTTCGAGGTTCCCGCCCCTCGCGAGATGGAATGAGAAAGGGCCGGCTCGCGACGTTCGCGTTCCGGCCCACTTGCTCATTCATGACTTTAGGGGGGTTCAGGGTAGGTCGAGCAAGTCATCGGCGTACATCGGCGTGTCGCGCATGATCTTGCGGTTTTCGTCGTTGCGCTCCGAGGTCTCGCGAAGCCACAGAAGGAGGGTTTCGTGATCGACGATTCTCCGCCCCTGCGGATCCCAGGTCATCGGCATGCCGCGGCGCCGCCAGCGCTTCACGGTGACGAGGGCACGGTTCACGCGAACGCTCGCTTCGCGATACGTGTACCAGGGGCGGTTCTCGATCACGCGGGCTTCTTCTCCCAAGTGCGTTTGCAGGTGTCGCAGATCGCGCCGGCGAGACCGTCGGGGCCCCAGAGCGGGCGGATGGTGCGCTCGCCGCAGACGCACGCCCGCGGCTGGTAGGCGCGGAACTTCGGCTCGGCGCGCGGGTACCGGCCTCGCACTTCGCGGATGAGGTCGATGAGTGACTCGGGGGCGTCGTTCAAGGTCTCGTCGTGGGCGATCTGGTGCGTGCACGCGATGAGCCACCGGATGATCTCGGTCGACATCGCGAACGCCTCGGACGGGGTGCAGAGCGGCAGCCCTTGGGGTTCGTCGCGCCCCGACCACATGCGAGCGCGGAGGGTGCGTGGGGAGGCGCCGCCGATCTTCTCCGCGACCTCGCGCCCGAAGATGATCAGGGTCGCGTACAGCAGGTCGGCGTCGTCGGCGGGGTCGACACGGTAGGGGAGCCGCGCCTTCTCGCTCGTGCCCGACACGACGACCGCGCTTGTATCCTGCGCGGCGAGGGTGTTCTCCGCGAGCTCGCGCATGTGCATGAGCTGGAACGGCACCTGCTCGAGGTGCCACTTGAACGAACCCGACCACGAGCTCTCAGCCTGCATGCGATCTCTCCTCGTATCCGGTGGCCCTGCGAGCGCGCTGATCGCGGCGGTGCTCTCGTTCACGCCCACGCTCGTGACGGCGGATCCAGGCGTCCCCAGCAGCGCGCGCCCATTGAGCGGTCGGCCGCCACAGATCGACGATGCTGCGCGGGTTGTACCGAGCGATCGTGCCGTCGACGACGCACGCCTCATAGCCGAACGGGATGTCGCCGAGCAGGGTTCGCGCCTCTGCCGCGCGCACGATCACAGCCATTTCGCGGCTCATCGCTCCTCACCTCGCAGGTGTGCGATCACGGCCGCCGCAGTGGTGCGTGCGGTCTCCCGTGTGTGGATCACGTAGCCGTCCAGCACACGCGACTCCTGCTCGGCCCAGATCACCTCGGCGAGCCTCGCGTCGTCCACCTCGACCGGGGCGGCGAGAGCGGCGCGGAGTTCCTCGTTCTCGCGATGCAGGCGATTGTTGCTCGCGGTCTGCTCCTCGCAGAACTCCACCACCTGAGACCACATCGTGTCGCGGACTCCCGCCTTGAACGCGTCCGGGTTCCACGCGCACCCCATCGCCTTCCAGACGCGGTCGAGCGCCAGCTTTTCGCGGTCGCCTGTTACCGTTGCCGCATGATCCTCGGACTCGGCCTCGCGCTCCTCGGCATCGTGGTGCTCGTCCGCTGGATCAGAGATCGCCGAAGCTGAGGCAGTTGCAGTTACCATGTCCCCATGGATCCGGTCCTCTCGATCATTACTGGCGTGCTCGCCATCGCTGGCCTGACGATGGGGCTGATCGCGCTCCTCCGGGCATTGCGCAACGGGAAGTAGCGACGGCCCGTCGGTCTTCTGGTTCGTCATGGTGGTGTTCTCCTTCGGGAGGTCGAGTGATGTTCGGGGGAGCCCCATGCGGGCGAGAGCGTCGAGGTCGGTCTCGGTGAGAGGCGGATGCGTGGTCATCCGGTGAACCCTTCGATCGGGAGGAGGCCGTCGGCCGCCGCGGACACCGCGCCAGAGCCGGGGAAGACATCGGTGACGGTGTCCGCACCTGGTGCGTAGCCGAGCATCGCGAGCACCCACCTCGTCCACTCCGGCGGCTTCGCGCCCGCGAACCCGCGACGCGGAGCCGCTGCAGTGAGCACGTCCGGGATCCGCAGCTGCTCCCGATTCCTGCGCGCGTCGGGGACGAACACGATCACCGGCTCCCAGCGAGATACGAGCCGCCCGCCGCCTGGCATCCCGTTCGGACGCACCCATGCCGCGACGTGCGCCGAGACCGGGAGGGGATGGTACGCGCCGAGCCCGTCCGGGGTCGTGGCGATCGCCCACCCGTCGTACTCGTCGAGCAACTGCTCCATCAGCCGTCGATGCTCGCTGATGTCATCCCATCGGCCGGCGTCGGGGTGGAAGTCTGCCGGCGCGGAGTCCGTCTTCGCCCGGGTGCCGTCGCCGTACCAGCGTCGCGCGCGCGAGCGCACCGTGAGACGGCCCTCGCCGCCGGCGGTGTCGAACCGCTCCCCGAATATCGGCGGGTACGGCGGGTCTGCGATCGCGAGCTTCATCGTGAACCATCCACGTCAGCACCCGCGCCAGTACGCTGCTGTTTCATGGACTGCGAATTGCATTGGATCGGCTGCCAGCTAGAGCAAATCTCTAAGAGTCTCTCAACTCCAAGCCCGCTTGATGTCATCTCCTTGATTGTTTCCATCGCGGCTGTCGGTGCGACAATTTGGATTGCCGCTCTTAACCACGGCTTGATTGCGAAACAGAATGCGCTTGAGATTTCTCGAGACACGGATCGGTTACGGCATCTGAGGATGGAGTACGCCGGACAGCTTCGCCACTGGATCATGAGTACCGGAATGGATGCGATTGCGGGAAAACCCTTAGATGAGAACAAATGGGCGAAAGACCTCGTCAACATCCAGTTCGCCGGGACGCTCACGAAGGAACCGAGCAATACGAGGGTTCGAGGGTACGTGTACAAAGCTATGGATTCGAAGTTGCTCAAAACCATGACGCGCGTCCAAGTAATTAATGAGATCGTTCGCGTCAGCAAATTCGTCCATGACTGGGCCGAGGATCCGGCGTCGGTTGACCTTTCGAGCATCAAAGAGGGAATGCCAGTCATATAGTTCAGGTTGCGTGCGGTCATTTCGATGCCCTCTCGTCGGCGCGGAGCGCGGCCTGGCAGTTCGTGCACGTCACCGCGGTCGCCGCGACGATGGTCGCGCCGGGGCGCCCGCAGTAGGCGCCGCGGCCGATGGGTGCCTGCATGCAGGTGCGGTTCGTCGCGGTGCTCACAGCACGGCCTCTCCGGTAACGGCGCGCGGCGTCGCGTTGCGCATGCGCTCGAACCGTTCGGCCTCGTCGTGCCGGAGCGCCTGCTCGGCGAGCGCAGCGATCTGCTGCAGCTCGGCGGCGAGCGCGCGCGCCTGCTCGGGGGAGTAGTCCTGCGTGGGCTTGAGCTGAGTCAGCTCGACGCGGTACTCGTCGTTCATGTCGACCGTCGCGAGGTCGATCGTGATCTGTTCTCTGATAGCCATTACTGGCCGTCCTTTCGGTACGCGTCGCGTGCTGCGGCGCTCATCTTCGGCCCCCGCCAGGAGCCGTTCTCGAGTCGGAGAGGGATGCCTCGGAACTTCATCTCGTTCGGGTCGAGGCATCCGCGCGAGCCGTCTGCGAGGGTGGTTCGGTGCGCGTCGAACAGCGCCTCGCCCTCGAACGTCTCGTGACAGCCGGAGCAGTGCCCGGTCCGGTTTCCGCGCTGCCGCCACGTCTTCCCGCATTCCGCGTGCGCAGTGTCATGGTCGGAACCTGCCCGGAACGCTGACGTATCCGAGATTTCGGGCGATGCCAGCTTCGGCGCGTGTGTCTGCTCGCTCATGGATCAGAACGGCTGTTCATCGTCGAAACCGCCACCGAACGACTGATCGGTGTTCGACGGCTGCGCCCACGGGTTGTCCTGCGCGTACCCGCCGCCCGCGGTCTGCCCGTAGGCCGGCTGCGACCCGTTCCCGGTCTTCGCGT
>NZ_JAQPZP010000020.1:0-18642 GCF_037619215.1 Leucobacter sp. USCH14
GCGCCGGGGCGGAACCGAACGAGAAGGAGAACATGCCCCCAGTCAACATGCAGCCACCGACATTCATGACCCCGAACAGACCGAACACACCGGGCGACAGCGCCCGTCAGAACACCGGCTCAGCACTCGATGACATTCACCGCGAGCCCGCCCGTCGACGTCTCCTTGTACTTGTCGCTCATGTCCCGACCGGTCTCGCGCATCGTCGCGATGACCTGGTCGAGGCTGACATGGTGGTCGCCGTCGCCCATGAGCGCCATCTTCGCAGCGTTGACAGCCTTTGACGCCGCGATCGCGTTGCGCTCGATGCAGGGGATCTGCACGAGTCCGCCGATGGGGTCGCAGGTGAGACCGAGATTGTGCTCCATCGCGATCTCCGCGGCGTTCTCCACCTGCTCGGGCGTTCCGCCGAGCACCTGGGCGAGACCCGCGGCAGCCATCGACGATGCCGATCCGACCTCGCCCTGGCACCCCACCTCGGCCCCCGAGATCGACGCCTGCTCCTTGTACAGCACCCCGATCGCGCCTGCCGCGAGCAGGAACTCGGCGACCGCGTCACGGCGCTCCGTCTGCGACCAGCTCCGAGCGCCCGGCGCGTAATGGGTGGCGTAGAAGAGCACCGCCGGAATGATCCCCGCCGCCCCGTTCGTGGGAGCCGTCACCACACGACCGCCCGTCGCGTTCTCCTCGTTTACGGCGAGCGCGACGAGGTTGATCCACTCCTGCCAGAACACCGGGTCACGATCCGGGTCGTGTTCCGAGAGCCGCCGATGCCACTCGGGTGCGCGGCGTCGCACCTCGAGGCCGCCCGGAAGCACTCCGCTGCGCTCGAGCGCAGCGTTCTTGCATGCCTCCATCACCTCCCAGATGTGAGCGAGCCCCGCCGTGATTTCAGCGTCGCTGCGCAGCGTCCGCTCGTTCGCGCGCATCACCTCGGCGATGGTGAGCTCGGCCCCACGCGCATGGTCGATCAGCTCCGCAGCCGTCGTGAACGGATACGGCTGCTGTGCCGCTCGCTGCTCGCGTCCTTCGTGCAGCGACTCCTCCGCGCCCTCGCGCACGACGAAGCCGCCGCCCACGGAGAAGTACGTCTCCTCCGACATCGTCTCGCCGGCGCGGTCGATCACCGAGAAGCGCATCCCGTTCGTATGCCGCGGGAGCAGCGTGAGCGGGTGCAGCACGATGTCGCCGACGGCGAAGCGCAGGATCGCGGGGGCTTCGCCCAGCTGCTCCCCCATGCGCAGCTCGCCGGTGCGCTCCAGCCGGGCGAGCGCCTCGTCGACCTGCTCGGGCAGCACCGTCTCGGGATCGAAGCCCTCGAGACCGAGAAGCACGGCGGTGAACGTGCCGTGCCCCCGCCCCGTGGCGGCCAGCGACCCGTACAGGTCGACCCGAAGCGACGAGACCGCGGCCAGACCGCCGTCTTCGCTCGGCCCGCCGTCTTCGCTCGACCCACCGTCTCCGCTGTCCAGTCCGCTCTCCCCGCCAGTCCTGTCTGCACGGGCGACGCGCTCGACGAACGCTCTCGCAGCGCGCATCGGCCCCACGGTGTGCGAGCTGGAGGGGCCGATGCCGACCGTGAAGAGGTCGAAGACGCTGACGGGCATGGGAGGAGTCCGTTGCGCCTAGGCGGCGGAGACCTCTGCGTCGTTGTCGGCCGCGTACTGCTCCGCGTCGAGCAGAGGCCCCTCCTCGGTGACGGCGACCTTGAACAGCCACGCCGCACCGTACGGATCGGCGTTCAACTGCGCCGGGTCGGCCACGACCGCGTCGTTCACCTCGACGACTTCGCCGGCCACCGGGGAGAAGATCTCCGACACGGACTTCGTGGATTCGACCTCGCCGACGACGGCGCCGATCGCGATCGTGGCGCCCACCTCGGGCAGGTCGACGTACACGATCTCTCCGAGCGCGTCCGCGGCCACCTCGGAGATGCCGACGACGGCGGGGCTGTCGCTCGTGACCCATTCGTGCTCTGCGGAGTACCGGAGGCCGGCTTTGACGTTGCTCATGGTGCGGGTTTCCTATCTGATTCGGTGATGGTTCAGGGGACGAGGGCTAGTGCGTGCGGCGGTAGAACGGCAGTTCCACGACGGTGAATGCCTCGGCTCTGCCACGCAGATCGACCTCGAGGCGCGTTCCCGGGGCGGTGTGCTGCGACGAGACGTGCGCGAGAGCGATGGGATACCCGAGCGTCGGGCTCGGCTGACCACTGGTCACGCGTCCGACTGGCTCGCCATCGGCGAGCACGGTGTACCCGGCCCGGGCGGCCCGCCGACCGTCGCCGCGCAGACCGACGAGCACCGACTCGGGAGTGGAATCTCGACGGGCTTCGAGCGCGGTACGCCCGACGAACGGTTCCGTCTTCACGAACGAGACGACGCCACCCAGGCCCGCCTCGAACGGCGTCACATCGCGGCTAAGCTCGTTGCCGTACAACGGCATGCCCGCCTCGAGACGCAGTGAGTCTCGCGCGGCAAGGCCCGCAGGGATCAAGCTGTGCGACTCCCCGGCCGCGAGCAGCGCATTCCACAGATCGGCAGCCTCAACGTTCGGCAGGTACAGTTCGAACCCGTCTTCCCCCGTGTACCCCGTGCGGGCCAGCAGCACGGGGTGACCCGCCACGACGGCCTGCTCGGCGGCGTAGTACTTCATCCCGGTTACGAGCTCGCGCTGTTCAGCGGCGATGATGCCCTGCAGGATCGCGGCGGCGTTCGGGCCCTGCACCGCGATCAGGCTGAGTTCCTCCGATTGGTCGTCGATCTGGACGTCGAATCCGGCCGCCCGTTGGGCGAACGCCGCCGCGACGGCCTGGGCATTGCCGGCGTTGGGCACGACGAGGTAGACGTCCTCGGCGAGGCGGTAGCTGATGAGGTCGTCGATGATTCCGCCGTCATCGTCGCAGATCAGCGAGTACTTCGCGCGACCCACGTTCACTGCGCCGAGGTTGCCGACGAGCGCGGTGTTCAGGAAGACGGCGGCGTCGGACCCTGCGACGCGGATCTCCCCCATGTGCGAGAGATCGAAGAGCCCGGCGGCGCCGCGCACCGCCCGATGCTCGGCGAGTTCGGATCCGTACTTGAGCGGCATGTCCCAGCCGCCGAAATCGGTGAATGAGGCGCCGAGCGTCTCGTGCTCGGCGTGCAAGGCGGTCTGCTTCGGGGTGCTCATCGTCGTCATCCTCAGTTCTCGAAGGCTTCGGGGGCGGGGCAGGCGCAGACCAGGTTCCGGTCGCCGTAGGCGCCGTCGATGCGGCCGACGGGCGGGAAGTACTTGTCGACCCTCAGCGACTCGACGGGGTACGCACCCTGATCACGGCTGTACAACCGGTTCCACTCGCCGGAGATCAGGCTCTCGGCGGTGTGCGGAGCCAGGCGCAGCGGCGAACTCTCGACCGCGAGCTCGCCCGCGATCACCGCGTCGATCTCTCCCCGGATCGTCGCCATCGCCTCGATGAAACGGTCGATCTCGGCGAGGTCCTCCGACTCGGTGGGCTCGACCATGAGCGTGCCGGCCACGGGGAAGGCGAGCGTCGGCGCGTGGAACCCGAAGTCGATCAGGCGCTTCGCGACATCCTCAGCGGTCACCCCCGACTTCGCGGTGAGCGCGCGGAGATCGAGGATGCACTCGTGCGCGACGAGTCCGGTCGCACCGGTGAAGAGCACCGGGAAATGCTCGGTCAGTCGAGACGCGATGTAGTTCGCGCTGAGCAGCGCCGTCTTCGTGGCCCGGGTGAGCCCTTCGGCTCCCATCATCGCGATGTAGGCGTACGAGATCGGCAGCACGCCGGCCGAGCCGAACAGCGTGGAGACGACCGGGACTCCCCCGCTCACCGAGTACGCACCGGTCGGGTCGTTCGGAACGAACGGCAGCAGGTGATCCGCCACGCCGATCGGCCCGACGCCGGGGCCGCCGCCGCCGTGGGGAATCGCGAACGTCTTGTGCAGGTTCAGGTGCGAGACATCGCCGCCGAACCGACCCGGTTGCGCGAGGCCGACGAGCGCATTCATGTTCGCTCCGTCGATGTAGACCTGGCCGCCGGCCTCGTGCACGCGGTCGCAGACCTCGCGCACGTCGTCGTCGTAGACCCCGTACGTCGACGGGTACGTGATCATGATGGCCGCGAGCTCATCGCGGTGCGCGTCGATCTTCGCCGAGAGATCGGCGAGGTCGATGTGCCCCGTCTCGGTGTTCTGCACCACCACCACGCGCATTCCGGCCAGGACGGCCGACGCCGCATTGGTGCCGTGCGCCGATGCGGGGATGAGGCACACCGTGCGCTGGTCGTCGCCTCGCGAGCGGTGGTAGCCGCGAATCGCGAGCAGACCGGCGTACTCGCCCTGCGCACCGGAGTTCGGCTGCAGCGAGATGCCCGCGTAGCCGGTGATCTCGACGAGGCGCGCCTCGAGGTCGGCGATGAGTTCTCGCCAGCCCCGCGTCTGATCGGCGGGAGCGTACGGATGGATGCCGGCGAACTCGGGCCACGAGATCGCCTCCATCTCAGCGGTGGAGTTGAGCTTCATCGTGCACGAGCCGAGCGGGATCATCGTGCGATCGAGCGCCAGGTCGCGATCCGCGAGACGCCGCAGGTACCGGAGCATCTGCGTCTCGGAGGTGATCGAGGTGAACACGGGGTGCGTCAGGAAGTCGCTCGACCGCGCGAGCGCGGCGTCGAAGCCGAGGGCGACGGCTCCGGGCGTTTCCGTTTCCGATGCCTCGGAGGGGTCTCCGGGCACGGCGCCGAACGCGCGGACGACGGCCTCGACGTGCTCCGCCCTCGTCGTCTCGTCCGTCGAGACGCTCACGGTATCCGCGTCGACGCGCCGCAGGTTGATGCCGTGCTGCGAGGCGGCGGCGATGATCTCGTCGGCACGCCCGGGAACGGCCGCCCGCACCGTGTCGAAGAACGAGTGCGCTGCGAGCGGGATCCCGGCGGCTGCGAGCGAGGCGGCGATCGCGCGGGCGTGCCCGTGGGTACGCAGAGCGATCGAGGTCAATCCGTCGGCGCCGTGGTAGACCGCGTACATCGAGGCCGTGATCGCGAGGAGCGCCTGCGCGGTGCAGATGTTGCTCGTCGCCTTCTCACGGCGGATGTGCTGCTCGCGGGTCTGCAGGGCGAGACGGTACGCGGCGCGCCCCGCAGCATCCTTCGACACCCCGACGAGGCGACCCGGCAGTGCGCGTTCGAGGCCCTTCCGCACCGCGAGATACGCGGCGTGCGGGCCTCCGAAGAAGAGCGGCACACCGAAACGCTGCGTGTTGCCGACGGCGACGTCGGCGCCCTGCTCACCGGGAGGCACGATGAGGGTGAGCGAGAGCAGGTCGGCGATGACGGTGACCATCGCGCCGCGCTCTTTCGCCTCCGCGATGGTGGCGCGGTGGTCCACCACCGCTCCGTCATCCCCCGGCTGCTGCAGCACGATGCCGAAGATGTCGCCCTCGGGGAGTCCCTGCGAGAGATCGGCGACCTCGACCTCGAAGTCGAGCGCCTCGGCACGGCCCCGGATCACCGCTATGGTCTGGGGGAAGAGGTTCGCGTCGATCACGGCACGTGCAGTGGACGGCGCACGATTGGCGCGTCGCATCAGCAGCACGGCCTCAGCGGCGGCCGAGGACTCGTCGAGCATCGACGCGTTCGCGATCTCCAGTGCCGTGAGGTCGGCGACCATGGTCTGGAAGTTCAGGAGGGCTTCGAGGCGCCCCTGCGAGATCTCGGGCTGGTAGGGCGTGTACGCCGTGTACCAGGCGGGGCTCTCGAGCACGTTGCGCCGGATCACCGGTGGAGTGTGCGTGTCGAAGAATCCCTGGCCGATCATCTGCGTCTTCACGATGTTCTTCGCGGCGAGCGCGCGGAGGTCGGCGAGGATCTCCTCCTCGCTGCGTCCGGGAGGCAGGTCGAGTGGCTCGGTCTTCCGAATGGAGGCGGGAACCGCCTCGTCGACGAGCGCGTCGAGTGAGTCGTAGCCGAGCTCGGCGAGCATCGTCTCGATGTGAGCCGGGTCGGTGACCCCGATGTGTCGATCGGGGAACGTGCGGGGTGCGGGGAGGGCTGTCACGAGGATCTCCGAGGGCTGTCGCGCGCGAACGCGCGGTTGAACTGGGATCCTCCCCGCTCTGTACGGAACCTGAGAGATTCGGTCGCCGCGCGAGCGGGTCCCTTGCACCGTCGGTGAGCGGACGCGGGTCCGCTGCTTTCCAGAGTCGCCGTGCTGAGGCGGTACGGGGGCCTGAGAGATTCCCGGGGAGGGATTGCTCCTACGGCGTCGGGGCTGAATCGTTCGGCCCTGAACTCTCCCGCCACAACTTGATGGCCGGTATTCACGATTGTCCGCTCACTCTAGCATCGTGCACCGGTCTGGCGTTCTTCGGCGGTTCTCCGACCTCGTCGACGGTGTGACCGCTGCACGCGATCTTGGTGACGCTGGCTTTCTCGATCCGCGATACCGCGAACCATCGCATTGCGGAGCGCAGACGGCACCAGCCGACCAGGTACCATCGTCCGCTCGTGGAAGCGAAGAGCACGGGCTCGACATCGCGAGTGGTCCTGGTGCCCTTCTGCGATGTGTAGCGTATGCGGACTACTCGTTGCTCCGCCATCGCCTCCTCCAGCGCTGATCTCGTGACGCGCGAGGAAGCCGGAAGGGCGTTGACCCATATCCGCTGGGCCAGTTCGTCGGCTTGTGCTCGGGTCTTCGGATCGAGGACGTCCATGATCTTTCGGATACCGGCTGCAGCCAGATCTGCGTAGGGAGCGTCGGATGCTGCGGACGCTGATGCCATGAGCGCCACAGCCTGCGATGGAGACAGAGTGACGGGGGGAAGCGTCGCTCCTTCGGCGAGCCCGTAGCCACCGCCCGGCCCGGGGCGAGACCAGACCGCCGCGCCGCTGTTCTCCAGCGCATCGAGGTCGCGCTTGACGGTTCGCACCGACACCTCGAACTCGCGCGCGAGCCGCTCGGCAGATACGCCCCGTCTGCCACTGCGACGCAGCATCTCGGACAGGGCGTGAAGTCGTTCAGTTCGCTTCACTGTTCACCTCCCGAAAATTCATGACATAAATAGTGCCACCCCCTTGTCCGGCCGCGCTGAGAGAGTGGGCGCATGACCACTTCACGACACACCCCACCCATCGTGCTCATCGCCGGTCACTGGCTCGGCGACTGGGCATGGAACGAGGTCCTCGAGCACCTCGCGACCGATCACGCTCAGTGCATCACCATGACGCTGCCCGGACTCGACGCGAACGACGACGATCGCTCGTCGAAGACGCTCGAGGATCAGGCAGCGGCGATCCGCGACGTCATCGCTCGCAATGCCGACCGACCCGTGATTCTCGTCGCTCACAGCGGCGCCAACCTTCCCGTCACGCTCGTCCTCGACCGCCACCCCGACCTCGTCGCTCGCGTGATCTGGGTCGATTCCGGCCCGGTGGCGGACGGCACCGCGTTCGCTCCTGATCTTCCGGCCGACCTGGAAGAGCTGCCGCTCCCGACGTTCGATGAACTCGGGCAGCAAGCGAGCCTTGACGGCCTGAGCACCGAGGTGCTCGAGCGATTCCGCGCGAGGGCTGTCCCTGAACCCGCCTCAGTGCTTCGTCAGCCTGTCGCGCTGGTGAATGCGGAACGATATCGGGTTCCGACGACCCTCGTGTGCTGCTCGATCTCGGGCGAGCAGGTGATGGAGTTGGCCGAGGGCGGTCACCCGATGTTCGCGGAGGTCGCGAACTTCACCCGTGTCGACGTCGTCGACCTTCCCACCGGCCACTGGCCGATGTGGAGCAGACCCCGCGACCTCGCCGCAGCGATCCGAGCGGCGGCATCCCGGTCCGAGTGATTCGCACTCGCGCCGGTGCGGGGCGGGCGAGCGCCCGCCCCGCACCGGGTTCAGCGATCCTCGTCTCTGCCATCCATGGCCAGCAACTCCTCTTCGACCGCGCCGCCGTAGCCCTCGCGCTGCGGGTCCCCGTGAAGGCCTCCGGAGACGGCGTACTCCTCCTCGGGTGAGAGCACGAGGCGGTGACGGGTGTAGACGCCGAAGATCAGCAGACCCGCGATGTACACGATCACGATCGCGATGATCGCGGGGCGGAACGTCTCATTCAGCAGGAAGCCGACGAAGACGAGCGCTGCGATGATCGCCGCGATCACGGCGCCCGGCACACCCCAGGGGCTGAGGTAGGGGCGCTTCGCGTTGGGGAACTTGCGCCTCAGAATCACGAAGGAGACCATCTGCATGAAGTACGCGAGCACCGCGCCCCAGACGGCGATGTTCAGCACGATCGCTCCGCCGACGCCGCTGTCGCCGCCGGTGAGCTCGACGGTGACGAGCGCGGCGAGGCCGATCACGGCGCCCGCGATGAGCGCGACCCAGGGCGTCTGCCGGCTCCCGGTCAGCGACAGGAATCGGGGGTAGTAGCCGGCTCGCGAGAGGGAGTACATGTTGCGCCCGTACGCGAACATGATGCCCTGCAGCGAGGCGAGCAGGCCGAACAGCGCGAAGAGCGCGAGCAGCCCGGCGACCCAGACGAGATCGTCGCCGAGGATCGCGCGGAAGCCGTCCAGCAGCGGTTCACCCGCGACGCCCGTGGTCTCCGAACCCAGCACGCCGGTGTTGAGCACGAGCACGAGCAGGCCGGTGACGATCAGCGTGCCGCGGGCCCAGAGCCCCGCGCGGGGGATGTCGCGCACCGGATCGTGCGACTCCTCGGCGGCGAGCGGCAGCTCCTCGATCCCGAGGAAGAGCCACATGGCGAACGGCATCGCGAAGAGGATCGGCAGCACGCCGTGCGGCAGGAAGAGGCTCTGGCCGGGGTCGGGCTCGATATCGAAGAGGCTGCCCCAGTCCATCGCGCCGCTCACGAGCGCCATGACGGCGAACAGCACCAGCACGCCGATGGAGATGACGGAGACGATGATGGCGAACTTCAGGGAGATCGCGGCACCGGCGGTATTCAGGCCGACGAACGCGGCGTACAGGATGATCCACCAGAGCCACGTCGGCAGGCTGAAGCCCATGAGCCCCTCGGTGACGCCGTTCGCGTAGCCGGCGGAGAAGTAGACGATCACCGCCGTGGTGGCCACGTACTCGATGGTCTCGGCGAGGCCGGTCACGAACCCGCCCCACGGCCCCATCGCCGCGCGGCCGAACGAGTACGCGCCGCCGGTGTGGGGCATCGCAGCCGCCATCTCGCCGATGGAGAAGATGAGTCCGTAGTACATGACCACGAGGATCGCGAAGGCGATGAGCATGCCACCGAACCCGGCGGCATCGATGCCGAAGTTCCACCCCGAGAAGTTGCCCGAGATCACGGCGCCGACGGCGAGGCCCCAGAGGCCCCAGACCCCGGCCGCGCGCTTCAGTTTCCGTTTCTCGAAGTACCCCGACTCTGCGGTGGTGTACGTGGCACCCGAGACTTTCAAGGTGTCCTTGGCCATGTCGACCTCTTTCACTACGGTGTGATGGATACGAGATGCTGCGTTGCGATGCCCGACGCTGGGAATCGGCTGAGCAATGCGCCACTGCCGACTATAGCGATCTATTGGTGGTTTGCAACAACCTTTATGCAACCGCGATGCGTCGAGAGTTGCATTCGCACCAGGCCCTCGTGATGTAATGGTCTTGAAACCGACCTTTCGGCGACGGCAGCGCGCAGATAGGGCGGGCTCGAACCAGCATTCTCACCTCGACGACGAGCACCAGGAGCGCACATGATCCCCGCGAGCGGCAATCTCACCCCCGAAGAACTCCGCGAAGCTGTTGCCGCGGGCGAGATCGACACCGTGATCGTGGCGTTCACCGATATGCAGGGCCGTCTGGTCGGCAAGCGCGTCTCGGCCAGGCTCTTCCTCGAGGACGTCATGGAGCACGGCGCGGAGTGCTGCAACTACCTGCTCGCCGTGGACGTCGAGCTCAACACGGTCGACGGGTACGCGCTCACCAGCTGGGAGAGCGGGTACGGCGACATGGCGATGATCCCCGACCTCGACACCCTCCGCCGCACTCCGTGGCTGCCCGGCACCGCACTCGTCGTCGCCGACCTCACGCTCGCGAGCGACCACTCCCCCATCTCCGTGTCGCCACGGCAGATCCTCAAGCGTCAGATCGACCGCCTCGCCGCGCACGACTTCGTGCCCTACATCGGCACGGAGCTCGAGTTCCTCGTCTTCGACGACGATTACCGGAGCGCGTGGCGATCCGGCTACCGCGACCTCACCCCCGCGAGCGACTACAACACCGATTACGCTCTGCACGGGTCGACGCGCATCGAGCCGTTGCTGCGCGACATCCGCAACTCGATGGACGCCGCCGGCATGTACTGCGAGGGCGTGAAGGGCGAGTGCAATCTGGGTCAGCAGGAGATCGCCTTCCGCTACACGCACGCGCTCCCCACCTGCGACAACCATTCGATCTACAAGAGCGGATCGAAGGAGATCGCCGAGAAGCACGGCAAGAGCATCACGTTCATGGCGAAGTTCAACGAGCGGGAGGGCAACAGCTGCCACGTGCACGCCAGCCTGCGCTCGACCGCGGGCGACCCGGTTTTCGCGGACGAGAACGCTCCGGACGGGATGTCGCAGACGTTCCGCCACTTCATCGCGGGCCAGCTCGCGGCGATGCGCGAGTTCACGCTGCTGTACGCCCCCAACATCAACTCGTACAAGCGGTACGTCGACGGGAGCTTCGCCCCGACCGCCGTCGCATGGGGTCACGACAACCGCACCTGTGCGCTCCGCGTCGTCGGGCGCGGACAGGCGATGCGCGTCGAGAACCGTGTTCCGGGCGGCGACGTCAACCAGTACCTCGCCGTCGCCGGCATGCTCGGCTCCGGCCTCGCGGGAATCGAGCAGCAACTCGAGCTCGGCGAGCCATTGCGGGGCAACGCCTACACGAGCGACGTCGCCCGCGTGCCGACGACCCTGCGCGAGGCGGCCGACCTGTTCGAGCAGTCGGCGCTCGCGCGCGAGATCTTCGGCGACGAGGTCGTGGAGCACTACACCCACGCGGCGCGCGTGGAGATTCGGGCGTACGACGCCGCCGTCACCGATTGGGAGCGGGTCCGTGGCTTCGAACGACTCTGACACGCGCCCGACGCCCGCTGCGGCGAGCGCGCCGCCGCTCATCGGGGTCACGAGCTACCTGGAACAGGCGCAGACGGGCGTGTGGGACGTCCCGGCGTCGTTTCTCCCGCAGGTGTACCTCGACGCGGTCACGGATGTCGGAGGCGTGGCGATCGTGCTGCCTCCGCAGCCGGTCACGAGCGACATCGCCCGCGCCATCGTGTCGCGGCTCGACGGGCTCATCCTCTCGGGCGGGGCGGACGTCGATCCTGCACGGTACCGGGCCGACCCCCACGAGCGCACCGGAGCTCCGCGCACCGACCGCGACGCCTTCGAGGCAGCACTGCTCGACGCCGCGATCGAGGTGCAGCTGCCCCTCCTCGGCATCTGCCGCGGCGCCCAGGTCATCAACGTCGAGCTCGGCGGCACCCTGATCCAGCACCTGCCCGACCTCGTCGGCGATGACCGCTACCAGGCGGGCCAGGGGGTCTTCACGGAGATCGATGTGGAAGTGGATGCCGGATCGCGCATCGGCGACCTGCTCGGCGACGACCGTAGCGCCCGCGCCCACCTCTACCACCACCAGGCCATCGATGTGCTCGCCGACGGACTCACCGCGACGAGCCGCACTGCTGACGGCATCATCGAATCGATCGAGATCGACGCGATGCCCTTCGGCGTCGCCGTGCAGTGGCACCCCGAGGAGAACCGCGAGGATCGCCGCCTGTTCTCAGGTCTCGTCGCCGCCGCGGCGCGGTACCGTTCGGAGCACGCCGTCGCCGCCCCTTTCCCCGTTCCGCCGCCCGAGCCCGCATCGAAGGAGCAGCCGTGAGTTACACCGTCATCAACCCCGCGACCGGAGACGCCGTCACCGAGATCGCGCACCTCGACGTCGACGCGACCGACGCCGCGATCGATGCCGCGGCTCGAGCCCAGCGCGACTGGGCGGCTGTCGCGCCGGTCGACCGCGCACGCGTGCTGCGTCGCTTCGCCGACGCCGTCGACGCCGACATCGAGCACCTCGCGCACCTCGAGACGACCAACTCGGGCCACCCCATCACCCAGTCCCGCTGGGAAGCGGGGCACGTGCGCGATGTACTCGAGTACTACTCGGGGTCGCCCGAGCGCCTCATCGGTCAGCAGATTCCCGTGGCCGGCGGCATGAATGTCACGTTCCACGAGCCCCTCGGCGTCGTCGGAGTCATCACGCCCTGGAACTTTCCGATGACCATCGCCTCGTGGGGCTTCGCTCCCGCGCTCGCCGCAGGGAACGCGGTCGTGCTGAAACCCGCCGAGTGGACCCCGCTCACGAGCCTCCGACTCGGCGAGCTCGCCCTCGAAGCGGGGCTTCCCGAGGGGCTGTTCCAGGTGCTCGCCGGCCGCGGCTCCGTCGTCGGAGAGCGATTCGTCACGAACCCGACGGTGCGCAAGGTCGTCTTCACGGGCTCGACCGAGGTCGGCAAGCGCATCATGGCCGGCTGCGCCGAGCAGGTGAAGCGGGTCACCCTCGAGCTCGGCGGCAAGAGCGCGAACATCGTCTTCGCCGACGCCGACATCGAGCGCGCCGCCGCCACCGCTCCCTACTCGGTGTTCGACAACGCCGGCCAGGATTGCTGCGCGCGCAGCCGGCTGCTCGTGCAGCGCAGCGTGTACGACCGCTTCATGGAGCACTTCGAGCAGGCGGTCCAGGGCGTGCAGGTCGGCGATCCCACGCTCGAATCGACCGAGGTCGGCCCGCTCGTCACCGAGCAGCACCGCGAGAGCGTGGCGTCATTCCTCACCGACGATGTGCGAGTGGCGTTCCGCGGCTCCGCACCCGACGGTCCGGGAGCCTGGTTCGCTCCCACAGTCGTCACCCCCGAACGCGGATCCCGCATCGCCACCGACGAGGTCTTCGGCCCGGTGGTATCGGTGCTGCCCTTCGATGACGAAGCGGACGCGGTGCAGCTCGCGAACGACTCGAACTTCGGGTTGAGCGGGTCGATCTGGACCTCGGACCTCGGGCGGGGCATCCGCGTGGCCCGGGGCGTCGAAGGCGGCAACCTGTCGGTCAACTCGCACTCGTCCGTGCGATACACCACCCCGTTCGGAGGCTTCAAGCAGTCCGGCCTCGGGCGGGAGCTCGGGCCGGACGCGGCCGAGCACTTCACCGAGACCAAGAACGTGTTCTTCGCGAGCGAGTGACCGCCGCGCTCCCCGATCACCCCCACACCGAAGGATTCCCCATGAGCGACATCACCCCCATCGATCTCACCCAGCGTCTCGCCGGCAGGGTCGCCGTCATCACCGGCGGCGCCAGCGGCATCGGCCTCGCAACGGCGAAGCGCATGCGCGCGGAGGGTGCGCGCATCGTCATCGGCGACATGGATGAGACGAGCGGCGCGGCGGCGGCGGAAGCAGTCGGCGGCCTCTTCGTCCGCGTGAACGTGACCGATGAGGCCCAGGTGAACCACCTCTTCGACACGGCGGCTCGTGAATACGGCTCGGTCGACATCGCGTTCAACAACGCCGGCATCTCCCCCGACGACGACGACTCGATCGAGATCACCGAGTTGCCCGCGTGGGAGAAGGTGCAGGACGTGAATCTCAAGAGCGTCTACCTCTGCTCCCGGGCGGCTCTGCGTCACATGACGGCGCAGGGATCCGGCTCGATCATCAACACCGCCTCCTTCGTCGCGGTCATGGGCTCGGCCACCTCGCAGATCTCGTACACCGCGTCGAAGGGCGGCGTGCTCGCCATGACACGCGAACTCGGGGTGCAGTTCGCCCGTCAGGGCATCCGGGTGAATGCGCTCTGCCCCGGACCGGTGAACACCCCGCTGCTGCAGGAGCTCTTCGCGAAGGATCCGGAGCGCGCCGCACGACGCCTGGTGCACGTGCCCGTCGGTCGCTTCGCGCAGCCGGAGGAGCTCGCAGCCTCGGTCGCATTCCTCGCGAGCGACGACGCCTCCTTCATCACGGCCTCGACGTTCCTCGTCGACGGCGGGCTGACCAGCGCCTACACGACGCCGCTCTGAGGCGCCGCACGTGACCGGGTCGGCTGAAGGGATCGAGCTGCTCATCCGAGCGGCTCGGCCGACCAACGCCTACGAGGAGACGATGCAGCGGCTGCTCCAGTCGGTACGCCTCGGGATGATCGGCCCCGGCGAGCGGCTGCCCGCGGAGCGGGATCTGGCCACCATGCTCAAGGTGAGTCGCGATACCGTGCGCGAAGCACTCGCGACGCTCGCCGAGGCGGGGTACGTGGTCTCTCGCCGGGGTCGGTACGGGGGCACATTCGTCGTCGAGCAGATTCCTCCGGATGCGACGTTCGGGAGCGCTTCGACCGCCCCGGCTGCCGGCGAGGTCGAAGACGTCACCACGCTGCGACGGGTGCTCGAGGTGGGAGCGGCCAGGGAAGCCGCCGGGCGCGAGCTCTCCGCAGAGGATCGCGCGGCGCTCGCGCACGCGCTCGAGGAGTGCTCGGCATCGGAGGCGGCAGCGTACCGCCGCCTCGACTCGCGCCTCCACCTGCTGATCGCCGAACTCTCCGGGTCGGCGAGTCTCGTGCCGCTGGTCGCGAATCTTCGCACGCGGGTCAACGCACTGCTCGAGGAGATCCCGGTGCTGCAGCCGAACATCGTCCACTCGAACGACCAGCACCGCGCGATCGTCGCGGCGATCCTCGCCGGCCGCCCCGAGTCGGCGGCCGAGGCGATGCTCGAGCACGTCGAGGGATCGTCCGCGCTGCTGCGCGGCTTCCTATCCCGGCAGTGATCGCTGCGCGCCCGGGCGGGCCACTTTCGGAGCGGGGTCAGTTCTGGTGCGTGTTGCGCGCCCGACACGCACCGACGGGGACCCCGCTCGCAGGTGCGCCCTCAGCTGAGCAGCGCGACGACCTCCGCGGCGGGGCGCACCCGCGTGATGCTGCCGACTCCCTCGCCCGCGTCGACCGGGACGATCGCGTGATCGCCCGCTTCCGCAGCCGCCGCGAACTCCGCTCGGGCCACGGAGTCGTTCGCCAGGGCGTCTTCGCGCCCGTGCCAGCGGTCGATGAAGGGCGTGCGCAGCAGCCGCTCGGGGAAGCGCTCCGGCCACGGCCGCCCGAGCGCGACGTCGTACACCCGTGTCACCAGCGTGTCGTCTGCGGTGCCGCGGATGAGCGACTCACGGGCGCCCGTCGAGGTGAGCGCCTCCTCGCAAGCGGCGAACGCCGTACCCACCCACGCCGCGGCGGCACCGGCGTCGAGCACCCGCTCCACGTCGCGCGCCGTGCTGATGGCGCCGGCCGCGAGCACCGGAACCTCGACGGCGTGCACGACCGACGCGAGCAGTGCGTGCAGTGGTTCCCGGTGATGGCCGTGACCGCCGCCCTCGCTCCCGCGTGCCACGACGGCGTCGACGCCCGCGTCGGCCGCCCGCCTCGCCTCGTCGGCCGTCGCCGCCTGGGTCACGGCCTGCGCACCGGCCGCGTGCACTCGCTCGATCCACGCCGTGTCGACACTCGGCCCGCTCCACTCGCCGAAGCTCACCGAGACGAGCGCTGGCCGGGCGGCGAGCGCGCGCTCGAACAGCTCGGGATCCCGCTCGATGCCCCAGGCCACCAGGCCGATGCCGAACGGGGCACCATCGACGCCCGCCCCGGACTCGAGCGCGCGCAGTTCGCGTTCGAGCGCGGCCACCGAGCCCGCGCTCCCCATGCCGATCATGCCGAGGCCGCCGGCGCGCGAGACCGCCGCCGCGAGGCGCCCGCCGGCCACTCCGCCCATCGGCGCGCACACGATCGGCGCCGTCAGGCCCAGCGATCCAGCCCAGTCCGTGAGTCTGCCCCCGCTCATGCCTCCACGCTACCGCTGCGCGCGGCGGTACGTCAGGTCGCGGATGCGGCGATCCTTGTCGATGCCCTTCTCCTCGAATGCGGTCAGGATGCGCCCCTCGAAGCGATCCGCCCACTCCCCCGCGAAGTCGCGCTCGAAGCCGTCCGCCGCGTCCAGCACCTCGCGCATGTGCTCGGCGTAGTTCTCCCAGTCGGTCGCGAGGCGCAGCACGCCTCCGGAGCGCAGCGCTCGGAGGGCGATGCGGGCGAAATCCTCATTGACGAGCCGCCGCTTGTGGTGCCGCACCTTCTTCCACGGGTCGGGGAAGAACACCCAGATCTCGTCGACCGACCCCTCGGGCAGGTACTTCTCGAGCAGTTCGGGCGCATTCACCTCGGCCAGACGCAGATTCTCGACGCCCGCGACCTCCGCACGAATGATCGTGCGCGCCAACCCGGCCCGGAACACCTCGATCGCGAGGAAGTTCGTATCGGGGCGTGTCTGCGATGCGTGCAGGATCGCGTGCCCCTGCCCCGATCCCACCTCGACGACGAGCGGCGCCGTGCGCCCGAAGATCTGCTCCGGATCGCCGCGCTCGCCGTCCGCCACGCTCGTCGCGGCGGGGCCGTGCGCGATGTCGAGCACGTACTTCTCGTGATGATCGGCCCACGCGCGCTCCTGCGACGGAGTCATGCGTCCGCTCCGCCGCACGAACGACACCGGCTTCTTCCGGAAAGTCGTCGGGTCGAAGCTCTTGTGCGGAAGTGGCTGCTGCTCGGTCACCCCATAACGGTAGTCGGGGCCGCGGCCCGGGGCAAAGCGGATGCGTGCCGGACAGTAGGATGGAGACGGCCGTACCCGCCGTGCCCGAGCGAAGGAGCGCATGATGACCCGACGGATCCTGCTGGTGAACGGACCGAACCTCAATCTGCTCGGCACCCGCGAGCCGAAGGTCTACGGCACCGATACGCTCGCGGACGTCGAGGCGCTGGTAGCGCGTATGGCCGCAGAATTCTCGCTCGACGTTCGCGCGATGCAGAGCAACCACGAGGGCGAGATCGTCGACGCGATCCACGAGGCGCGCGAGGACTGCGCGGCGATCATCATCAACCCGGGCGCATTCACCCACACGTCGATCGCGATCCGCGACGCCGTCGCCGGAGTCGCGCTCCCCACCGCCGAGGTGCACATCTCGAACGTGCACGCGCGGGAGGAGTTCCGCCGGCACTCCTACCTCTCCGACATCGCCGCGTGCGTGATCGTCGGCTGCGGCGTGCAGGGGTACGAGTTCGCGGTGCGCCGGATCGCGACGCTGCTGGCCGAATAACCGCGGCGCTCCGGGCCGCGGGCGACTACGGGGCCGGAGCGGTCGGGAACCAGTCGAAGAGCTCGGGCTGGTGGGCGTGCACGAGCACGGCGAAGACGACCGCGTCGAAGAGCAGGTGCACGGTCACGACGTAGGAGAGGGATCGCGTGCGCAGGTAGATGATGCCCTGCACGAGCGCGAAGGGAATGGTGAGGATCGGGCCCCACGAGCGATACCCGAGCTCCCACAGGAACGAGACGAAGACGATCATTTGGAGCAGGTTGGCGATCCAGACGGGGAAGTGCCTGAGCAGCACCGCGAACACCGTGCAGATGAAGAACAGCTCGTCCCAGATGCCGACGGCGCCGACGCCGATGAAGAGTCGCGCGATGAGGTCGGGCGTATCGACGACGGGCCAGTTCTGATAGACGCCGGAGGTGATGAAGTACCACGGCAGGATCAGCCAGGCGAGTACGATCACCGCGACGAGCCAGGCCCAGTGGTACGGCCCCCAGCGCTCGCCGCGCGCGGAACCCGCGCCGCGCCAGGGGAAGCTCGTCGCCCGATCCCGGTAGACGAAGCGCGAGACGACGTAGGGCACCGCGACAGCGCCGCCCAGCGCGAGGGTGAACTTCACCATCGACCAGTTGTCGAGCTGCGCGGCGAGCGGAATCAGGCGAACGACGCCGAGTCCCATCACGATGAGCGAGAGGTCGCGGAGGAGCGACGGCGGGCGAGGATCGGCCCGGTCGGCGACCGCAACGCGCGGGCTCTGGTCGCTGCGGGGCCCCGTGCGCTCGCCCCGCGCCCGACCCGCGAGGGCTGCGAGACCCAGACCGACGACGCCGAGGGCGATGCCCGCCCAGATCCAGTGCAGCACGAACCAGGTCGGCGCCATCGCGCAGACGCAGATGGCCGCTGCGATCGACAGAGCGGTCGGCCACCCTTCGGTCACGCGCCCGGGCATCGCCTGGCCAGGCATCAGAGGAAGCGGCTGCGGACCGGTCCCGGAGCTTCAGCCAGCGGAACGAGCCGGTCATCGATCGGGAACGGCACGCGATACGTGGAGACGGCCGCGCCGATATCGCCGAAGTCGTCTTCCTTGACGCCGATGCCCGCCGGCGAGACCTCGACGATACGAGTACGAATCCAGTCGCCGTCTTCGGCGAGCAGTGCGTACACGTCGGCAAGATATCCGATGCCGAGCTCTTCGAGCAGTTCCTCGGCCGCGAGCCAATCGACGGGGGCCGACGTTCGCGGGCGGCCCAGCAGATCGTACGGGATGAACCCGCCGTCGACGGGATCGATCCATCCCACGAGTTCGCGGTCCTCTCTGCGGTGAGCGATCCAGCTTTCTGGGAGGGTCATACGGCGAGCCTAGCAACCGGGAGAAGTTCGGGCAGCGGATGATGCTCCTATTGTTGTCAACTCGAAGGGGCGCTTGTTTCGAGCCATTCCCGGTATGCCTGCGCAAGGTCATCGT
>NZ_JAQPZP010000021.1:0-16386 GCF_037619215.1 Leucobacter sp. USCH14
AGGGGGCATAGTGATCATCCTTCCAGGCCAGCCGGAACCAGCCATATCGAATGTCACCTAAACGTGCAGCAGACCCGAGTGCGAGCCTGAGGACGACGCGGGCTTGCCTGGCCCTGTTGTAGCTCTGGTTCGCAAGCTGTTTCAGGAAGTAGTCGCAGCGAGCGACCCCGATTTCGCGCAGAGTGAGCTCAGCGAAGACCGGCGCGACGAGGGTACGCATGTTGCGTTCATAGAGCTGTCTTGTGGTCTTCGAGAGGCGATCTTCGATCTCCATGTCTTCAAGCCAGTAGTCCACGAGCGCGGAGAACCGGCTGTCGGCGCTGATGCCGATGAAGCCCGGCTGGAAGAGAGAGCGTTCGGCAAGTTTTCGTTTGAGTGCGAGTTCCGCCGCTGCACGGGTGGGGCCGCTGCATTGGACGGCGCGCAGCTTGCCGTCCCAGTCTCGGTAGCGGGCGCGCGCCTCGTTGCGGCCTTTGCCGATCTTGCGGTGGCTGATCTTGCCGAATGTGCCGATCGGAGTGCGGGGCCTAGCCACGTCGCATCCTTGTTTCGAGAGTCACGTGTAGCCGGGAGGTTGAGCTGAATGGTCTTGGCAGATGGCTTCTGTGCATCCGACCAGCCTGGCGAAAACGCTATGGAGGCAGGAGCATGTCCGAGCATCACCGCATCATCCCGACTCCATGACTGTCGGAATAGTCGAGGCCCCTACGATGACCGGCTGTCAGCATGAGATGAAGTCCACTCGGCGCGTGCCCTTTCCTTTTGTAGGCTCTGTGCCTGGCGCCGCACGTTCCAGCGAGCGACAGCTTCTCGCGTCCGAGCCTTTGCGAGGAGCAGGAGGCTGATCGGGCCGAGCACGATGAACACGATCCCCATGACCAGGCACCACAGGAGCGGCACGCTGAACAAGGCGTGCCCTCCATCCTCGAGAATGCCTTTGAAGATGTTCGCGAGCAGAAAGTAGGGCACCGCGAGGAGCATCGCGGGAACACCCCACTTGTGGCTGTCGCGGCGGTGGACGACTCGCTGAATGAACCGGAGGCTGGGAAGGTAACGGTTCAGCGTGGCGACCACGCTCGCGACTCCCGAGACGATGAAGCTCAACATGATGATTCCTCTCATTAGCGCACTGCTCTTAATAGCGGCGCTAATGGAGGTGGTCCGAAGGCCCGGCCCGGAGGCGAAATGTGTCATGCAGGTTTCTGCCGCTGTGCTTCCAATGTACGTCGGGCACCCGAGAAGCGGGACCCCTTCGCAAGTATCACAGCGACCGCGCGCCCCGTCTGATGAGCGCGTCCGGTGCGGCCTTGGGGCGCGCCCGTTGAGTGGTGAGTGCTCGCGCGCGTTGGATCGCTTGCGTGGCGCGGGCCTGGTCGACCCTCTGCGCGATGCCATCCGGAGCCGGCCCGAGAGCATCGTCACTCGTGACTCCGTAGCGGTCGCGGTATGCGGCGACCGTGCGCGCGTACCTTACCCAGGCCTCCTGCTTGCGTGGATCATCCGGCCGCGCCCCGAGTGCCCGCATCCACGGCGCACCATCTGCCGCGGCTTGCTCAGCGATGGCCGCAGCGCGTTGTTCGATGAGCTGATGCCGTTCCGCAAGCGCCTGCCGCATATCCGGTTCCGTGATGCCGCCAGCGACGGGGATCAGCCCCGCAATCAACCTCGGCACCTGCGCCGCGCGCCCGCTGCTGGCAGGGTGTTCGGTGGCGGTGGCGAGTCGCCAGTGCAGGACGGAGGCGATGTCGTCGGCGTCATCGAAGCCCCGAGCCCTCACCAGGCGTGGGAGAAGCCGGTCAACGTCGTGATGGTTCGCCTCGGCCCGGCGGAGTTCAGCGACGAGGGCGTCGAAAGTATCGGAGTCGAGCACGGCGCCTACTTGGGCGGTGGTGAGGCCAGATGCACGTATGAGGGTGGCCCAGCGGTCGTGTTGAGCTTCGGTGGCGATGGTCTCGTACTCCGCGGCGAGCTGCCGGATCGACCCCCACTTCTCCTGCTCCCGCTCGGTCGTCTCGTGCGCCGACAGCTCCGCACCGGAATGATTGAGCACCCCGAACAGCACCCGCCGTGCGGCCTCCTCCACATCCGAGGCTTCGTGCGGGTGCCGGTGCGCGTCGTCTGGGGTGTCGACGGCGACGTAGGCGTAGTTCCCGTCCCTGCCGCGAGTCATGGCGACGTACAGGTTCTCCCTGGTCATCGACGGATCGACCAGCACATGCGAAGTGTCAACGGTGACGCCCTGGGCGCGGTAGGCGGTGACGGCGTAGCCGAGGTCGAGGTGCTCGGCGACGTAGTCGGCGGGCAGCACGATCGACCCGCCCCGATCCTGGGCGGCGGGCCGGATCGTCACGGAGCCGTCGCGCCGCACACGGGTGATGGTCCACCGGTTCCCGTTCTGCACCCACGCCGACCGTGAGCGGAGATCCCGGCGGTTATCCCGCGTGATGACGACATCCCCGACCGCGGCGGTCGCGCCGCCGTCGAGGGCGACTTCACCACGGATCGGCTGCACGACCCCCGCGAGGATCAGCTCGGTGCGGGCGCGGAGGTTCAGCGCGGTCATGGATTCGCTGGAATCGGTGACGAGGATCGACGCGACCCCCGCCTCCCGGTCGGCACGCCACGCCTCATACGCCAGGGCGGTCACATCCTCGGTATCGCCGCCGGCGATCCGGCCCGCATCCTGGTAGGTGTCGATCACATCGGTTTGGCCGAGGCGGAGCCCGAGGGATGCGATCTTCTCCCACTCGTTCGTGAACCGGTAGATCGTGGACAGCTCCGGGGTGTCGTCGCGGTCACCCGCGAGGAGCCCAAAGGCGCCGGCGGCTTCGACGGCTTGGAGCTGGGAGTAGTCGCCGACGAGCAGGACTTTCGCGCCGGCTTCTTCGGCGATCTTGGTGATGCGGTCGAGTGAGAGGGTGCCTGCGAGGCTGGCTTCATCGATGATGACGAGCTGCCATGCCCGGAATGACACCCGGCCCAGGTTGTGGAGCGTCCACCATCGTGCGGTGTTCTCCGTCTTGATGCCGAGGTCGTCGGCGAGGACTTCCGCCGCGACCACCGACGGCGCCAACCCCACCACCGACCCCGCCCCGTGCTCGGCTTCCCACGCGCGGCGGAGTGCGTTCATAGCGGTGGTTTTCCCGGTGCCGGCGGGGCCGACCAGCATGTCGAGCACTCGCCCCGATATGGCGATCTTGGTGAGGGCGTCGGCCTGGTCTGGGCCAAGCATCCGCCCGTCCCGATCCGGGGCGGCCGTGACGCGCTCGATCACCGCGAGCGGCAGCGTCGGCCCAGTCAGGGTGCGGGAGCGTTTCAAGAGCCGTGCTTCCGCTTCCAGGAGTTCGGTCGAGGAGTAAAGGGTCGAGTGGCGGGGCCGGAACGCCGAGGTGCCGTCCGGGCGCTGGAACCGTGCCGGGGTGGAGGCGAGTTCGGGTGGTGTGAGGCGCAGCGAGGCGCGTTCGGCCGCATCGACGACCATGCCGCTGACGGCTTCCCGATCCCGAGTCGTCGCGAACCGATACCCCATCGTCTGCCGTGCGGCCTCGGCGGTGAGGTTCCAGCGGTGCCAGGTCGACCGCTTCGCCCCAACGGCCTCGACCACGGAGAGCGCGATCGCTTCGATCTCATCGAGCGGCACGTCATCCGCCCGCAGCACCCGCATCATCCCCGCCGGGATCGCCTCGCGCGCCCACTCGCCGGCATCCCGGCCGAGCTTCCTGGTGGCGCGCTTGCGCCATTCGGTCGTGAGGTCTGCGAGCGAGCGCACTTTCTTCTCTGGCCGGGTCGTGAGCGTGGCCTGAGCGCGGAGCTTGATGACCGTCGCCGCCGACGGCTGCCGCCCATGCCGCTGCACGTACTCGGCGATCAGGCGATCCTTCTCCGAATCGATCTGATGCGAGCGGGTGGAGAACTCGAGCACGAGGTTTTCCGGGACCGTCGCGATCGCCCATGCCGGGTTCCGGCCCCGGCCCCGCTCGCGTGCCTCCCACTCGACGCCGAGAAGCCGGGTGAGATGGTCGGCGATGATCGCCTCGTGCAACTCGGAGAGCGCGACGGTGGCGGCGTGCATAGGGCGGCCGTCGAGCGACCGCCACTTCCCATCAAGCACCGTGCGCACTTTGTTAGAGACCACCACGTGCGTGTGCAGGTGCGGGTCGTTCGCGCGGGAGTCGTAGTGGTCGTAGGCGGTCGCGGCGAGCCCGAAGGTATCGACCTGGGCGACCGCGCCGCCGTCGGCGCCGGTCGAGCCGACACGCGTGGCAGCGACTTCGCGTTCCATGAACTCGATCACTTCCGCGATCGCCGCGTGATGCGCGTCGGCGATCAGCGCTTGCGTGCCCGCGTCGGCGACCGCCCAGAGCACGGAGGCCGACTTCGGCAACGAGAAGGTGTAGTCGTAGCCTGCGACCGCCTTCCGGGTGCCGCGCTTGCGTTCCTCGTTCTCGATCTGCGCGACAGCCTCCGCGCGGGAGGCAGGGCCGAGCTCGGGGTCGAGGGCTTCGACCCGTGCGTCGACGCGCTCTACCGGGGTCGAATAGACCGGGTAGGCCTGCCCGAGCGGATCACCGGTCACGGGATCTCGGCCCATGCCGATGAGGAGCTGCAGTTGTTCCTCCGACACTTCATCGCCGGTCGTGATCTGACCGCCGGCGAGCTGCGCGATCCCGGCGCCGAGCCACCTGCCGGGCGGGGTCCCGGCTTCGGCGTAGTAGCGCGTGAGCGGTGTGGACAGCGAGCGGTCGCAGTCGCCGGTGACGACGGAGCGCAGGAGGTACTTGTAGCCGTCACCGGCGCTCATCACCCGCATCGAGACCGTCACAGAAGACAGGTGCGAAGCCAAGTCCTGCGCGCCTTTGCCTACGATTCGTAGCCTATGTGTATTCAGCAGAACAGGGGTATCACATGTGGCGCTAAGGAGGCTGTGTCGGAGTGGCGAGACCGGGGTGCGAAAGCAGTCGCTGAGGCTTGGAGGTTCAGGGTGTGAGGGCTCCTTCGATATCGGTCAGGGGCTCGATAGTGCGGGCAGGATGATCGTGGCGTCGTCGTCGAGTGCAACGATGCCGCGTTCGTCGACGAGGATGACGTCTCCGGCCGGGGAGAGCCCCAATGCTTCGACGGTGCCCGTCGCTGATCCGATTGCCTTCCACTCGCCCTTACCGACTCGCTGCCAGATCTGTCCGTCGGTGCCGACCCCGACGACTGTGTCTGCGGCAGCTTCGAGCAGGTACTGCAGCGGCGCATCTCCGAGTGGCGTGAACGATGCCCCGCCGTCGGTGCTGGTGCGCACGCCCTCAGGGGTGGCCGCGTAGATCGTGCCATCTGTGGTTACAGCGAGATCAACGGCGTCGAGCTCGGTGCGGGACTCCCAAGTGGTCCCCAGGTCGTTGCTGACTCGCAGCGCGGGGCTGGTTGATCCGATGCCGTAGAGCTGACCGTCCGGGCTGGCAGTGAGGACGTGGAAGTCCTCATCGTTGGTGAAGGCGACCGGGTGCCACTTCTTCCCGGTGTCGTCGCTGCGGATAATGCCGAGATTCGGGGAGCCCAGCTCCGTCGGGGTTTCAAGGCCTGGGTGCCCGGAAGCGATCAGCGCGCCTTGGGTGTCGGTGAGTCCCATTAGATCGAAGTCGTAGTCGCCGAGTGGGCCGTCCACTGCACCGTCCTCGTCCACGCGGTAGAGGCCGGTATGGGTGCCGACGAGGAGGGTTCCCCCGGCTTCTGGGATCACGGCATGAATATGGCCGAAGGTTGGCGGTGGCGAGGATGCTGGCGCAGCGGGAGCGACAGCGGCGCAGCCGGTCAGCACGATGGCGAGGGCAGCCGTCGCCGCGGTGACGAGCAGCCGCCCGCGCAGGCGGGGCGTGCTGGAGAGGAGAGATGCGGGCATTGGATCATCTTTCTGTGGGACGCGGGCGGGCGGCCCGGTCAACGGAGAGGATGCAGGGGGCACTGGGGAGCGGTGCGAGCTGCGAGGATGCGGGCGGGGTCCCCGCTCCTGCGTGGGCGGGGACCCGGGTCAAGGCCGGAATCAGAGGCTGTTCAGGAGCTCCTGCATCGTGGTGATCTCTGCGCTCTGGTCGTCGATGACCTGCTGCGCAAGCTCGAGCACGTCCGGGTTCTTGCCGCCATCGAGGGCGGACTGGGCCATCTCGATCGCGCCGGTGTGGTGCTCGATCATGCCTTCGAGGAACAGGCGCGTCGCCTCGGTTCCGGTGGCTGATTCGAAGGCGGTCATACTGTCTTCCGACATCATGCCGCCGCCGTGATCCATGCCGCCCGTCGACGAATCATCGGCGGAGACGCCCCAATTGTCGAGCCAGGCCTGCATAGTCTTGATCTCGGGCCCCTGGGCGTCCTTGATCTGCTGCGCGAGGGCAACCACCCGTTCGTCGATGCCGTCCTTGGCGAGCAGCATGTCGGCCATCTCGATCGCCTGCTCGTGGTGCGGGATCATCATCGTCACGAACATCTGGTCGGCTGCATTGAACTGCGCTGCGGACTCAGTCGGCGTCTTAGAAGCGGTGGATCCGTGATCCATGCCGGCCATCCCGTCCGACGTTCCGCTCGGGGAGCAGCCGGCCAGCAGGAGGGCGGTGGACAGCGCGGCCGAAGCCAGCGCAAGCGTGCGAATACGCATCAGTATGCGTCCTTTCATTCAGTCAACAAAGTCAGAGAATCGCGCCCCGGGCAGGGCGCAGCCGTGCTCCAGCCGAGGCCGGAGCGGGCGCGAATCAGGTGCGACTGATCGACAGAACGAGAAGAGACGGCGGCCGTGGTCGCGGCAACACAGTGCCCGCAAGTGGCAGGGAGCGGATCGCGAGGACGAGGGAGCGCCAGGAGTGCTCCAGCACGAGCGGAATGAGTAGCAGCACGACGCCCGCCAACAGAGCGAGTACACACCCCACCATCAGAGCGGCATGACCAGGCGCCGGATCTTCACACGAGTTGGGACACTGCGCATCTCCCGGTGCCACATCCGGTGCGGCCATTGTGCCGGATGCGTGCGCCCCCGCTAACGTGCCCAAGCTGCCGCCCATGCCGACATCCGCGGCTTCGTGATCGCTCGTGATAAGCGCGACGGGGGATCTCGTGTCGTGGCCGCCGTGTCCGGCCGAGCTGCTCAGGACATGCATACCGAAGATTCCTGCCAGCACCAGAGCGAGCAGACTGAAGGAAACTAGGCGTCGGCGAGGCGAGTCTCTGTGCGGCGTTCCACCACAGGTCAGCATCGCCGCCTCCTCTCCTTTGCCGCGCACCGCACCCGCAGATCGCTGGAGCGTCCTAGTTCTACGCTAGGGCATTCCGGGAGACACAGGCTGGGAGCCGCGATCCCCAGGAGGATCGCAGGGCATGCCTGTGAGGGGCAGCTGGCGACGGCTCAGGCGAGCATGATACGGTAACAAAACCATAACGAAAGGGGCTGGTGTGCGAGATGCGGTGAACCGTGCGACCACGCGCCCCTTTATCCAGAGCGCCGGAACGGTCTTCGCGATCGTGCTGATGCTCATCTTCGGCCTGGTGGCGATGCACTCCCTGTCCGGCAACGCTACAGCGCGCGACGCGCTCGTGCCCGCGGGCACAGCTACCGCCAGCGACGCAGTACGCGCGGCCGACGCGCTAACCTTAGACGGCTCAGTGAGCGGAGCGTCCGCTGGCTGTGACGCGAGCTGCGCGCACGGCACAGCTCCTGATCACGGGCACCTGAGCATGCTCATGCTGTGCATGCTGGCCCTGTTGACCGGAGTGCTCTTCCTGCTCAGGCCCGCCCTGTTCCGTCTCTCCCGCGCCGCCGCACAGTCCGCCGGCTGGCTGAACCGCGCACTTCCCGCGCCTCCGGCGGCCCGTCCGCCGTCGTTGTTCGCACTGTCGATCAGCCGCACTTGAACTAGGATCTCGGCAAGAGCCTGCCCGCGCACCCCGGCACTGAGCCGCGACGAGCGGTGCGGCTGATCGACTGACGCCCGGCCTTCTCCGGGATCAACCGGGCCGGACGCCGACCCTGGCCGAGGGCCTGCACGCAGCGTGTGCCTGGCGCGCGTCGCTGCCCGGCCGTCGTCCTCCAAGCGTCTCGCTAAGGCGCGCAGTTCGATCACGCCCACCCCGCCGGTGCGTGTGCCTGTCGCTCATGCGCCCGAGTGACTGCGGCTTCCCTGTCGCAGCTTCGAACCCTTCGCTTCCCTGGCCACCGACTCACGGAACAGTTATGCATACCCGTCGAAACCCATTCAAGAACCCCGTCGTCTTCATTCCCAGCACCCTCGCCCTGAGTATCGCGGTCGCGATCGGCAACTACTACGTCATCGGAGGGCTCTTCGCGTGAACGGCCAGCAGATCTATCTCACCCCTATGCCGTCGTTCGACTTCCTCACGGACGGCACTGGCGGCGGCACCCCACCCCAACAGCGGGCACGGCGCAGCCTCATGGCCACCGCGACGGCGGTGCTGAGCGTGGCTGGCATGATGAGCCCCGTCGCCTTCCCCGCCCCGTTCGCCCCAGTGTCCGCGGCGGCCGCCGCCGAGCTCCCCGCGCAGCAGCTCGTCGGCGCGCCCGCCGCAATCGGCGCCGAGACGTTCAATGCGATCGGTGCGGTCGAAGTTCAGGCCGCCCCCGTCGCACCGCGACGCGTGAACACCGAGCAGGGCCTCGTCGATCCGGATCAGCTGACGGATACGAAGCTGCGCTACCCCTTCGATCAGACCATGCCCCTCACCGACGGTTTCGGATATCGCACTGCTCCCGTGGCGCAGTTCCACGATGCCCAGGACATCGCTGCCGCCAACGGCACCCCGATTCGTATTATCGGCGACGGGGTAGTCGTGGAAGCGGGCTGGGCGAGCGACGGCTGCGGGTTCTCGCTCAAGGTGCAGCATCTCGTCGACGGGCAAGACCTCACCAGTCGCTACTGCCACATGGAGGGCGAGTCCCATGCCTATCAGGTCGGCGATCGGGTGAGTATCGGCGATGAGGCGGGGCGCGTGGGCAACACCGGTATGTCTTTCGGTGCGCATTTGCATCTCGCGCTGCGCTTGAACGGTGAGCCGATCGACCCGCTCCCCTTCATCGAAGCGAACGCGCAATGACCCCCGCACCGCACAAACCATCCTCGACCACGGGAAGACCACTGATGACCGGCTCTTTGAATCGCCGCCAGTTCCTCGCCGCCGGCACGCTGACGCTTGCCGCGATGGGCTTGGCCGCCTGCACCCCGAGGCAGAGCTCTGCGTTCCTCTCGCCCACGGCGGACGCGGTCGATGCGGCCGAGGCGAGCCGACTGACCACGGGTCAGACAGTCACACGCACGCTCTCTGCTGAGCCGGTCATCCTGGATCTCGGCGGGAAGACCGTCAAGACCTGGGGATACCGGGGTGTGACGGCTGCGGAGCCGATCCGCGGCAACGTCGGCGATCTGCTCCGTGTCACCCTCACCAATGACCTCCCCGATCCGACGACCGTGCATTGGCACGGCCTCGCTCTGCGCAACGACATGGACGGGGTGCCGGGTCTCACGCAGCCTGCCATCGCGGCCGGCGACACGTTCACCTATGAGTTCGCGTTGCCGCACGCGGGCACCTACTGGTTCCACCCCCATGTCGGCACGCAGCTCGACCGGGGTCTATACGCGCCGCTCATCATCGACGACCCCCGGGAGCGGGGCGACTACGACCGGGAATGGGTGATCGTGCTCGACGACTGGCTCGACGGCATCAACGCCACCCCCGACGACGTATTCGCTGAGCTCAGCCGCGGCATGGGCGGGATGGGCGGAATGGATCATGGCGGCATGCCGATGCGGATGGGCAATACCCTCATGGGTGCTACCTCCGACCTCCTCGGCGGCGATGCGGGCGACGTCTACTATCCGCTCTACCTCATCAATGGACGCCCCCAGCTCGATCCTGAAACCTTTACTGCGAAACCCGGGGAACGGATCCGGCTCAGGATCATCAATGCCGGTGGCGACACAGCCTTCCGCTTCGGGGTCACCGGGCATCAGCTTACGATCACCCACACCGACGGGTACCCAGTCGCGCCGCACGAGGCGGAGAGCATCGTGATTGGGATGGGGGAACGCTACGACGCGATCCTCACCGCCGGCGACGGCATGTTCGCCGTCGTCGCCGAGGCGCTCGGCAAAGTCGACCAGGCCCTCGCGATCCTCTCCACAGGGGCCGGCTCCCCGCCCCCGGCAGGCACCACCCTCTCGCAGGCCCGCACCCCCACGATCGCGGCCGACCTGACGGCCGCGGAGGAGGTGGCGCTGGCCCCCAAGCGCGCGGATCGCACGATCGCCCTGGAACTCACGGGCACCATGGAGAAATACGACTGGGCGATCAACGGCACCCGCCTGGACATGGACGACCCCCTCCGCGACGCCCTCGCGATCAGTGAAGGGGAGCGGGTCGCGCTCACCATCACGAACTCGACCACGATGTGGCATCCCATGCATCTGCACGGGCACACCTACCAGCACCCCGATGGCGGCCCTCGCAAGGACACCTCGATCGTGCTTCCCGGCCAGAGCTTCCGCCTCGAGTTCGACGCCGACAATCCTGGCCGGTGGCTCACCCACTGCCACAACCTCTACCACGGCGAAGCCGGGATGATGGCGACTATCGCCTACCAGCAGTAGCCCATCCACAGCGTGAAAGCACACAACCTCATGAAATCTCAGCAGCCAGCCGGCGTCCCCGGCCCCGATTCCGCCTACCGCCGACACCGCCGCTTCGTGCGCCTAGGTCAACTGCTCCTGGCGCTCGGTGCGGTGATCCTCATCGTGCATTGGCTCGCGCACCTCGAAACCTTCGGCCCCGCCCAGCCCGAGGGCTGGGTCGACCTCGTCGCCGGCTACCCGATGGGCGCCCTGTTCCTCCTCGGCGGTGGCGTCCTCGCCGGACGCAAAGCCCCTTGACCTCGCCCCTGCAATACGCGGGCGAGGTCATCTCGCCGACGGCGGGGCGGTGAAGGCCGGCAGCAAGATCGCGTCGATGAACCATGGCGCATCGTCAGGGTCGATCCGGCCCGTGCGCACCTCCTCGGCCGCACCGTTGAGAACGACGTGCGTGGTGGTCAGCAGCCAGGACACCGGCAAGTCGGCGCGGAAGGCACCTTCGCGCTGTCCGCGCAGCAGCAGTCCGCGCATGCGCGCCTCAGCCTTCTCGTGCAGCTCGCGAATGCGGGCGGCGGAGAGTTCCTTCTGTGCCGCGGCCAGCAGGGCACGGGATTGGTCGACGAACATCCAGCTGGAGGCAATGAGTCGCTGGAAGGCCGCACGCGGGTCGCCGTCCAGCGGGATCTGACTGAGCACGTCCTCGGCGCGTTCCAGACTGTCTACCAGTGCGGCCTCAATGAGCTCTGCGCGAGTCTGGAAATGCCCATAAAGGGTCATCCGGCCCACTCCCGCCTCAGCAGCGATGTCGGCGACCGACGCGTCGAGGTTCTTGCGGATCGCGGTCACTGTCGCGGCCAGAATCTTTACCCGGTTGCGCTGCGCGTCGGCGCGCTGGTTAGCCGCCCGGCTCACTGTCGCCGGGCCACGTCGAGCGCCGCCGGTCGGCTGGGCGTTCTTCGTCGCCATGCTCTACCTCACAAGTCGTACTGGAATGTATGAGATATTGTATTCGTTGCAACTCGTACACACATATACGACTTGTGCGGGAGGTCGCCCGCCCGGGCGGCGATCCGGCAGAGAGGAGCACACGACCATGACCACGACACGCACACCCCGAGGGGGTGCGACATGAGCGCGCCCGGCACCCCCGCGGCCCCGAAGGCCGGGGCGAGGCAGTGGTGGGGGCTCGCCGTGCTGGTGATCCCCTCGACGCTGCTGTTCATGATGCTGACGATCCTGTTCCTGGCAGCCCCGAACCTCGCCGCGGACCTGAACCCGACGAGCACGCAGCTGCTGTGGATTCTCGACATCTACGGCTTCGTGATGGCCGGGTTCCTCGTCGCGATGGGCGTGCTCGGCGACCGGGTGGGCAAGCGCCTGCTCATGGTCATCGGCGCGTCCCTGTTCGCTGCCGTCTCCATCGCGGCGTCCCTGACCACGATCCCCGAGCTGATGATCGTCTGGCGCGCCGTCCTCGGACTGGCCGCAGCGATGATGGTGCCCGCAACGATCGGACTGATCTTCGTGATCTTCGCCGACGCGAAACAGCGCGGCGTCGCCATCGGGGTCTGGGCGGGCGGTATCTCCGCCGGCGTCGCCCTCGGCCCACTCCTGTCCGGCCTGCTGCTGGAAGGGTTTGGCTGGCAGGCGACGTTCCTCGTCGCGGTGCCAATCATGGCGCTCGTCGCCATCGGCGCCCCAATCCTCGTGCCCGAGCACCGCGATCCGTCGGCGAAGATCGACCTGTTCAGCGCCCTGCTGCTGGTCGGCGGGCTGCTCGCGATCATCTACAGCATCAAGCGCTTCGCCGCCCAAGAGCCCGTCGGGCCCACACTCGGGCTGCTCGCCGCAGGCGTGCTGATCGGGCTGTGGTTCACGCTCCGGCAGCTGCGCGCCAAGCAGCCCCTGCTGGACGTGCGGCTGTTCGCCAATCGCACCGTCTCCGGTGCGCTGGCGGTGTTCCTGCTCTCGGCGGCGGCACTGGGTGGGGTGTACTCGCTGTTCACCCAGTACCTCCAGACGGTGCAAGGCCTCTCGCCCTTGCAGGCGGGCCTGGCGATCCTGCCTGCGGCGGCGGTGCTGATCGTCGTCTCGACCCTCTCGCCGGTCTTCGCACGGAAGTTCCGGCCCGGGAACGTGATCGCGATCGGCCTGCTCACCCAGGTCGTCGGCTACATCCTGTTCACCCAGCTCGACGCCGGCACAGGCCTGGCGCTGGTGATCGCGAGCTTCGTGATCACCTACCCCGGCGTCGCCCCCTCGATGGCACTGACCACCGAGCTCGTGGTGGGCTCGGTGCCCCCGGAGAAGACCGGCGGCGCCTCGGGGCTGGCGACCACGGCGAACGACCTGGGCATCTCGCTCGGTGTCGCCGTCATCGGCAGCGTCGGCCTCGCCGCCTACCGCAACCGGATCGACGGCACCCTGCCCGACGGGCTCTCCCCGGAGGCCGCGGCGGCCGCGTCGGACAGCATCGACGGCGCCCTCGCCGCCGCTGCGGAACTGCCCGGCGCGCTGGGCGAACAGCTGATCGCCGCCGCACAGGCGGCCTTCTCCGGCGGCCTGAACATGGCGGCGATCGTCTCCGCGGTCATCGCCGCGGTGGCCGCGATCATCGCCGCTACCCGCCTGCGTCACATCCGCCCCACCGGGCAAGCGCAGCGCCTCGCTGAGGAAGTTCACACCAGCCAGGAATACCCCTAAGGGGTATTGTGTTGGAGGAGCCATGTCCTAGCGAAAGCCCGAGAAGATTGTCACGAGAATGCGGGAGCGAGTCACCATAATGAGTGGCAGATACATGCAACTACAAGCCGCCGGGCGCTCACTTGCGATCTGATCCGTATCCGATCGAACCGTAATCAACCAAAGGAAGAGATCTACCTGATGACTGCATACGAGAACCTCAACCTCACCGACACCTCCGCCACGGGTGGCAGCTGCTGCGACCATACGCCCAGTGCGGAGACCATCGCCCAGACGCCGGCCGATGCGATGACCGAGTGCCAGGTCATGGCCGGCACCCCGGTCGTGAAGGCCGACGCTGAGGCCGCCGGACTCTACCGCGACCACAACGGGCAGCGGTACTGGTTCTGCTGCGCGGCCTGCGGGCCCCTGTTCGACACCGACCCCGACCGCTACGCCTACGCCGCCTGACGGCATCTGGTTCCGCGCTCCCGACGTGCGGACGTGCACGGGAGCGCGGAACCTTCGCCCCGGTCTCGCCTCTGGGCTGGGGTGACGAACGAAGGAGACGAGACCATGAGCAACGATCCCTCGACACGATCGCACGCGCATCCTGAGCACGTGGACGTTCAGCACGCGCACCACGACGAGCCGAACACCCACTCCGGTCACCACTCGCACGACCACCACCAGAGTCACGGCGAGCCTTCCAGCCATCACCACGACGCCCACGCGCACCACGAGGGACACGGCGGACATGATCATGGGCATGCCGGACACGGGGATCACGTCGGGCAATTCCGGCGCTTGTTCTGGATCATGCTCGTGCTCGCCGTGCCGGTGGTGGCCTGCAACGACATGTTCGCCCACCTCGTCGGCTATCAGCTGCCCGAGGCCGCGTGGGTGCCGTGGGTGTCGCCGATCCTGGGCACGGTCGTCTACCTCTGGGGCGGCAGGCCGTTCCTCTCGGGCGGGCTGAGCGAGATCCGCTCCCGCAAGCCGGGCATGATGCTGCTCATCGCACTGGCGATCACCGTCGCATTCCTCGCCTCCTGGGGTGCGAGCCTCGGCATGCTGCACCACGAGCTGAACTTCTGGTGGGAGCTGGCGCTGCTGGTTGTCATCATGCTGCTGGGGCACTGGATCGAGATGCGCTCGCTCGCGCAGACCACCTCCGCCCTCGACTCGCTCGCCGCGCTGCTGCCCGACGAGGCCGAGAAAATCGACGGCAACGACGTAGCAAAGGTCGCTCCTGCTGATCTGGCCGTCGGCGACGTGGTGATCGTGCGCCCGGGTTCCTCGGTACCCGCTGATGGCAGGATCGTCGACGGGGCGGCCTCGATGGACGAGTCGATGGTCACCGGCGAGTCGAAGACGGTGCGCCGGGAGACCGGCGATCAGGTGGTCGCCGGCACCGTCGCCACCGACTCCGGCCTGCGCGTCGAGGTCACCGCCACCGGCGACGACACCGCCCTCGCCGGTATCCAGAAGCTCGTCGCAGACGCTCAGGCGTCCTCGTCCCGGGCGCAGCGGATCGCCGACACCGCGGCGGCGTGGCTGTTCTGGTTCGCCCTGGGCGCGGCGGCAATCACCGCCACTATCTGGTCGCTCGTCGGGCTGCCCGACGCCGCCGTGGTGCGCACGATCACCGTGCTGGTCATCGCCTGCCCGCACGCGCTCGGCCTGGCGATCCCGCTGGTGGTGTCCATCGCGACCGAACGCGCCGCCCGCGGCGGAGTGCTCGTCAAGGATCGCCTCGCGCTGGAGTCTATGCGCACCGTGGATGCGATTCTGTTCGACAAGACCGGCACCCTCACCAAGGGCGAGCCGACGGTGACCGCCATCGATCCCGCCGACACCCGGACCGAGGCCGAGGTGCTGGCCCTGGCCGCCGCCGCGGAGGCCGACAGCGAGCACCCGCTCGCCCGCGCGATCGTCGGCGCCGCGCGCGCCAGGGAGCTCGACGTGCCCGTGGCCTCGGACTTCTCATCCTCCCCGGCGGTCGGCGTCAAGGCGACCGTCGATGGAATCGTCATCGAGGTCGGCGGACCGTACCTGCTCGACCAGCACGGGGCGGACGAACTCCCCGTCGCCGACACCTGGCGCGAAGAGGGCGCGATCATCCTGCACGTGATCGCCGACGGCAAGGTCATCGGCGCCCTGCGGCTGGCCGACGAGATCAGACCCGAGTCGCGCGAGGCCGTCGACGCGCTGCACGCCGCCGGGGTCCAGGTCGTGATGATCACCGGCGACGCGCGGGCCGTCGCCGAGACGGTCGCGCGGGATCTCGGCATCGACCGCGTGTTCGCCGGGGTGCGCCCCGAGGACAAGGCCGCCAAGGTCGCCGAGCTGCAGCACGAAGGTCGCCGGGTCGCCATGGTCGGCGACGGCGTGAACGACGCTCCCGCACTCGCCCAGGCCGACGTCGGCATCGCGATCGGGGCGGGCACCGACGTGGCGATCGGCTCGGCGGGTGTGATCCTGGCCTCCTCCGATCCCCGGTCGGTGCTGTCCGTCATCGAGCTCTCCCGCGCGGCGTACCGGAAGATGAAGCAGAACCTGTGGTGGGCGGCCGGCTACAACCTCGTCTCCGTGCCGCTGGCCGCGGGCGTCCTCGCGCCGATCGGCTTCGTACTGCCGATGAGCATCGGGGCGATCCTCATGTCCGTCTCCACCGTCGTCGTCGCCCTCAACGCGCAGTTACTCCGCAGGCTCGACCTCACCCCAGAGGCCAGCACCGCCCGGATCCTGGATCGCTCAGCTTGAGAGCCCGTGAAACTTCCCCATCATGCCTATGCGGTGGCTAGCTACTCTGCAATTTGCACGACTCCTAGCTCGGGCTGCGAAAAGTGCTAACGAAAGTGCTAAGCAACCTGTAGGTCGGGGTATCGCGGTGGAGTTATCCACAGGTTAGATGCCGTAGATCGTTGATTTCATACAGTAGAATGCTCGCCCGAGATTCGCGGCGCGAGGGGGTCGAGGTCAGTTCAAGTCCCCTCGCGCTAGCGACTGAACCATCGCCTCAAACGGCTCCGCTCTCCCCACAAGCAGGTGCAATCGGGTTGCGTGAGGTTGCACTGTGCAACCTCACGCA
>NZ_JAQPZP010000022.1:0-15063 GCF_037619215.1 Leucobacter sp. USCH14
GGGCGTCATCAGCTTCGACAGTCTGGACGGACGTCCACCCGAACTGGTCACCGGATGGGTTGGCGTCCGTCAGTAACCAAGCAACGAGCCCCGCCGAGTAGCGGGGCTTTCTCGTTCCCTCAGAAAGGAGTAGCGCATGGCTACTGTCCACTGGCCTGCCGTCTCGCCGCGCGTGACCGAAGAGGCTGGCACGCGAGACGGCACGCACACCGGCATCGACCTTGCCGCAGAACGCGGCGACCCGGTGCTCGCACCGTTCGACGGGACCGTCGTCTTCCGCGGCGGAGACGGAGCATCCGGTCGCCTCTGGCTCGGCAACGGCTGGCTCTACCCGAACGGAGAGGGTCGCACGATCGACCTTCAGCGCGCGGATGGTCTCATCTCGCGCGTGGGCCACCTCGAGGGCTACAACGTGCGCGAGGGCTCCGAGGTGAAGGCCGGCGACGTCATTGGGTACGCGGGAGACTCCGGATACTCGACCGGCGTGCACATCCATTGGGAGCTGCGTTGGGACCGCGCCTGGAACGGAGGCCGCTGGATCAACCCGCGCAGCGTCAAACCAACGACCTTCATCGCACAACGCACACTCACCACGATTCCTGAGGAGGAAGACATGCTTATCAATCTGCGAGGTAAGACGGGCTCACACAGGGCCGGGCTCTACCTGTTCAAGGGTGGCAAGGCCACTTACCGTGGGAAGAAGCAGAGCGGTTTCCCGACGCTGAGCGACCTGACGATCATCGCCGGTCTGTTCAAGGAGTACAAGCTCTCATGAGCGCGGCGGTGGTGGTGCTGCTGGTCGCCGCGTTTTGTCTCGTGGTGCTCGGCATCATCATCGCTGTCGGGCAGTGGATGGAGCGGCGGCCCAGATGACAGAGCCTATTTGGGTCGCCCTCATTGTCGCGATGCAGGGCGTCGTCGTCGCTCTCATCAGCAAGGTCACGATCGATGCGCGTCGCACGAAGCGATCGACCGAGGCCGTGAAAGAGCAAGTCGCGAACTCGCACGTGCTCCCGAACGGCGAGCCGTACAACCTGCGCGACAACATCGACCACAACCAGTCGGCCGTGCTCGGCGAGATTCGTGGCATCCGCCGTGACATCGGTCGGCTCGACCAGCGCGACATCGAGCGCGGCCGCGAGATGCGCGAACTGCACGTCAAGATCGACGAGCTCGGGACAGCCGACCGCGGCGCCGCCGACCGTCTCACCAACATCGAGGACACTCTCGACCTACGAAAGGACCGCCCGTAATGGAGATTCAGATTCCCGCAATCCCGGCCGGCGTGCTGACGCTCCTCGCGTTCTTCAGCCCGTTCGCGATCGCGCTCATCAACCACCCGACCTGGCCTTCAGGTTCCAAGCGCATCGTATCGATCGTCGTGAGCGTCGTGCTCGCCGCGATCGTGCTCGTGCTGTACTTCGTGATGACGGGCGACGTCGTGCCACATTGGCCCGTGTTCGTACTGCTCGCGATCGTCGTGCAGCAAGCCGCTTACGCGCTCATCCTGAAGACCTCCGCGAAGAACATCGAAGGTAAGTACGGCGCACACTGAAGGCCTCTTTGCTGCGATTACACGCCCCTTCCTAGCCTCCAGGCTGGGAGGGGGCGTTTTCCTCGTTTTCCGACGCCACTTCTAGTGTCAAGGCCTGCCTCTCCTCCCGTCGGCCCGATCTACTGGAAGGTGAAGCATGCCAACGGCCGACGCTGGCCACCGACGGAAGGACGACCACTCATGGGATCGATCAGGTACGACGGACTCACGATCCACTTCAAGGAGCATCTGCTCGCTCACATGCAGGTCGTGATCGTTCAGAAGATCATGCGCGACGAGTCGTTCCTCATGTCGTGGAAGAACGGGACAAGCGCGGGTGACGGCCGCACCGCGATCTGGATCGCTCCCAGTACGCGACTGACGTTCAGCTTCGAAGAGAGCGAGATGCCAGACCTCGATGACGAGTGGCTGCAGCGCCTTGGCGAGTCCGCCAACGCGAACACCGGAATGATCCTGACGGAGAAAGACGGATCGCTGGCGCGGGCAGAAGCAGCAGATACCCCCTATCCGGGAAACCTCCGTGACTCCTGACGCGAGCGATGGTCGCGGTGCTTATACGACAAATGCTGCAGTAAGTCAACCCCTTACCTATTTTCCCGTCAATGCCAAGATTTCGTGTATGGGGTATTTGAAACACGGTGGTCGGGAGTACGAATTTGAAGATAGGTTGCTTGCGCACCTGCAGTTTGTGATCGGGCAGAAGCTGAAGAAGCAGGAGAGCTTTTTCCTGAGCTGGAATAAGGCTCACGATCAGGGTGATGGACGCTTGTCTGTATGGTTGTCGCCGTACACGGGCGTCGCATTCCATTTCTCCGGTAGCCGCGAGCCCGAGCTGAGCAAGGCATGGGTTCGGGCTCTCAACGCGCTCGCACACACTCCCCGGGGGCTTCTCGCGATCAGCGAAGACGAAGCCAATAGGTTCGTGAAGAACAATCCGGATCTGGTCTAAGACCAAGAAGGACGGCCCTCTCGTAGTTCTGAGAGGGCCGTCCTTTGTCGTATCCCGGTTGATGTATGGGGTACACGGTAGCCCGGGGCGACATGATTAGAGTGCAACACTGCACACCGTCTGAGTAAGCCGTTGACGTCTCCCCGGAGCAGAAGCTATGTGCTCACGTGTGCAACGGCCCGCCACCGTTCGGCGGGCCCGACGTCTTCCGCTGCGCCTGCGCAATGTGCGCCGCATTGTCGTACAGCACCGATGCGTCCGCTTGCTCGAGCGTCGGGAAGATGCCCGTCATGCGCCGCTGCGCCGGATCGAGGTGCCACTTCATCACCAGGAACCGCGCCTCCCCCGCGGTGTCCGTGACGCGGTTCACGATCGCGGTCGGGTGATCCGTCGCGCTGCGCATGATCACCCACGTATCCGCGTCGAGGCGGATCGGTGCAGGCCTACTCATGCGCAGCAGGCTACGCCGCTCCCCCGACATTCACTAAAGTCGGGACCATGAATGCGTGGATCCCTTGGGACGCCGATGAAGACGAAGTCGAAGAACTCATGAGGATTCGCGAGCGCATCCCGGAGGAGCTGCAGCGCCCTTTGTACTCCTGGACCCTAAAGACTGCCTCCGATCTTGGCCCACATATTTCTGACACTCGGCTAATGGAGTTCCGATCTGCACTTCGTCTTCCGTTTGACCCAACCAAAGGGTCTCTCCAGCGAACCTTTATGACGGATCAGTTCGTGTCTGATGTTTTTCGGCTCGGCGAGAAGTGGGCTCTGCGCCTCGTCGACTACCTCTGCAGCGAGTACAGCGATCGGGAGGGCTACGCGGCTCACGAGGACATAATCGAATTGCAGTGGCATCTTGACCACACTGGCTCCTCACTCACTCTGAGCGGGGACGGATCCGTTTTCCGCCTAGCCAACCGCCTTACTGAGGGCATTGAAGAAGCCGGTGCATCTGCAGTTGCATCTTCGCCCTCGGTATCGGGGAGGCACTTGAGTGCGGCGTGGAACTTGATTCGCGCTATTGAACCTGACACGAGCAAGGCCATGAATGAAGCAATGAAGGCGGCCGAGATCGCGGTCGGCGCACTCGTGACGCCCAACGACGGCCGTCCCCGAATGAGTAAATGTGTTCAGCGCCTACGAGATAAGCAAGACTGGGAACTTGTCCTTGAGCGTCGTGGTGACGGCCATCCTGACCACCGAGCAGTTGTCATCGGCATGCTGGAAACGCTTGCGCTGGCCCAGCCTGATCGACATGGCGGAGAACCCCCCACTTTCGAACAAGCGCAAGCACATGTCATGCTCGCCTCAATGATTGTGGGGTGGTTCTCGACTGGCGCGATCCGCTTCACCAACAAGGCTTAAACCGGGCGGAGTCAGACCCGATTTACGCCTCGCGATTACGGCGATAAGGTGAGCAGCATGGCTGATCTTGAACTCATCGAACATCGTCTAGACGCGTCGCGCGCCGCAATCCTCGTATTGCAGCAAGAAGTCACACGAGACCCTTCACTGAATGGCGTTGCTAATCGTATGACAGCGGCCGCACTTCAGGCGCTCTTCGAAACCGTAACTTCCCTCACCGACTATCTTCGCTCTCAGGAGGGGCGCGCCAACGTGGTTGAGTAGTCCCGCTACGTTCTCGTTGCCCTTTCAGAAGAGCCGGTTGGCTTCGACGAGGTTGTACGAGCCGGCCTGGCCGTAGTCGGTTTCGTCGAGCTCCCATGATTGCTCGTCGTGCATGGTGAAGACGGTGGTGTGTCCGCACCATCCGCAGCGGGTGGCGTGGAAGTTCCGCATGCCGCGGCGTTCCCATTCGCTCCCGAATGCTCCGTTGTGGCGCAGCATCCACCATCCGGAGGCCTGCCAGAGGGAGGTCGCTGAGCTGCAGCCCTCGCAGGCCCGGGAGGACGTGAAATCTAGTGAGGTGCGGAGGCGTTTCTCCCATCCACCCCACTTAATGTCACGTCCGTCCCACCTGCCGGGAAGATCAGGGAAGTTCCGCGGACTCGCCACCGGACGCAGCATCGAGTTCTCCGTTGGCGATTTGCAGCAGAACGTCTGCGTGGCATGGCTGATCGAGCGGACACCAGCACGCTAGATTTTTCCCGACGAGTTCCGCCCGAGCCATGTCGCGGGCAGCTCGAGCGTTCTCATCGTCCGAGTACAGGAACCACTCGCGGAAGAACTGAACGGCCGTAGCGCGGTCTGGTATCGAGCCACCGAAGCGCCCGTGGAGTGTTGTGAACCATGCCACTCCCCCGACGACGAAGGGGTTGCCCCATCGTGAGGGCCGCGCCACGACCGTCGTGTTGTCGGGCTTCCTCCACCCTTTGCGACGTGAGAGCTGTATCCGCTGCGGGGTTGCGGAGGTTCGCGTCTCCTCGCTCATCGCCCCTCACCCTCGAAGTCACTGCCACATCTCCGGCAGACGAGGTTCGTTGTTTCTCGCACTGGCCCATCGCACTCATGGCAGGGAATTTCGAGAACGCCACCGCGTTTGACGTCAGACCGCATACGCATCAGCGTTTCCGCTATCTCGGCCTCGCTGTCCCCGACGACGCGAACGGGGTTCTTCGTCCACCCCGTGACAGTGCCACCATCGAGGTACACCTCCCGAATCGCGTACTCATCTTCGCCATGCAGCACCTCATGGGTGAGCTGGTAACGCCAGCTCATCGCCCCTCACCTCGCAGCCCGACACCGTAGGGATTGATAATCACGGCGGGCCGGCGCTCAGGTGGCAAGCTCCACCATGCGTGAACGGCAGCGATAGCTTCGTCCCACGTTTCGGCGCGAGCCTCGCGTAGCGCTTCCGCGTCTACCTCGACCGGGGCGGCGAGAGCATCGATCATTCGCTCCGTTACGTCATACAGTCGCGCAAACGGAAGCCATTGTGACTGGTGATCCATCGTCCCCTGCGGCATGCGCCCTGCGGCCTCGAACACCGCTCGGGCCTCTGCGATCAGCTTCTCGCGGTCGCCTGTTACCGTTGCCGCATGATCCTCGGACACGGCGCGGATACCCGCACCATGCTCAGGGCAATCGGGATCGGGCTCGACCATCAGCTCGAAATAACCTCCGCCGCGGTCCTCCGAGTATGCCGAGCACTTGCACTCGGCCTCGCGCTCGTCAGCGTCGTGGTGCTCGTCCGCTGGATGGGCGGACGCCGACGCTGAAAAGGCAGCGTTGACGATGCGGCGTGCATCCTCACGCCAGATGTCAGCGCGCGACGGGTCCGCCACAGCCATCTCGGCCCACGTATAGCTGCCGGGCTCATCCGGGTGTTCGAACATCGCTCGTGCTGCGGCTTCGATCTGTTCCTCGGTTGCGCCGCCCTGCTCGGGTGTCTTCTGGTTCGTCATCGGGGGTCTCCGTTCTCGTTGATGCCGAGCGCCTTGTAGCAGTCGTCTACGAGCCGCTTGAATGTGGTCTTCCCGGCCCGTTTCGCGCTCGGCATGACCTTCGCGATCTCGCCGCTCTCGATCGCACGAGCTGCCTCCACCTGCCACGGCAAAAGGTCGATGCCCTGTGCTTTCGCGAACGCCGCGATCGAGCCAGGTGGGATCTGCTTCTGGTCCGTCATGGTGGAGTTCTCCTTCGAGAGGTCGAGTGATGTTCGGGGGAGCCCCATGCGGGCGAGGGCGTTGAGGTCGGTCTCGGTGAGAGGCGCGTAGGCGGTCATCCGGCGACCTCCGCGAAGACGTTGTCCCACGCGTCGCGCTCGGCGGGAGGGGCGAGCAGCGTGCCGAGGATCGCGGCGGCCATGAGCGGCGGGACCGCGTTCCCGATCGCGAGGAACCGTTCGCCCTGGTTCCCCGGCCACACCATGTCGGGCGGGAACGACTGCAGCGCAGCCGCCTCGAGGTACGTGAGTCGCAGCGACGTCCCGGACTGCTCGCCGTGCTCGTGGTGCTCGCGCGCGGTGATGCGAGGATCTCCGGCCACCGTCGTGGCGGGTGCGTCGAGCCATTCCCAGTCGCGCAGCTCCGGGCGCAGCTTTTCGGCTCCGGTCCACTTCATGCTCCCGGCCTTGCTCGTAATGGTTGAGGCTGGCTCGTCGATAAGACGCTCGCCGCGCGCATCACGGTCGCCCCCAGCGCCGTACTGAAAACGTAGGGCCTCTGGTCGCTGCTGAAAACGCCACAGATCAGAACGCGTCGTGATCGTCTGCGCGGGCGCCTCGACTGCTCGCGAGTGGTACTCGGTTCCACCGTTAGACCGCTGGTTGCCGCGGAGCACCCAGTCGTCACTCTCCGTGTAGCGCGCGAGCTTCGCGATCGGCTCGGCACCACCCGTCTCCGTGCCACCACCCGTGATCGTGGGCGATGGCCGCGAGGCCAGACCGAAGCCGAGCGCGTCGGCCATGCTCACCCACTTCTCGACGCCCGGATCGAGACGGCCCGGGTCGGTCGAGTAGTAGCGGGAATGTGTAGGCGCGGGCGGCTGCACCTTGCCGTCGAGGCGCGCCATGAGGATCGCGCGCTTCCGGGTCTGCGGGACGCCGTACTGCTCGGCCCGCATGACCTCGACGTGCACCGAGTAGCCGAGTCCGCGCATCACGCCGGCGTAGGCGTGCCAGACGGGCAGCACTTCGGGCACCTGCTCGAGCGCGACCAGGCGCGGCCGGTGCGCTTGAATGTGCGCGAGCGGGGCGAGCACGAGGGCTGTTCTCGGATCGAGATTGCGCTTCGTGGTGAGGTGCTCGAGCCGGTAGCCACTGATGTAGGCGAGATCGTCGATCAGGCCGAGTACGTCGTCGAGCGCCTTCCGCCCCTCGCCCTTCCCCGCCATGCTGAACGTCTGGCATGGCGGGGACGCGATGTAGAGCTCGCGCTCGGGAACCAGGTGCTCGTGGAACAGGCCCGACCACACGTCGCGGTAGATCGTGCGCATCCCGTTCGCGGCACGGAGCCGGATCGCTGACGGCGCGATCTCGACGCCGTACTCGCGAACGCCGAGCCACTGGCAGGCGACGCCCCAGCCGACGCCGGCGAAGACATCGAGCGCGGTCGTCATGCTGCACCGTCTAGCGATGGAATAGACATCCCTGTGCCGCCCGCATTACGGTGGAATTCAACGGATGTCTTCAACGAGGGGAAACAATGATGTCGATCCGCAGGAAACTCACCGCCACCGGTGCCACTGCCGCGCTCGTTCTCGGCGGGGTGCTCGCCGCGAGCCCGGCTTACGCTGCATCCCATAGCTGGGGTCCGCTCTTTGGCAACAAGTCGACTTGTCAGATCCAGACTGTGAAGAAGGCGGCGTCGATTGCGCGGCAGAAGCCGATCTCGGTCAAGGTGCGCTACAAGTGCAAGGAACAGGACGGGTACTACCACACTTACATCGAATGGCGGACACGGTAGGACCGTCGGCGGATTGCGCCTCTCTCGTCCTTTGGGGCGGGGGAGGCGCTTTCTTGTGTCTGAGTAGGTGATCACGCTGCACCGCCTTCGAGCATCAGCCGGCCGGGTATGTAGGCGAAGTGCGTCGCGCCGTAGCGGCTGAGGGTCTTCTCGATCTCGCCGCCGGATCGATCACTGGTGACGTCTGTCTTTGATGCGTACGTGCTCACCTGTTGCTCTCTTTGATGCCGATTGCGAGGCGTTGTTCTGCGCGAAGTAGGTCACGAGCGGCGATTGCTTGCTGCCGTCGCATCGCATTCCAGCGCTTGCGGTCACGCTTCCGCCGCGGCTTGAGCCCGAACGCGAGGGCGAGCACGAGCGGATCGAACTTGAGGCCTGAAAGGGTGATGGAGAACTCTCGGAGCGTCCGACCGGCGTCGAATGCGGCCAGCGCCAAGTCCTCAAACGCACTTTGCGTTTCGTCGGCCGAGAAGCCTGACGTGGTGTAGTCCAGCGAGGAGAAGCCGGCTGCTTCGAGGTTGCCGTCGGCGGGAATCTCTGTGCCGACCGGTGCGTAGAAGATCGTTTCCGGAGCCGAAGATGCGGGCAGTTCGTTTTCGGGCCCCATGTCAGGCCTCCTCAATCTCGGTCGCGGTGGCGCGAGCAGCTCGTACGCGTTGGATCTCTCGGTCGATGTACCAGCGCGCTTTCTCGAGGTCAGTGAGCAGTTCGGCTCCGGCCTTCTTGCCGGCGCGCGAGATGTACTTCACGGCGTTGCCCGTGGCGAAGCCGAGCTCGAACTGTTCGATGAACGTCATCACGGCGTCGCCTTGGTAGTGGTCTGGGTTGATCTGGTCGCTCACGCGGCGATCCCTTCGTCGATGTCGTCGTATGCGAGTGGTGGCTTCCACCCGTGTTTGCGGGCCCAGCCACGTGTCTGGCGGTTGCCGGGGGCGGTGTTCGGGGTCATGCAGAGCCGCTCGTATAGTTGGGCGATGCTCGTTGCGGTGGATCGCTTCACTTCTGCTTGGTCGCCCTCTCGGATGAGCGCGATCGTCGAGCCCGTGAAGTCGGCGAGGTGGGCAGCGATGCGCTTCGAGGACCATCCGATGCAGGCGAGCGCTTGGAGGCGGCGCGCGGAGGGGCCGGCGGGAACCCACACGTCGACGCCTTGGAAGCGGCGTCGTGTCCGTTCGTACGTGTTTCGGGCACCGCGGCACGCTGCGCAGCGGCACCGGTGGTGGACGTAGCAGGTGCTGGTGGTTGCGTGCTTGTGCCTGGGCGGGCAGGAGTATCGCTGTTCCATGTGGTTCCTTGGAGAACGACGAGGGGCCCGACGATTGCCGGGCCCCTCGCATGCGAAAGCCCCGCGCGCGGCGAGGCTTGGTGGTTACTTCTCGGTGACGAGATCCGTCAGGTCAGGCGGCGTCCATCCGTCGGGTTTGAGGATCTTGCCGTCCTCGCGTCGTCGGACCTTGCCGTCGGCGCCGACCTTCGCCATGTTCGCTGCGTGGATGCGGTCGAACGCTTCGTCGAGGTCGTAGCCGGCGGCCACGGCGAGACCGTAGGTGAGGTAGAGGATGTCGCCGAGGGCATCGAGCACTTCGGGAGCGTCCGCGTCGATGATGGCGTCGATGAGCTCCTGCATCTCTTCCTGGACCAGCTTGGCGCCGAGGCGGAGGGTCGCCTGGTTCGGAAGCTTCGGGACGTAGGAGACGACGTCGCCACACGCCTCGCGGAACTCACGAACCTGATCTTGGTGGTACCGGCGAACCTGCCTCACGGCTTCGTTCGCTTCGGTGGTCGTGACGTAGTCACTCTGGGATTGCATTGAGTGCCTCCTGGCATGTCTTGCAGATCGGATACCTCGTGAAGTCACGCGTTGGGACATCCTTCTTCCCGCAGAGCGCCGTGACTTCGGCGCCGTCAAAGTAGGCGGCTTCGATGTCGGCTCTGCGGAAGTAGTGCGCGAGACGTTCGTGGTCGCCGCCATCAGTAGGCACGACCGTCGTGTCGGGCTTCTCGAGAACGTCGACGGCCATCAGAACGGCTGCTCGTCGTCGAATCCCCCGCCGAAGCTGCCGGCGGGCGGGTCTTGCACCGCGGCGGCACCCCATCGGTCCTGAGCTGCGGGCTGCTGGAAGCCGCCTTGCTGCTGGCCGAACGCACCAACCTGACCTCGGTCGCCACCACGGGTGACCTGCGCGGTCGCGAAGCGTAGCGAAGGCCCGATCTCTTCGACCTCGAGGTCGAGAGAGGTGCGCTGCTGGCCCTGGTTGTCGGTGTAGCTGCGCTGGGTGAGACGGCCCTGCACGATGACGCGCATGCCCTTGGTGAGCGATGCCGCGATGTTATCGGCGTAATCGCCGTAGGCGCGGCACCCGAGCCACAGCGGTTCGCCGTCCGCCCAGTCACCTGACTGGCGGTCTCGCACTCGCGGGGTCGACGCGATGCGGAACGTCACCCAGGATTTGCCGGCCTGGCTGACGCGGGGTTCGGGATCGGCGACGAGGTTGCCGACGACTGTGATGAGCGGTTCGCCGGCCATCAGTTGACCTCCTCGTATGTCTGCTCGAAGATGTCGGGCTTGCACGGGTAGAACTCTCCCTGCACGCCCTTGATGATGAAGTCACCCGGCGAGGCGATCATCTTGCCTTCGAGTGTCTCGATGTGGACACTCACTCGCCCCGGCGAAGCGAGAACGAGCGCGCTGCCATCATGCGGAAGCCAGTCAGACAGCTCCTTGAAGTTGTCGGAAACGACTTGCACTGCCTCTACGGCAACGGGCTTCTTCCGGTACTTCTTCACGCTCATACGTTGTGTCCTCTCTGGTGCTTGATGCGGTTTACGACCCGGTCGATCGAGGCTTGTTCCTCGGACGAGAACAGGGTTTCTGTCCGTTTCCGACGCGTGTGCTTTCGGCTGCCGAAGATGCCGATGAGGAAGAACACGAGTGCCCCTCCGAAGATGACCGCGAGGAAGGTCGCGGCGCCGAAGTCTGCGACCTGCGCGATCTGCAGCGTGAGCATCACGACCAATGCGATGATCACGACGATCGCAAACACGAAGGCCACGATCGCGATTGCTCTCGTGGCCTTCAGCTCGTCCTTGGACGGGTACGGGGGTGATGGGCGGTTGCTCATTTCTTGTCCTTTCCGCCGGCGCGCACGGCGTCGACGATGTCTTGTTGGTACTTGGTCAGCTCGCCGGCGAAGGGTTCGCCGAACGCTGCGGCGCCGATGGAGGCGAGAACGAGTGCATCGGTCTCGTTGTTGTTCCTCGTTTCGACGTTGGGGAAGCGGCGCGCGACCGCGAGGAGCACCTCGTCCTTCGACGCGTTCCCTCGCCCCGTCGCGTACTTCTTGAGTTGCGAGGGTGTAACGCGCAGTGGCGGCTCCCAGCCGCGTCCCATAAGGGCGTCGACGAGCATCCACCAGCCGGAGTAGAGCTTGTCGAGCTGTCCCTTGGACCCGAATGACGGCGACTCGATTGTCCAGGCCGGCACTCCCCCGAGCGGGATCGCCCACTCGGCGACTTTGTCCGCGATGCGGCCTACTCGTTCGGGATGCATCCACCATTCGCTGCCTGGCCCCGACCGGACAGTGATGCACTCGGCCTCGCCGTTCGTAATCGCGCACACGCCCGTGGCAGTGAGCGAGAAATCTACGCCTAAGATCATCGGTCTTTCCTCCCAGATTGTTCTTTCTTGGCCACGTATCTTCGGCGTGCATAATCGCGCGCGCACGCGCGGCACGATCTCGACCCGTTCGGCCTTAAGTGGGTGTTTCTCCCGTCGTACTCATGCCCTTGGGGACAGTGGGTCTTAGCGAGTTGGCGTGCCCGGTTGACGGCTCCTGCTACGCCACGGCGGATGTTCTCTTTGTGAGAGACGGGCTCAAGGTGCGCAGGATTCACACATGACGGGTTCCTGCATAGGTGATCTATGTCGGCGCCGTCCGGAATTTCACCGACGCAGAGCATCCACGAGACACGGTGGGCACCAACCATTCGGCCTTGCCTGCCACCGACACGCAGTCTCCCGTAACCGAGTTTGTCAACGTGCGCGACCCATACCCAGCATCCTCCGTCGCCGTTCTTGTTCACCTTCGCCCAAAACCGCTTCTCGACACCTTCATCAATTTCGAGGATCATGCGACCCTCCTTCCTTTCGCGGGGACGGCCGCGGCTCGCGCTTCATTGATCTCCCGAAGCTCCTTCACCTTCTCGGTGAGCTCCCTCCGTTCTCTGAAGAGCTGCACGTTTGCGTGCTCGAGGGTCGCGTTCTCGCGCCGGATGATGCCTCCCGCGATGTGGAGCGCGTCGGCCTCGGCTTCACGTTCGAGGTAGCCGGCGCCGAGCGCGAGGACCATCCACGCCAGCTCGGTGCGGGTACGAGCGTCGACCCACTCCTGTAGTCGGACGCGATCGCCGGCCTCGATCAGCTCGAGCAGAGAGTTCGTGTTCTCGTTCGCGGCCTGCTCGGCGGACGCGAGCGTCAGTTCCCCGGCCATTCGTCACCGCACCTCTCGCACGCTTCGTGCCTCGGCAGTCCGTGGGGGCAGAACTGCTTTTGCCGGCGCGCGAACCGGCGGGCGTCCGCGTCGAGCGTCTGCTTGTCCGCCTCGTAAGCTTCCCGGTCCTGTTTGCAGGCGCGGCAGTTCTCGTTGTGCCCCCAGTGGTCGTGTTTTCTGCAGGTTCGGGTGGTGGGGGGTGGGGGTGCTTGCGTCCCTCCCCTCCCTTCCTTTCCTTTCCCTTCCCCTCCCCTCCTACGTGGCATCTCGTGTTCGCTGCCACGTGTCTCATCGAAACTCGCGTGAGTTTCGTCGAGTTCGACTGAGTCAGGTTGAGCGCACATGAGGCAACGCGATTTCCAGCGAGTATCGACGCGCTGGTGATCCGCGAAGCTCGGAATCTCGAGGTAGGCCTTCCCGGATGCTGTCGCCCGCCGGAGTCGGCCAGCATCGACAAGCTGCTGCACGAGAGAATCGCTGTCGACCGGGTCTGCCGGCAAGATGCGCAGCTTGAGGCCGAGTGGGTCGTCCTCAAGGTGGCCGCGGTCGCACGCGAAGTTCCAGAGCCCGATGTAGAAGAGGCGGACCTCGATGGGAAGCCGAATCATTGCCCCGTCAGTCCAGAACTCTGGCTTGATGGTCCTGATCCTCGCCAACGTCATCCTCCTTCCATCCGGTCATGCTGAGGCGGATGATCTCGCCCCATGTGAGCTCTCGGGCGTGCACGCCGAGCGCGTCGGCGTAGAGCGCGGCAATGCTGTGGTGTCCGAGTTCCTCGTACTCGGTGGCGAAGCGGCAGAGCTCCTCGGTGCTCAGGTGGCGTGCCGCGAGCTGCACGGTCTCGTCGTTCAGTCGTCGATGGGCGGATCGCATGGCTCGTGGCCTCCTTCCTGCGTGAGCCGGCACCAACCGTGTACGGCGTGCCGGATAGGTACTTCGTGTGGGCGCGCGACCCCGTTCCTGCGTACGAGAAACCCGGTTATCAGCGCGTCGACGCGGAAACGCTCCACCTGCCGGAGGTGACAGTACGCGTGGAGAAGCACTCCGTTTGCGGCTGATCCGACGTGCTCGAGGTAGTGGGCTCCGCCACTGCCCCGCGGTTCTCGGTGGTGGACATGCCAAAGGGTGCCCCGCTCAGCGTGTTGTGGGATTGGAGCACCGCACCATCCACATCGACCACGGTCTCGACGCCAAATCGTGCCGACCACCTCAGCGGTGAAAACGGATTGGTCCTTCCCCCGCTTACCCAAGCGCCGCACTCTTCTGAATCGATAGGTCAAAGCGCTTGTGGCAGCTAACACAGCGCGGGTCATAAAACCGTGGGTCACTCGAGAAACGCATGCGTCGACCTTCCTTCTCTCCAACCAGTTCGTTCGGGTCCTCGTGGTTGTAGGACCAATGCGCGGCGGGAATGCCACAGTCGACACACGGGTGCAGCGTTGCGCGGCCCCGACGGTTCCGCACTCGCTGGTGAGCCGCGTCGTAAGTGGGCATCTCACGCCACGCGTGATGTGAAGCGCCGCGCGGCATTCGCTTATCTCTGCCCACGATCACCATCTCTGGGTCTCCATGGCGGTCGATTCGAGCCTGGTGCTTCGAGCAGTAACCTCCGCGCCTGCGCTCGGTTTGCTCACAACCGTGAGCAGCACACTGCCGCTTTGGAGCCGCGGGAGAGGGAGGCTTCTTGTCTCGCTTCGTCCGGGCCTTCAAATCGAGGGTTCCGTTGCGTCTAAGCCGGCAGTAATGCGTGTTGCAGTAGCCCTTCGCGAAGTAACGGCGCTCGCACCCATCAACAGCGCATCTCTTTCGTGCATCACTCATCGACGGGCGCGGCTTCGGTGTACTGGGCGCGCGCCGCCGCGTGCTTGTCGAGCCCGAGGGATCGCCAGAGCCAGTCGATGCCCTTCGTGTCGAAGTCGTCGATGTCCATGCGCTCGGGCAGCTTGTGGACGACGGATCGAGCACCGGTGAGCGTGGCTTTGCCGCGCACGGGCATCTCGATGATGGCGTCGACGTCGTATGCGAGGTTTCGGTGGCCCTTGACCTTCTCCGTCTTTGCGGTAGTCGGTTTGCCCTTGTTGTCCATCACGGTGACGGTGTCCATTCGTGCCGTGATGATGACGGGCCCGTTGTGTGAGCGAAGGGTGCGCAGCAACTGGTTCCACTCGGCAGTGACCTTGTTCCAGAGGTCCATGCCGACGGGAGCTTCACCGGTGCGGTTCTGCGCCTGGTGACGCTGCTGAGCGAGCCAGGTGGCCTTGTCTCGCAGCGTCTCCCAGATGAGTGTCCCCGAATCGACGATGATGAGGTTCGGGCGTCCGTCCACCGGAGGCTGGGTGACGACGGCCCGCGCGACCTGCTGCAGGCTAGCCAAGGTGCCGTCGTACTCCACGATCTCGAACTCGGCACCCGGGATCGCCCCGTACTCATCGGGATCCTTCTCGCCGAAGCCGATCCAGAACGTGCGCCCGATCAGCGCGGAGGCTGAGGCGAGAGCAGCGTGGTAGCTCTTGCCGGTCTTCTCGCGCCCTGCCATGAGCAACACGGGCCAGGAGGGGAGGCCAGAGGGCTTCCGGGTGACCAGTTGGGGCGCAGCCGCCGGCTTCGTGTGCTGAGCGTTCTGTGAAGCGCCCTGGGTCTGATGGAGACTCGCGCTATTTGATTCCGACCAGCTGTTCGCGGTCGGCTTGGACAGCATAG
>NZ_JAQPZP010000023.1:0-8699 GCF_037619215.1 Leucobacter sp. USCH14
TCAGGATGCGGCCGATCGCGATCCTGCGCTCGTCGAGGCTGCGGCGGAAGTCGTCGCGGCGGCAGCCCCCGAGCCCGTCAAGGAGCGCATAGTGGCATTTATCGACGCAGTGATCGCCCGAGAGATTCTCGATTCGCGTGGCAACCCGACCGTCGAGGTCGAGGTCGGCCTGACCGACGATTCTGTGGGCCGCGCCGCGGTTCCCTCGGGAGCATCGACCGGTGCGTTCGAAGCGTACGAGCTCCGCGACGGCGACAAGGATCGCTACCTGGGCAAGGGCGTCACGAAGGCCGTCGACGCGGTCTTCGACGAGCTGGCCCCGGCGATCGAGGGCTTCGCCGCCGACGATCAGCGCATCATCGATGAGACGCTGAAGGAGATCGACGGCACGCCGAACAAGGAGCGCGTCGGCGCCAATGCGATCCTCGGCGTCAGCCTCGCAGTGGCGCACGCCGCCGCCTCCGCCGCCGAGCTGCCGCTGTACCGCTACCTGGGCGGCCCGAACGCGAGCACGCTCCCCGTGCCGCTCATGAACATCATCAACGGCGGAGCGCACGCCGACACCGGCGTCGACATTCAGGAGTTCATGGCGGTGCCGCTCGGCGCCGAGACGTTCTCAGAGGGCCTGCGCTGGGGCGTCGAGGTCTACCACGCGCTCAAGGCGCTCCTCAACGAGAAGAACCTCTCCACGGGCCTGGGCGACGAGGGCGGCTTCGCCCCCGATCTTCCGACCAACGCCGAGGCGCTCGACCTGATCGTCGAGGCGATCCGCCGCGCCGGTCTCGAGCCGGGGCGCGACGTCGCCGTCGCGCTCGACGTGGCCTCCTCCGAGTTCCATCAGGACGGCGTCTATCAGTTCGAGGGACAGGCGCGCACCGCCGCCGAGATGACCGCGTACTACGCGGATCTGCTCGACCGCTACCCGCTCGTGTCGATCGAGGATCCGCTCGACGAGAGCGACTGGGAGGGGTGGAAGCACCTCACCGACGAGCTCGGTTCGCGCGTGCAGCTCGTCGGCGATGATCTCTTCGTCACCAACCCGGAGCGCCTCGCCGACGGCATCGCGAAGGGCGTTGCGAACTCGCTGCTCGTCAAGGTGAACCAGATCGGCACTCTCACGGAGACCCTTGACGCCGTGCAGCTCGCACAGCGCGCGGGGTACACCGCGGTCATGTCGCACCGCTCGGGCGAGACCGAGGACGTGACGATCGCCGACCTCGCCGTCGCCACCGACTGCGGCCAGATCAAGACCGGCGCCCCCGCACGCTCCGACCGCGTCGCGAAGTACAACCAGCTGCTCCGCATCGAGGAAGAGCTCGGCGGCGCCGCGCGCTACGCGGGCCGGGGCGCGTTCCCGCGCTTCACCGCGTAATCCGAGTACCGCGCAGAGGCGACGACACGGTGAAGGGCTGGATCGACGACGTCGGAACGTGGGCGTCGAGCCTGCGGTTCAGCGGCTTCACCGTGGTCGTCGTCGTACTGGTGCTCGCGGGCATCGTCATCGTGAGCCCGAGCCTGTCGACGTTCGTGCAGCAGCAGCGCGAGATCGCGGAGCTCCGCGAGAGCGTTCGGCAGAGCCAGGAGGCGGTCAACGAGATCGATGCCGAGCGGGCGAAGTGGAAGGATCCCGTCTACGTGCGCTCGCAGGCGCGCGACCGGCTGTTCTACGTGATGCCGGGGGAGACCCAGGTCAACGTGATCGATGACATCGTCATGCCGATCGAGTCCGAGGAGGAGCCGGACCCCGAGCTCTCGCGCATTCCCAGCAACTGGGCCCGAAACCTCTCGGCCTCGTTCCTCAGCGCGGGTACGACGGACGCGCCTCCCGCCGATGCTCCCGTCGAGGCGCCGAGCGGAACCGAACCAGAAGACGCCGACCCGTCGACCGACCAGGTCGATCCCGCGTCGCCCCAAGCCCCCGTCGAGGAGACACCGCAATGAGCCGCCCGCCCTACCCCGAACCGACCGCAGCCGACATCGCAGCGGTATCCGAGCAGCTCGGTCGCGAAGCCCGAGGCGTCGTGGGCATCGCGGCTCGTGCTGCCGACGGCTCCCCGGCAGTCGTCGCCACCGCGCCCCGCCTGCCCGACGGGTCGCCGTTCCCGACCTTCTACTACCTCTGCCACCCGGAGGCCGTCGCTGCGGCGTCGCGGCTCGAGGCGGCCGGCGTGATGAACGAGTTCAACGAGCTGCTGGCCTCCGACGAGTCGGTGCGCGAACAGTATCAGCGAGCGCACGAGCAGTTCATCGCCGACCGCGACAGTGTGGGCGAGGTTCCCGAGGTCGCCGGCGTGAGCTCTGGGGGCATGCCGACGCGCGTCAAGTGCCTCCACGCGCTGATGGGGCATGCGCTCGCGGCGGGGCCCGGGGTGAATCCGATCGGCGATCTCGCGCTCGAGCGGAGCGGGTGGCGCGGCTGATTCGCGCCACGGCGTTCTTCGGAGCTGTGAAAACGCGGTAAGCTTTCGGTACGGGTGTTTCGCCCGCTATTTTCTGTGCCCGCAACGCGGGTCCGTCCCTGATTGCTGCAAGGAGATCGCTTCGTGGCGAAGAAGATTCTGATCGTTGGTGGTGGCTATGCCGGCTTCTACACCGCATGGAAGCTGGAGAAGCTGCTCCGTGCAGGCGAGGCCGAGGTCACGATCGTCGATCCGCTCCCGTACATGGCGTACCTGCCGTTCCTCCCCGAGGTCGCCTCCGGGTCGATCGAGCCGCGTCACGCGGTCGTCGCGCGACGCCGCCACCTGGAGCGCACCGCGAACATCGCCGGCAAGGTCACCGCGATCTCGCACGCGACCAAGAGCGTCACCATCACGCCCAACGCGGGTGAGCCCTTCGACTTCGCCTACGACCACATCGTCGTGACGACCGGCTCGGTGTCGCGCACGTTCCCGATCGCGGGCATCGCCGACAACGCGATCGGCATGAAGACCATCGAAGAGGCCGTCGCCGTGCGCGACCGTCTCGTCGGCAACTTCGAGCGCGCCGCTACGCTTCCGAAGGGCTCCGCCGAGCGCGCACGCCTGCTGACCGTCACCGTCGTCGGCGGCGGCTTCGCCGGCATCGAGACGATCTCCGAGCTCCGCTCGTTCGCAACCGCGCTGCTGCGCCGGTACCCCGAGATCGCATTCGACGAGACGGTGTTCCACCTCGTCGAGGCCATGGGGCGCATCATGCCCGAGGTGTCGCAGGAGACCGCCGACTGGGTCGTGAAGGATCAGACGCGTCGCGGCGTGCAGATCCACCTCGACACGCAGCTCTCCTCGGCGCTCGACGGCAAGATCGAGCTGTCGACCGGCGAGACCTACGAGTCCGACCTGATCGTCTGGACGGCGGGTGTCATGCCGCGTCCCTTCCTGCGCGGAACGGACCTCCCGATCGGTCCCCGCGGGCACGTGATCGGCAGCCCGTCGCTGCGCATCACCACCGAAGACGGCGTCGCGCTCGAGGGCGCCTGGACCGCCGGTGACACGTCGCAGACTCCCGACATCTCGTCGACCCCCGGCCCCGGCGGATTCTGCGTCCCGAACGCACAGCACGCGGTGCGCCAGGGCAAGCTGCTCGCGAAGAACATCGTCGCTGATCTGCGCGGCGAGGGCGTCGCCGAGTACAACCACAAGAACATGGGCGCCGTCGCGGGGCTCGGTGTCAACACCGGTGTCTTCCAGTCCGGCAAGTTCGCGCTGAAGGGTTACTTCGCCTGGCTCGCGCACCGCTTCTACCACGGCCTCGCCATCCCCTCGTGGGAGCGCAAGTGGCGCGTGTTCGGCGGTTGGGTCGGCCACTTCTTCCTCGGCCGCGACGCGGTCAACATCGAGGCCGTGCAGCACCCGCGTGCCATCTTCGAGGAGTTCGCCTCCCGCCCGAAGGCCTGATCGGCGCTCGGCAGCGAGAACCCCCGCAGCTTCGGCTGCGGGGGTTCTCGCGTTATGGGCGTCTGGAGCTGCATGCGTGCGAAACGGGTGGGCCGGATGAACCGCCAGAAGAGTGCGCTTACGAAGCGAGAATCGCACGTTCGTGGAGGTTCATCACGAACTTCTCATGTCTCAGCTTCCGGCGCCTGTGGGCGCCGCGCCGGAAGCGACGAAAGCTCCGCTTTCGTCCTAAGCTTCCGGCGCATGCTTCGCGAGGAACTGGTACATCTCCGTATCGTCGACACCCGGGAAGGTGCCGGTCGGCAGCGGCGATAGCACGTGCGCGTGCATGCGCGCGCTCGGCCACGCCTTGCCCTCCCACCGCGCCAGCAGCTCGGGTTTCGGCGTGCGGCAGCACGCCGGATCCGGACACGTCGAGACCTGGCGCTCGCTCGTGTCGCGCCCGCGAAACCACTTCGCGTCGTCGAACGCGACGCCGCACGCGATGGCGAACGGACCCTGCTCGGCGTCGCCGGTCTGCACGCTCGACCAGAAGGTGCCCGCCGGGGTGTCGGTGTACTGGTAGAACTCGCTGGTGCGATTGGTGCGGTTGAACGATGTACGGCCGCCCCACTTGTGGCAGAGCACCTCGCCTTCGATCGATCCCGTGTCGTCAGCGGGGTACGGCAGGCCGTCGTTCTGGTACCCGCGCACGATCGCCCCGGCGCCATCGGCTCGGTAATGATGTGCGCGAAGCCCGAGGTGCTGCGTCGCGAGATTCGTGAATCGATGCGACGCCGCCTCGTGCGTTACGCCGAACGCATCCCTGAAGTCTTCGATGGCGAGATTGCGATTGCGCTTCGCCTGCTGCAGGAAGTCGACGGCCGCGGCCTCGGGGATCAGGCATGCTGCCGCGAAGTAGTTGATCTGCAGGCGCTGCTCGAGGAATTCGGCGTAACTCGCCGGTTCCGAGTGGCCCAGCACGCGGTGCGCCATCGCTTGCAGCGCCAGCGACCGCAGCCCGTGGCCGCCGGGAATCGAGGCCGGCGGCAGATAAATGCGGCCGTTCTCGAGATCGGTGATGCTGCGCGTGTTCGACGGCAGGTCGTCCACGAAGATCAGGCCAAAGCCCAGCAGCTCGGCGAGCATCGCGACCTCGCGGTGCGTGACCGCGCCGATGGTGTGGCCGATGCGACGCATCAGGTCGGATGCCACGAGCTCGATGTCCTGGATGTAGTTGTCGCGCGCCTGCATCTGCATGCGGATCGCGGTGTTGGCGCGACGCGCCTCCTCCGAGGTGGTCGCGGCGGCTCGGGATCGCCGGGCGAGCTCGCGGTGCAGGCCGACGAGGGCCTCCAGCGTGTCATCCGGAAGTGTGCGAGGCGTGCGCACGTGGGGGAGGCCGAGGCGGGTATAGGTGGGCGCGGCCTGCGCGCGTTCGAGTTCGACCTCCCAGGTGCTTCGGCGATCCGGAGCCTCGCGCTTCAGGAGCTCTGCGGCATCGATGCCGAGTTCGCGCGAGATGCTCTGCAGGAGGCCGAGCCGCGGCTCCCGACGACCGTTCTCGATCAGCGAGAGCTGACTCGCGACGACGCCCACGCGGTCTCCCAGCTGCTCGAGGGTGAGCCCGGCGCGGGTGCGGAAGTATCGGAGGCGCTTGCCGAGAATCAGTCGGTCGAGTTCTGCCTCGTCGAATCCGGCGGTCACCGGAGTAGCTTCGGTGTTCATTCCTTGACTATATGTCAAATTCGGGCGATTTTTCCAGCCGAAACGATGAATGCGGAGTGAACGACGCGCTCACAATAGAGATGTCGCCGCTTCTTCGCCGGGCGGCGGAACCTTGAGGAGAACGACATGGCACTCATGCAGACCATCGAGACCGAGATGACCTTCGCCGAAATCGTGCGTGCGGACGCGACCACGAGCAACGAAGAGGTGCTCGCGTGGGTCACCGAGGTTGCGGAGCTGACGCGGCCCGAGGACGTCGTCTGGTGCGACGGATCCCAGGCGGAGTGGAACCGCATCACCTCCGAGATGGTCGAGGCGGGCACGCTGATCCCGCTCAACAAGAACCTGCGACCCGGCAGCTTCCTCGCTCGCTCGCACCCCGATGACGTCGCGCGGGTCGAAGACCGCACGTTCATCTGCTCGGCCGATGAAGCCGACGCCGGCCCCACGAACAATTGGATGGCTCCCGACGCCATGAAGTCGGAGCTGACGCCGCTCTTCGCCGGCTCGATGCGCGGGCGCACCATGTACGTCGTTCCGTTCTCGATGGGCCCCGTGGGCGGTGCGATCACCCAGCTCGGCATCGAGCTCACCGACTCGCCCTACGCCGTGCTCAACATGCGCATCATGACCCGCATGGGGCAGGCCGCGCTCGACGGCATCACGCCGGGGAGCGAGTGGGTGCGCACCGTGCACTCCGTCGGGGCGCCATTGTCAGCCGGCCAGAGCGACGTCGCATGGCCCTGCAACGAGACCAAGTACATCACGCACTTCCCGGAGACCCTCGAGGTCTGGTCGTACGGCTCGGGGTACGGCGGCAACGCCCTGCTCTCGAAGAAGTGCTTCGCGCTGCGCATTGCGAGCGTCATGGGGCGCAACGAGGGATGGCTCGCCGAGCACATGCTCCTGCTGAAGCTCACGAACACCGAGAGTGGCAAGGCGTACCATCTCTCCGCAGCGTTCCCCTCTGCGTGCGGCAAGACCAATCTCGCGATGCTCCAGCCGACGATTCCCGGCTGGAAGGTCGAGACGATCGGTGACGATATCGCCTGGCTGCGCCCCGGCGCCGACGGGCGGCTGTACGCCATCAACCCCGAGGCGGGCTTCTTCGGCGTCGCGCCGGGCACCGGTGAGTCGACGAACCCGGTCGCGGTCGAGACGCTGTGGGGCAACACCATCTTCACCAATGTCGCGCTCACCGACGACGGCGACGTGTGGTGGGAGGGGAAGACGGACGAGGTGCCCGCCCACCTGATCGACTGGCAGGGCAACGACTGGACTCCCGACTCCGGCCGAGTCGCAGCCCACCCGAACTCCCGCTTCACGGTCCCGATCCAGCAGACCCCGACGCTCGCGCAGGAGTGGTACGAGCAGAACGGCGTTCCGATCGACGCGATCCTCTTCGGCGGGCGCCGCGCGACGAACGTGCCGCTCGTCGCGCGCTCGCTCTCCTGGGAGCACGGCGTCTTCGTCGGCGCGACCATCTCCTCGGAGAAGACCGCTGCCCAGGAGGGCACCGTCGGCGAGCTGCGGCGCGATCCCTTCGCGATGCTGCCGTTCTGCGGCTACAACATGGCCGACTACTGGGGGCACTGGCTCGACATGGGTCGCGAACTCGGCGACCAGGCGCCGAAGATCTTCCAGGTCAACTGGTTCCGCAAGGGGGCCGACGGCCGCTTCCTGTGGCCCGGGTTCGGCGAGAACTCGCGCGTCATCGACTGGATCATTCGCAGCGTCGAGGGCTCGGTCGAGGGCCGCGAGACGGCCGTCGGCACGGTTCCCGCGAACGGCGAGCTCAATCTCGAGGGGATCGAGGTGCCCGAGGCCGACATGGAGGAGCTCTTCTCCATCGATCCGCAGTCGTGGCTCGCGGAGGCCGACCTCACGGAGGAGTTCTTCGCGCAGTTCGGCGATCGCCTCCCCGCCGCTCTCGCGGGGCAGCTCGACGCCCTGCGCCAGCGTCTCGGCGCGGCGTGACCCTGTCGCGTTGCTGACGCGTCGGCACGGGGATGTGCCGAGCGCCACGCGACGCCCGTAGACCGTAGGCCCCGCCGTTCTGCCCAACGGCGGGGTTTACTCTTTCCGCGTCCCGGCGCGGACCATCGGTCGTCTCGCTGTCTGAGAGAATCGAACGGCCCCCCATAGCCCAACTGGCAGAGGCAGCCGACTTAAAATCGGCACAGTCAGGGTTCGAATCCCTGTGGGGGGACGAGGAAAGGCCCCTACTTCCGCACAACGACGCGGAAGTAGGGGCCTTTTGCTCACCTGGTGAAAGGGGCGCCGACGGCGCTGGACAGCACTGGGACAGCATGGCTTTCGAGACGATGCCGGATTGTCGTCGGCCGAGCGTACGATGCTGCGCATGAGTAGGCCTGCACCGATCCGCCTCGACGCGGACACGTGGGTGATCATGCGCAGCGCGACGGATCACCCGACCGCGATCGTGAACCGAGTCACGGACACCGCGGGGGAGGCGAGGTTCCTCGTGCTCAAGTGGGCGCTCGATCCGGCGCAGCGGCGCATGACGGGCATCTTCGCGACGCTCGAGCAGGCGGACGCCTCGGTGCTGTACGACAATACGGCGCACATAGCGCAGGCGCAGCGGAAGACGTCGGGCCCGCCGAACGGTGGAGGGTCGCTGCATACCTAGACGTGGCCCGCCGGGCATAATCTGAGTATGTATCTCGACAATAAGGCCGTTCAGCTGCTGCGTGGATTGATGATCTTCTGCTTCCTCATCGGCCTGATACTCATCGGTGTCACCATAGTGATGTTCGTCGAGCCAGACTTCTTAGGGATTGAGCCGGCAGCAGGCCCGGTCCTGCTCGTTATCGGCGCAACACTCGTGGGGACCGGGGTCAGCTGTGCAGTGACCTACCTGCTCATCGCCTGCGTAGTGCTGGCCATCGAGCAAGCGGCAACAGAGATCAAGAACGAGATGCGCCTGAACAGGATGCTGCAACGCTGACCTTGGAACACAGAAAACGCCCCCTCTCCCGGCAGTGAGGCTCAGGAGAGGGGGCGTTGTTCTGGGGCGAAATGAAGCGCTCTGGGTTTGTTGGAGACTCCTGACCTTGGAAACGAGGATGGAGTTATGCCGAAAGAGCAGACATCAGG
>NZ_JAQPZP010000024.1:0-7775 GCF_037619215.1 Leucobacter sp. USCH14
AGGGGGCATAGTGATCATCCTTCCAGGCCAGCCGGAACCAGCCATATCGAATGTCACCTAAACGTGCAGCAGACCCCTTCGAATCAGAAATGGCGCGGCAAGCAACAACATGCCAGTGAGGAGAGCGAGGACGCAAGCAAGCATCCACCCGTCATGTGATCCGGGATCCACGTTCTCAGTCACGGCGGGAACATTGCCCGGGAGACTCGAGTGGGCGACTGCACCAGCGGAATGGTTCAGGGAAGAATCTTTCTGCAGGGCTGAGCTCTGATGCTGGCCAGAGGCGGCGGGGCCATGCCCGCCGGGCGTGGCAGAAAACGTGTGCATTCCCAGCAACCCCACGATGACCAGGATCACAGCTGCACCAAACAACAGCACGGATCGCATGGGCGGCATTGCCTGCGCGTGGCCTGCAAGCGAGCGCATCTCGACCCCCCTTTCTTTTGAAATCACGGTAGCACCGGCGGCTGAGCTGCCGGACGGCCCGGCCAACAGCACAAACCTGAACTTGACCGCATCTCCAATAAACGTTCGTCAGGGAGCCGCGTCGGGCCTTCTCAAGAACCGCTTTGATGCCCCGTTACGTTGCCGCATGGCATCAAGCAAGCAAGTCTCCCGAATAGATTTTCCACAGTAAGGATGCGAAGAAGGTCTGCTCGGTGTCGGCTAGGACAACCCCCGCAGACTCCAGCTACTCCAATCTCCCCGCGCCCCTGTGATTGACCGATGATGGCGTAGGTGAGACGCAGCCGACAGCGGTTTCTCGTGTCCACTTAATGAGGGAAATTGCGTCCTCTACATTGAGTCGCAGGATTCGCCACCGCGCCAGCGCATCCATGTCACACCCGTTTGGCTACCACTGTATCGTCTGCACCGCGCTGGTATCGGTAGAGCGTGGCCCGTGACCAGCCGACGAGATTCGCCGCATCTACCGCAGTTCGACCTTTTGCTCGAGCCTCCCGAACGATCTGCAGCTTTTCCTCGATCACGGATGGGTTGACTGGGGGCCTGCCGAACTTCGTGCCGTTCTGTTTCGCGGCCGCGATGCCAGCATTCACGCGTTCGGTGATCAGTTCCCGTTCATACTCGGCCAAGGTCGCGAGCATCCCGAGCATCAATCGGCCCGAGGATGTCTCCGGGTCGATTCCGTCTGACACAGATCGCACTTTCACGCCGCGTTCACGCAGCAGGTTCACCGTATTGAGGACGTCGATGAGTGAGCGACCGAGTCGGTCAATCCGCCACACCACTACCGTGTCGCCGGGTTCGGCATACTCGAGCAGCTTCTTCATGCCGGGACGCTTGATCGCCGCTCGGCTTCCCGAAGTGACATCGGAGAAGACATCGCGATTTTGCACTCCCTCTGTTCTCAAAGCGTCGAGCTGCAAACGCGCATCCTGGCTCACTGTACTCACCCGCGTGTACCCCAACAGTCTCATAACACCAGAATGCCCCAGAAAGCCCTCCACCACTATCGGTTGAGACAAAATACTGCGAGACAAGTTTTCGAGACAACTGGTACTCAGAAAGTAGGCGGCATCGAAGCTCAGATTTGCTCCGATACTGAGTGTCTTATTTAGCTATTGTTTTGTAAAACGTCCTAGTTACTGGGTGGGGCACTGTCGCAGCGCCGTCCGGTCGAAGGTAGGCGCAGGCCGCGCCTCCGCTTCTTCCACTGTGTCGGCGAAGCCGTTGCGCTGGATGTCGTCGATTAGCCAGTCCATCTCAAGGATCTCGTTCCGCTGGGCCTCGCTGATTTTCGCGGCCAGTTCGCAGACGCGGATGTCCTGGATCTGGGCGCGCTCGGAGCGGGTAATGGCGAGGGAGTGGTGAGGGATCATCGCACTCATCCAGTCAGAGTCATTGATAGTGATTTGGCTGCGGTCAAGGGCGATGCCACCGGTGATCAACAGGACGCTGGCGGTGGCGATCGCGATGTTCGCCTTGGTGTTCTTGTACATGTTGAGCATCCAGGCCAGCATCACCAACCCCATGGTGCCGCCCATGGTGAGTGCCATGAACACTCGACTCTCACTGAAGCGGACGTGGCTCCATTCCCAGGAGCCGACGAACATCACCCAATACATGACGACCATCCCGGTGAGGATCATCGCCGCGAAGCGCAGGTACATCTTCCAGGAGTGCCCGCCGGAGCCGTGCTTGCTCTCCTTCGAGCGCTCACCGTCCTGGGCATTCTGGTTGGGGGGCTGTGGGGCGTGCTGCTCGTTGGAAGCCATGATTCTCCCGGTGCGGTCGGTGGCCAGTGCGGGCGCTGAGGACGGGGTAGTAATCGTCGAGGATGCGCCGGCGCCTGAGGTGGATGGTGCGACGTGCGTGCTGCTGCTCAGCAGCACGCCGAGATGTGGTGCGGCGGCGGATTACAGCGTGGCCAGCAGGTCGGCGCACGCCTGCTCGCAACGGCGGCAGGACTCGGCGCACACCCGGCAGTGCTCGTGCATGTCGGCGTGCTGCTCACACTCTGACGCACAGGACGCACAGGCCGTGCGGCACGCTTCGAGGAGCGTGCGGACGGTCGCCGCGTCGGGCTCGGTCTGCCGGGAGAGTACTGCGCCCGTGGCCGCGCAGATATCGGCACAGTCAGCGTTTCTGCGGATGCACATGACCAGCTCGGCCACCATGTCCTCGCCAAGGCACGCATCGGCGCAGGCGGTACAAGCCTGCGCACATTCCACGCACCTCTCGATACAGCGCAGCAATATGTCCTGTGCTGCGGCGGAGCCGATCTTCGGATGAGTGGCGAGCATCTGATCTGCGACAGTCATGACTGTTTCCCCTTCCCCGGGGACTCTCCCCGGTGCAGGTGACACTAGGGCGAGGAAGGGGGTGCACCGAAGGGGGTTGATATACCCTCCCTAGGTATAGTAACGTGCCCAAGCACGGGCATGCGGAGAACGAGGACGCGCTACTGAAGTGGCTACGGCGACGAAGGCGCTCGAAGCTGTCGCCCTTTCGCTGCTCGGTGATCATCTCAGCCACTGCGTTGCCGAGGCCGCCACGCAGGGCGGGTCGGTGGCGGAGGAGAAAGTCCGCGAGGCGAACGCTGCGATCGCCCGGCTTGTGTGTTCCTGACCATTCCGACGAGAGGAACCCCTAATGACAATTGAACGTGTCGAACTGGGACTGAAGGACTCCGGTGCCGGGTGCAGTTGCTGCGCAGCCCCGGAAGCGCCCTCGCGAAAGACCGCCGCGACGGCCGAGGTGACGACGAAGGTCTTGGTCGAGGGCATGACGTGCGGGCACTGCGTGAGTAGCGTCACGGAAGAACTCTCTGCCCTCGACGAGGTCGAGCAGGTGAGTGTCGATCTAAACGTCGGCGGGGTGTCGGCCGTCACCATTCACAGCAAGACTCCACTGCACCTGGACGCCGTCCGCACGGCTGTCAGCGAGGCCGGATACGCCGTCTCCGGCATCCCCGCCTGAACCGCCTTCTCGAATCGAGCGACTTTCACCAACGCACGCACCGCACAGGAGGCACCGATGAGCGAGCACGACCACCATCACGATCACGGCGACACCGAGCAGACCGCGGAAGGAATGCGCGAAGCGATTGCCACCGACCCCGCCGACGTCCATCGCCCAGTTCACGGCAACTCGGATTCTCGCAGTCAGGGCGCGCACGTCCACCGGGTGAACGGCCACGAGCGCGATGTCGCACACGGCGACCATGCGGGGCATGGCGATCATGTCGGTCAGTTCCGGCGACTGTTCTGGGTGATGCTGATCCTCGCCGTCCCGGTGGTGGGCTTCTCGGGCATGTTCGCGATGCTGGTGGGCTACTCGCTTCCAAACGCGGGGTGGGTTGGGTGGGTCTCTCCCGTCCTCGGCACGGTGATGTACGTCTGGGGCGGGGCACCGTTCCTGACCGGCGCCGTCAGCGAGGTCCGCACCCGCAAGCCGGGAATGATGCTGCTGATCGGCCTGGCGATCACGGTGGCGTTCCTCTCCTCGTGGGGAGCTAGCCTGGGGCTGCTGAACCATGAGCTCGACTTTTGGTGGGAGTTGGCACTCCTGGTCGTCATCATGCTGCTGGGGCATTGGATCGAGATGCGCTCCCTGGCGCAGACAACCTCGGCCCTGGATTCCCTCGCGGCGCTGCTGCCCGATGAGGCCGAGCGGATCGATGGGGACACCACCGTCACCGTCGCTCCTGCCGACCTCCAGGTCGGCGACGTCGTCATCGTCCGCCCCGGGGGGCGTGTCCCTGCTGATGGGCGTGTTGTGCAGGGGTCGGCGAGCATGGATGAGGCGATGATCACTGGGGAGTCCCGCCCGGTGCGACGTTCGGTGGGTGAGCAGGTCACCGCCGGAACGGTCGCGACGGACTCGGGCGTGCGGGTGGAGATCACCGCGATCGGTGAGAACACCACCCTTGCCGGCATTCAACGGCTCGTCGCTGAGGCGCAGAGCTCCTCCTCCCGCGCCCAGCGGATCGCCGATCGCGCCGCTGCCTTGCTGTTCTGGTTCGCGCTGTTCGCCGGGGTGGTCACCGCCGCTGTCTGGACGTTGCTCGGACTTCCCGACCAGGCCGTGGTGCGCACCATCACCGTCCTGGTAATCGCCTGCCCCCACGCCCTCGGCCTCGCGATCCCGCTGGTGGTGTCGATCGCAACCGAGCGGGCTGCGCGCGGCGGCGTGCTGATCAAGGACCGGCTCGCGTTGGAGAGCATGCGCACCACCGACACGGTGCTGTTCGACAAGACCGGCACCCTCACCAGGGGCACCCCCGCCGTCACCGCCATCCACCCCGTCGAGGGAATCGACGCCGATCGACTCCTCGCTCTCGCAGCTGCTGCCGAGAGCGACTCCGAGCATCCGCTCGCACGGGCGGTTGTGAACGGCGCCGCAGCGAAGAACCTCATCGTGCCCGGCTCGACAGGGTTCGAGTCCTCTCCGGCCGTCGGCGTCCGCGCCACCGTCAACGGCCGCACTGTGCAGGTCGGAGGGCCCTACCTCCTCGAGCAAGAAGGTGCCGGCGAGCTAAGCATCGCTGACGTGTGGCGCGAAGAAGGCGCGATCATCCTTCATATCCTCATCGACGGGAAGGTCGCCGGGGCGCTGCGTCTAGCAGACGAGATCCGCAGCGAGTCCCGGGAAGCGATCGACGCGCTGCATGCTCGCGGCGTCCAGGTCGTGATGATCACCGGCGACGCGGAGGCAGTCGCAGCGTCCGTGGCTGAGGAAATCGGCATCGACCGGTTCTTCGCCGGCGTGCGCCCCGAAGACAAGGCTTCCAAGGTGAAGCAGCTGCAGGACGAGGGGCGGAAGGTGGTGATGGTCGGCGATGGCGTCAACGATGCCCCTGCTCTCGCGCAGGCCGATGTCGGTGTCGCCATCGGCGCTGGCACGGATGTGGCGATCGCGTCCGCGGGGGTCATCCTTGCCAGCGACGACCCCCGCTCGGTGCTGTCGGTGATGGAGCTGTCTCGGGCGAGCTACCGGAAGATGAAGCAGAACCTGTGGTGGGCGGCGGGGTATAACCTCATCTCCGTGCCGCTCGCGGCGGGCATCCTTGCCCCGGTCGGTTTCGTGCTGCCGATGTCGGTCGGTGCGATCCTGATGTCGCTGTCTACGATCGTCGTCGCCCTCAACGCGCAGCTGTTGCGCCGGCTCGACCTGCGCCCCGACGTCACCACTAGCACGGTGCTTCAGGGGAGCTGACAGGGGAGCTTTGTAGGGTCCGGTCGTGCAGAGAGGAGGACGTCGCATGCGGACAACGGAACCGCGTCGCGGGAAGAACCGACGCCCAACCCTGCGGCGCGCCGTCCTGTTCACCTCCACGCTGGTGCTCGGCGTGCTGATCGGACTGCTCGGCATGCACGTGTTCAGCACCGTCCCGGCACACCACGCAGCCGTCACCGCTGGCGCACACATCACGCACCACGACAACGGGACCCACGATGCAGCCCCCGTGACGACACAGCCCGTTGCCGCGGCTCCCTGCTCCGATGGAGGTGGATGCGCGGGCGATATGGACGAGATGAGATTCATGGCGTGCGTGCTCGCGCTCCTCGCCGCAGCGATCATCCTCACTATCCGCCCCGGGCCAGGTTTCCTCCTCCCTCGAATCGCCACCGCGCCAGCCGCGACGTATCCGACGGTGCTTGCCCCAGTGCGCCCGCCAGACCTGACGGTCCTCTCCATCAGTCGTACGTGAACTGTGTTTGCCCCTCGCAGACACGGGGCGCTTCAGAGCGCCCGCACACACCTCACGACATTGGAGTATTCATGAAGTTCCGCACTCTCACCCTAAGCGCCGGTATCCTCGCCGGGGCGCTCGTCCTCGCCGGATGCAGTGACACCACCGCCGGCAGCGACATGGAAGGCATGGACCACAGCAGCAGCGCGACCGCCGATGCGAGCGACGCGACGTTCAACGACGCGGACGTCTCCTTCGCAATGGGCATGATGATGCACCACCAGCAGGCCATCGAGATGTCCGACACGCTGCTGGCCAAAGACGATGTCGACGCGGAGGTCACCGGCCTCGCCGAGGACATCAAAGCCGCCCAGACCCCCGAGATCGAGACCATGAACCAGTGGCTAGAAGCCTGGGGACAGGACACCGACATGGGAGGCATGGATCACAGCGACGGGATGATGTCCGAAGAGGACATGACGGCCCTCGAAGAAGCCGACGGCGAGACCGCTTCCACGCTGTTTCTCGAGCAGATGATCGTCCACCACGAGGGCGCCCTTGACATGGCGCAGACCGAGCTGCGCGAGGGTGAGAACCCCGATGCTCTCGCCCTCGCGCAGAAGATCGTCGACGACCAAAAAGCCGAGATCGCGCAGATGGAGGACATGCTCACCCAACGGTGATCAGTCCCCTCCCCACCGGGTGGCTGTCCCCGACGGACGGCCACCCGGTGTCGCCCATCTGCACTCCTGGAGAAAATACGCCCGTCCATCCCGCCCATCGCCGCGCCGTCACCACGCTCACCTTCGCCACACCGCAATGTTGATCCTGACCGGTTGCATCGGGCCCGCCGATCCCGATCATGACACACAGTCGCCCTCGAACACATTCACGGGCTCGCCGAGAATCCGAGTACCGGCGGCCTCCTCATCGCCAGTCACGACGGCATATACCAACTCGACGCACTCGCCGGCGATACGGAACTCATCGGCCCCATCGCCGGAAACGACTTCGCCGCGATGGGTTTCGCTACCGCCGGTGGTGTGCTCTACGCCTTCGGATACCCCGACAAGAACAGTCCCGGCCGCTTCGGGTCCGGCAACCTCGTACTCATCCGTTCCGACGACGGCGGTGACACCTGGCAAATCCTCTCGCTCGCAGGCGAGGCCGATTTCCATGACCTCACCGTCAGCCCCGCAGTTCGGAACGCATCTACGCGAACAACTTCGGTGTCGTCCACCGCTTCGACGACGGCGGGCGCACTTGGCACGACGGCGCCGGCATCGACGCATGGGACATCCTCGTCCATCCCAGCGATCCCGACGTGGACTACGCGACTAACTCCACCGGCTTGCACATCAGGCGCGACGGCGAAAAACCTTCACCCTCGACCCGGAAGCACCACGAATGGTCCTCATCGCAGCGTTCAACGACGGGCGTCTCGTTGGATCCGGAACCGACGGCCAGCTCACATACCGGGCGTCCTCCGGCCGATGGGCCTCCGCGACTGCGAAGACCGAGGCATCTGACTCCTCGCTAGCCCGGGTCTGCTGCACGTTTAGGTGACATTCGATATGGCTGGTTCCGGCTGGCCTGGAAGGATGATCACTATGCCCCC
>NZ_JAQPZP010000025.1:0-5612 GCF_037619215.1 Leucobacter sp. USCH14
AAAAGGTGTCCGGCGGTGTCCTACTCTCCCACAAGGTCCCCCTTGCAGTACCATCGGCGCAGTCAGCCTTAGCTTCCGGGTTCGGAATGTGTCCGGGCGTTTCCCTGACGCTATAACCGCCGTAACTCTATTCACATATGACCACACCCACCCCCCGAACAGGGGTGACGTGTGTGGCCGTACGTCTAGAACCACAAAGTGGACGCGAAACAATCGTTTTCAAACACTCATGCCCCCACCAGGGGTGGGGAAAAAATCAAGTCATCGGCTTATTAGTACCAGTCAGCTCCACACATTACTGCGCTTCCACATCTGGCCTATCAACCCAGTAATCTACTGGGAGCCTCACACACACAAGGTGTACGGAGATCTCATCTCGAGGCCGGCTTCCCGCTTAGATGCTTTCAGCGGTTATCCATCCCGAACGTAGCCAACCAGCCATGCCCTTGGCAGAACAACTGGCACACCAGAGGTCCGTCCAACCCGGTCCTCTCGTACTAGGGTCAGATCCTCTCAAATCTCCAACGCGCGCAGAGGATAGGGACCGAACTGTCTCACGACGTTCTAAACCCAGCTCGCGTACCGCTTTAATGGGCGAACAGCCCAACCCTTGGGACCAACTCCAGCCCCAGGATGCGACGAGCCGACATCGAGGTGCCAAACCATGCCGTCGATATGGACTCTTGGGCAAGATCAGCCTGTTATCCCCGAGGTACCTTTTATCCGTTGAGCGACAGCGCTTCCACAAGCCACTGCCGGATCACTAGTCCCGACTTTCGTCCCTGCTCGACCTGTCAGTCTCACAGTCAAGCTCCCTTGTGCACTTACACTCGCCACCTGATTGCCAACCAGGTTGAGGGAACCTTTGGGCGCCTCCGTTACTTTTTGGGAGGCAACCGCCCCAGTTAAACTACCCACCAGGCACTGTCCCAGAACCCGATCAGGGTCCGTAGTTAGATATCCAATATGACCAGAGTGGTATTTCAACAACGACTCCACCCAAACTAGCGTCTGAGCTTCACAGTCTCCCACCTATCCTACACAAGCCACACCGAACACCAATACCAAGCTGTAGTAAAGGTCACGGGGTCTTTCCGTCCTTCTGCGCGTAACGAGCATCTTTACTCGTACTGCAATTTCGCCGAGTTCACGGTGGAGACAGCTGGGAAGTCGTTACGCCATTCGTGCAGGTCGGAACTTACCCGACAAGGAATTTCGCTACCTTAGGATGGTTATAGTTACCACCGCCGTTTACTGGGGCTTAAATTCAAAGCTTCGACCCAAAAGGTCTAACCTCTCCTCTTAACCTTCCAGCACCGGGCAGGCGTCAGTCCGTATACATCCACTTGCGTGTTAGCACGGACCTGTGTTTTTAGTAAACAGTCGCTTCCCACTGGTCTCTGCGGCCACCACACCCTTTCCGGAGTAAATCCGTATAAGCGGATGGCCCCCCTTCTCCCGAAGTTACGGGGGCATTTTGCCGAGTTCCTTCACCATGATTATCTCGATCTCCTGAGTATTCTCTACCTGACCACCTGAGTCGGTTTGGGGTACGGGCAACAGCAAACCTCACGTCGATGCTTTTCTTGGCAGCATAGGATCACCTGCTTCCCCAAACGGGTCCGCATCATGTCTCACCCAAAGCCGAAAACTATTCATAATCGACGGGCTACACATTTACACCGGGACAACCATCGCCCGGCACAGGCTACCTTCCTGCGTCACACCTCACGCTCACCACCCCAGTTCGGGTTCGCAACCGCCACCCGCACATCACCCGAAGGATCCGTAACAGGCTTTGGATAGCTGAGCACTACTGGTTAGGTCTTTGACGGTTTACCACCGGTACGGGAATATCAACCCGTTGTCCATCGACTACGCCTGTCGGCCTCGCCTTAGGTCCCGACTTACCCAGGGAAGATTAGCTTGACCCTGGAACCCTTGGTCTTCCGGAGGACGGGTTTCTCACCCGTCTTTCGCTACTCATGCCTGCATTCTCACTCGTGTAGCATCCACGACTGGTTCACACCGCCGCTTCACTCGCCACACGACGCTCTCCTACCCATCCATACGGCTGGACCACGAAGGCCTACCTCATATATGAATGCCACAACTTCGGTGGCGTGCTTGAGCCCCGTTACATTGTCGGCGCGGAATCACTTGACCAGTGAGCTATTACGCACTCTTTCAAGGGTGGCTGCTTCTAAGCCAACCTCCTGGTTGTCACAGCAACTCCACATCCTTTTCCACTTAGCACGCGCTTTGGGACCTTAGTTGGTGATCTGGGTTGTTTCCCTCTCGACTATGAAGCTTATCCCCCACAGTCTCACTGCTGCGCTCTCACTTACCGGCATTCGGAGTTTAGCTGACGTCAGTAACCTTGTAGGGCCCATCGGCCATCCAGTAGCTCTACCTCCGGCAAGAAACACGCAACGCTGCACCTAAATGCATTTCGGAGAGAACCAGCTATCACGAAGTTTGATTGGCCTTTCACCCCTATCCACAGCTCATCCCCTCAGTTTTCAACCTAAGTGGGTTCGGTCCTCCACGACGTCTTACCGTCGCTTCAACCTGGCCATGGATAGATCACTTCGCTTCGGGTCTAGGACATGCGACTGAATCGCCCTATTCAGACTCGCTTTCGCTACGGCTACCCCACACGGGTTAACCTCGCCACATATCGCTAACTCGCAGGCTCATTCTTCAAAAGGCACGCCGTCACAGATACAAAGCCTGCTCCGACGGATTGTAAGCAAACGGTTTCAGGTACTATTTCACTCCCCTCCCGGGGTACTTTTCACCTTTCCCTCACGGTACTAGTCCGCTATCGGTCATCTGGAAGTATTTAGGCTTATCAGGTGGTCCTGACAGATTCACACGGGATTTCTCGGGCCCCGTGCTACTTGGGATACACACCACGCGGTAAAACCATTTCGGATACGGGACTCTCACCCACTCCGGCCGCCCATTCCAAGGCGTTCTCCTATAGCTTCACTCTCACGTCCGAAGCTCAGCAGCGCTCCGAGGCACGTCCCACAACCCCGACCATGCAACCCCTGCCAGGTATCACACATGATCGGTTTAGCCTGATCCGGTTTCGCTCGCCACTACTCCCGGAATCACTATTGTTTTCTCTTCCTGTGGGTACTGAGATGTTTCACTTCCCCACGTTCCCTCTACCCGCCCTATATATTCAGGCGGGAGTCACCAGGTACGCACGCGCCCTGGCGGGGTTTCCCCATTCGGAAATCCTCGAATCACAGCCCGTTTATCGGCTCCCCGAGGCTTATCGCAGATTACTACGTCCTTCTTCGGCTCCAGATGCCAAGGCATCCACCGTTTGCTCTTAGAAACTTGAAATCACATAAGCATTTGAAACACACACCCACCCACCAAACAGGCCGGCAGGTGTGCGACCAATGAAATTAATTAGTATCAGCAGCACCACACACCCATCACCACCACACCCCAAAGGGCGATCCGGATCCGAATATCTGACACTGCAAGATGCTCGCGTCCACTGTGTAGTTCTCAACGTACGGTCGATCCCACCCCTGAAGACAACACGTTCTCCAACAGCGGGCCAAGAAAATCAGTCACCCACACCCCCAAGAAGGGGCGCAGCCGGCTGGTCTCCCAGGACCCAATAGTATGCACTTAACCGGAGCACCAACTCCCCACCCACACGTTCCAATCACCCGCCGAAACGGAAGTGACGTACTAGCACAGGCGAGCAATCAACGCTCGCGTTGTCGTATGTTCCACCCATGAGCGACTCGCACAGAACATTCGCCTGTGTTCGAGTCAATCTGCGACACATACGTGTCGAGTGCTCCTTAGAAAGGAGGTGATCCAGCCGCACCTTCCGGTACGGCTACCTTGTTACGACTTAGTCCTAATCACCAGTCCCACCTTCGACAGCTCCCTCCACAAGGGTTAGGCCACCGGCTTCGGGTGTTACCGACTTTCATGACTTGACGGGCGGTGTGTACAAGGCCCGGGAACGTATTCACCGCAGCGTTGCTGATCTGCGATTACTAGCGACTCCGACTTCATGGGGTCGAGTTGCAGACCCCAATCCGAACTGAGACCGACTTTTTGGGATTCGCTCCACCTCACGGTATCGCAACCCTTTGTATCGGCCATTGTAGCATGCGTGAAGCCCAAGACATAAGGGGCATGATGATTTGACGTCATCCCCACCTTCCTCCGTGTTGACCACGGCAGTATCCCATGAGTTCCCACCATCACGTGCTGGCAACATAGGACGAGGGTTGCGCTCGTTGCCGGACTTAACCGAACATCTCACGACACGAGCTGACGACAACCATGCACCACCTGTTTACGAGTGTCCAAAGAGTCCTGTATCTCTACAGTGTTCTCGTATATGTCAAGCCTTGGTAAGGTTCTTCGCGTTGCATCGAATTAATCCGCATGCTCCGCCGCTTGTGCGGGCCCCCGTCAATTCCTTTGAGTTTTAGCCTTGCGGCCGTACTCCCCAGGCGGGGAACTTAATGCGTTAGCTACGACACAGAACCCGTGGAACAGGCCCTACATCTAGTTCCCAACGTTTACGGCATGGACTACCAGGGTATCTAATCCTGTTCGCTCCCCATGCTTTCGCTCCTCAGCGTCAGTTACGGCCCAGAGATCTGCCTTCGCCATCGGTGTTCCTCCTGATATCTGCGCATTCCACCGCTACACCAGGAATTCCAATCTCCCCTACCGCACTCTAGCTTGCCCGTACCCACTGCAGGCCAGAGGTTGAGCCTCTGGTTTTCACAGCAGACGCGACAAGCCGCCTACGAGCTCTTTACGCCCAATAATTCCGGACAACGCTTGCACCCTACGTATTACCGCGGCTGCTGGCACGTAGTTAGCCGGTGCTTTTTCTGCAGGTACCGTCACTTGCGCTTCTTCCCTACTAAAAGAGGTTTACAACCCGAAGGCCGTCATCCCTCACGCGGCGTTGCTGCATCAGGCTTGCGCCCATTGTGCAATATTCCCCACTGCTGCCTCCCGTAGGAGTCTGGGCCGTGTCTCAGTCCCAGTGTGGCCGGTCACCCTCTCAGGCCGGCTACCCGTCGTCGCCATGGTGAGCCATTACCTCACCATCTAGCTGATAGGCCGCGAGTCCATCCCGAACCGAAATTCTTTCCACCTACACACCATGCGGTGATAGGACATATCCAGTATTAGACGCCGTTTCCAGCGCTTATCCCAGAGTTCGGGGCAGGTTACTCACGTGTTACTCACCCGTTCGCCACTCATCCACCCCCAGCAAGCTGGGAGCTTCAGCGTTCGACTTGCATGTGTTAAGCACGCCGCCAGCGTTCGTCCTGAGCCAGGATCAAACTCTCCGTAAAAAACGAATGCCACCCGCAGCTCGGGAAAAACGAGCCACCGGAAGCGAGTTCAATCTGGCAACAGAACCATCAAAACCTGACGATTCTTGTTATCCAAAAAAGGAATCTCCCACACCCACAAAACGCAGGTGCCGGGGATTATAAATCAAATTGGCATATGACAATTTAAGTGCACACTATTGAGTTCTCAAAGACCAGACACCACCCGTCACCCCCAACCAAGAGAGCTCCGAACAGCAACCTGTC
>NZ_JAQPZP010000026.1:0-3066 GCF_037619215.1 Leucobacter sp. USCH14
CCCGCGGCGATGCTTCGGCAACTCGTCGTCGACGTGCAGGCATGGCGCAACGCATGGTACGGGTGCACCGTGAACGGGTCGACACCCGTTCGCCTCGGATCGGATCTCGACGATCGGATCGCGGCCGCGCGTGCGGTCATGGATCAGCGGCGACGCACTCTCGACTCGTTCTCGAAGACGAGTCGGATCTCGACGATCAACATGCAGGAGGACAGCGTCACGCTCGCCGACGAGGTCGCTCAGGCGCGCGTGCTCGTGACCGAGGCGCAGAACCTCGTCACGCGGCTCGTGTTCGAGAACGCCGATTCGGCGCAGATCGAGCAGGCGAAGCAAGCGCTCGCGACCCGCAGGGCGACGTATAACGCGGCGCTCGCAGGTTACAACGCGGAGATCGCCGCGGGGCGTGCAGCAGTCGCTACGGCGCGCCGCACGAAGGCGCTCGCGCAGATCGACTATGACCGGGCGAAGGCGAGTTATGACGCGCTCAAGGATCAGCAGCGCGACGGGAACGGCGCGTATGTGGTCGACGGCGCCGAGCTCCCCGACGCGTACAAAGTGCTGCAAGACATCTGCGATACCGCAGGCATCGAGTGGACGACGAGCACGGTCTACACGACCGGCGCCCCGCAGGTCGCGATTAATGTGCACCATCCCGCCGCAGGCACCCGCCGAGACGATCTCGTGTTCGACACGGCGGTCAACATCATCGGCCCGCTCGAACTCGAACGCCTCGAATACGCCAACGCCGCAGCCGGCATCGGCGCCGGTGAAGGATCGAAAGCGATCCGGGAGACGATGAGCGTACCGACGGAGCGGATGCGGCGCGCGGTCACCGTCGAAGACAAGTCGGCGAAGACGCGCGCGCAGATTCAGGCTCGTCTCCGAAGCGAACTCAAAGCGACGACGGGCGAACTGTTCCCACATTCGATTGAGGTGCGCGAACACCCGAACTGCCCGATCGGGGCGTGGCGAGTCGGAGATCTCATTCAGATCGACGGCGTCACGACGATCGGCACTCGTTGGTCGGGCCTCGCTCGTGTCGAGTCGTGGTCGCGGCCGTCGAGCAATCGGGCGAGCATTCAACTCGTGCCCGCTTAGAACTGAGAGGATCCCATGTCGGATAAGGATGCGCGGAAGCTCGCGCGAAAGCTCGTCGGGCTCGAACGTCGCCTCGATGCGGGCCGCGCGAAGCAACTCCCGTTCACCGCGATCGAGCTTGATGACGGCACCTCGCAGGGGATCACCGACGGCGTAACCGCCGCAGTCGACGCGTACACGCTCGCCGGCACGCATGACGAGGGCCTCACGGAACTCAGCGACATCGCCGATGGTACGGCGGTCGAGTCGACGTTCCTACCTGAGCGTCTCGGTGCTTCGGATGGGAGCGCCGATGCCGCATTCGATCTCGGGCTCGTGGCGGTTGAGCAGATTTCCGAGACCCGCATCGAGCTCGACGGGAAGCTCGCTGACGCGAATGAGCGTATCGACCAAACCGCGGCGGATCTCGGCACCGCGAAGGATCGTCTCGATGAGACGTTCGGTGTCGCGACGGAGGCGAAGCAAGCTGCGGAGCAGGCCGTCGCCCACGTCAACGCCGCACAGGAGGCAGCGAACACCGCATACGATCGCGCGGATAGCGCTCTCACAATGGCGGGTTCGAAGTCGAAGGTGCTGTACTCGACCTCTCAGGCGTCGGGCACGGCGACCGTGAACGATGTGTGGCGGCGACTCCCGACCGCGGCCGAGATCACTGCGGGCGCGAGCGCTGGCGACATCATGCAGGAGTGGCGCTACACCGCGAACGGGTGGACCGAGACGAAGATCAGCACGACCGCGATCGCGAACCTCGACGTTGGGAAGCTCACCGTCGGGACCGGCGTGATCTCCGACCTCGTTGCGCAGCATCTCGCAGCACGCACCGGTCAATTCATGCAGTTGGGCGTGGACCAACTCACAGCGACGGATGCCGCGATCTCGGAAGCCGTGATCGAAAAACTCTGGGCCGACGTCGTCAAGGCGAAGTTCCTGACAGTCACCGAGAAGATCATCGCGAACGACATCTTCGCGGCCGGCGTGGTCAGCGCGAACGCACTCGCGGGTAACGCAATCGACGGCAAGACGATCACGGGCGCGAAGATCCGCACCGCAGCGAATGGGCAACGCCTCGAACTCGACGTAAACGGGTTACGCGCGTTCAACGCGTCGAACGCCGTGACAGCCTCCCTCAAGTCAGCGACTGGCGGGTTCGACCTGACCGGATATATCCGATCAGGCATCGGCGGCACCGACCCGTTCGAGGTATACATCGAGCCCGGCTACCTGCGCAGCCAAGGCGCAGACAAGCTGATTGCCGGCGGATTACAGTATCTCGGGACCTCGAAGGCGGAGATCACCCGAGGAGAAGCAACGTTCTCGTTCAACGGGACGCATTCGTTGGCCGGATCAATCTCACGCTCTACGAAGGTGACACCAAGCGGTGTTGAGAGTGATGCGTATTTGAACAGTGCTGGCGGGATCTCGGCACCGTTTGCGATTTCGGGAGGCATCGTCACACAACGCTCGGTCGCGGCGGGTGGTGTAACGAACGTGACGGTAACGTTCCCCGTCGATCGTTTCACGGTCGCACCACGCGTTTCGGTCACCGTTTTCGGTGATGCACGCGATACGACTGTCACGGTCGACAACGTGACCGCAACATCGTGCGTAGTCAGGCTCGGTTCAATGTCGGTCGTCGCCAGAACGATTGGTGCGCACTGGACGGCTGTGCAGATGACACCCACCTCAGCGAATGGATAGCAGATGATCCACACAGTGACGTGCCGCACGGACGGGTGCGGCAACAGCAACATCAGCATCACCCTTGAGGATCCAACCTATGAAGTGATGTGTGGGGCGTGCGGTGAGCCAATCACCGATGTCGTTCCGCCGGTCCCGGAACCCGAACCGGAGCCGGAACAGAACATCGTGTTCCAAGGCGTCGCGATGGAACCGGGTCTGCTGCACGTTTAGGTGACAGATTAGTCAGGCAGCGAGTGCGACCTGCTCGTTCATGATGGCCTCGTACTC
>NZ_JAQPZP010000027.1:0-3023 GCF_037619215.1 Leucobacter sp. USCH14
CTATGCTGTCCAAGCCGACCGCGAACAGCTGGTCGGAATCAAATAGCGCGAGTCTCCATCAGACCCAGGGCGCTTCAGTCTGCTCTCGGGACGGCGCTTGGCGCGGGCCTTGCCGGGTTCGTAGCGTGGCTCGTGTTTCGAGGTGAGCAGGGGGACCGATATCGCTCACGACTTGTCGGTGCGACGGAAACGTTGAGTATCGCCATGACTCGAACGGCGAAGGAGTACATTCGCTTCCGAGATGAGTGGGAGCGATTCAATACAGGCACGGAGCCCGACGGAACGGAACTTGACATCGGCTTGGAAATGCTCATCGCTCGGTCCCACGGGCAAGACCGCATTACTGCTCGGCAGATACGCGAGGTTGCGTACCAGCTTCGCTTCATCAGTGACGCTGAGTGGGCCGCATATGAATACGCGACACTGCGTCGAGTGATCATCGAGTGGGCGTCTACGAGCGTCTCCAATGAAGCAGCACGTGCGAATCTGGCGACCATCGAGATGAGGCGGATGATGAAAAGCGCAAAACCGTCGATCACTGCCGAGGAACTTCCCGAGGCTCCCGCGCGGTACCAACAAGTGAGGGTCGGCTGAAGTCTCATTGCCCCTCACCTCGCAGCCACTCGGCCACGGCTCCGGCTGCGTGCTCCGCGTGCTTTACATGCGAGCCGCCCCACCCGCAGTAGCAGCCCCCAAATGCAACCGCCTGGTAGAACCGGTGCGCGTGAGCATCTATCACCTCGGCGAGCTTCGCGGCGTCGACCTCGACCGGGGCGGCGAGAGCGTCGGCAAGGTCGTTGATCAGTTCGACGGGCGGACGTGACGGCTCTACGCCCTGCGCCCGCGGCCAGCGGCGGGCCTCTGCGATGAGCTTCTCGCGGTCGCCTGTTGCCGTTGCCGTTGCCGCATGATCCTCGGACTCGGCCTCGCGCTCCTCGGCATCGTGGTGCTCGCCCGCTGGATCGGCGGACGCCGACGCTGACACCGCCGTGGCAGCTTCCATAGCGGCCAGTGCTTGATTGCGCATGCCGTCCCGGTACTCGTCGTCGCGCGTGCCCGTCGGCGACCCGCCGAGCTCGCCGTTCGTAGGCCAGTCTGCGCCCGGCTCGAGGCACGCGAGAGCACGTGCAGCCGCCTCAATCTGTTCCTCGGGTACGCCACCCTGCACGGGGGTCTTCTGGTTCGTCATGGTGTCGCCTCTCGGTAGTCTGTGCGCATGGAAAATGCGCAGCTCTTGTTCTTCATCTACATCGCCGCCGGGATCGTCGGCTTCGTGCTGTTCTGGCTGCTGCTGTGGGCTGTCATTCGCGCCGGTGTTCTTTCTGCTCTTCGTGCTCACTCGGATGAGCAGCGGGAGCACGGCCGACTTCGATAGCTGCCGACCTCCGCTCCTTCGGGAGGTCGAGTGATGTTCGGGGGAGCCCCATGCGGGCGAGGGCGTCGAGGTCGGCACCGGTGAGAGCTGGAGATGCGGTCATGCGGCGACTTCCGCGAAGACGCTGTCCCACGCGTCGCTCTCGGCGGGCGGGGCGAGCAGCGCGGCGAGTATCGTGACACCCCACCCAACGCCGGCGAAGACATCGACCGCGGTCGTCACGCTGCACCGTCTAGCGATGGAATAGACAGCCCTGTGCCGCCCGCACTACGGTGGAATTCAACGGATGTCTTCAACGAGGGGAAACAATGATGTCTATCCGCAGGAAACTCACCGCCACCGGTGCCACTGCCGCGCTCGTGCTCGGTGGGGTGCTCGCCGCGAGCCCGGCTTACGCTGCTGGCCATAGCTGGAGTCCGATTTGGGGTTCCAAGGCGACTTGCCAAATCAAGACCGCTAAGAAGGTGGCGTCGATTAAGCGGCAGAAGCCGATTTCGGTCAAGGTGCGGTACCTCTGCAAGGAGGTCGACGGATATTACGGCACCTCCATCGACTGGCGCACACGGTAGAACCGTCTGCGGCTTGCGCCTCTCTCGTCCTTTGGGTCGGGGGAGGCGCTTTTTCGTGTCTGAGTAGGTGATCACGCTGCACCTCCGTCGAGCATGAGCCGGCCGGGAATCTGCGTCGCGATCACTTCGGCGACCTGCTCCCCGGTCTCCTCGAACACCGTGCGACCCGACGGGAGCACCGTGTGCGCGTAGAACTCCTGCTCGAACGTCGCGATGCCCGACTCGATCGCCTCGAGTTTCGCCTTCACGACGAGCGCGAGTGCCCGCCACTTCTGCCTGGTCGCCTGTTCGTACGCGGTCTCTCGTGCTGACGCGGTGCGCATGCCGCGCGAGTGGTGCGTGAATTCGCGCGCCTCCGGGTCGGGCAGCGGGATCGTGAACCGCACCTGACGGCCGCCGGCCTGGAACGCGATGCGCGCGGCACCGGGCTCGGTCATGTAAGCGAAGTGCGTTGCGCCGTAGCGGCCGAGGGTCTTCTCGATCTCGCCGCGCGAACGGTCGCTCGTGACATCGGTCTTGGACGCGTAGGTCGTCATCGTGCAGTCCTCTCGTCGGCGCGGAGTGCGGCCTTGCAGTTCGTGCATGTCGCCGCGTTCGCGGCGACAATGGTCGCGCCGGGGCGCCCGCAGTAGGCGCCGCGGCCGACGGGGGCTTGCATGCAGGTCCGGGTCGTCGCGGTGCTCACAGCACGACCTCCCCGTGCTCGCTGACGATGAGGCCGTGCTCGAGGCGGACGCCGCGGGCTTTCATGTCTTCGGCAATGAGCTCGTCGACCTTCTCGGCTGCCTCGATGAGTTCGAGCGCGAGGTCGCGCGCCTGCTGCGCGGTGTACGGGGTGCGCTTCTTCTCCTGGCGGAGTTCGACGCGCAGCTCGTCGCTGACTTCGACCGATGCGATGTCGATCGTGATCTGCTCTCTGATAGCCATGCTGTTCGCCTCCTAGAAGGGCTGTTCGTCGTCGAAGCCGCCGCCGAATGACGGCTGCTCGTTGTTCTGCTGCGTCCACGGGTTGTCCTGCGCGTACCCGCCGCCCGCGGTCTGCCCGTAGGCCGGCTGCGACCCGTTCCCGGTCTTCGCGT
>NZ_JAQPZP010000028.1:0-2760 GCF_037619215.1 Leucobacter sp. USCH14
TCGGGTCATTGCTCCGTGCGGCGCTCACAAGCGCCGTCGATATGGGGTAGCGCAGCTACTCTGTGTGTCGGGAGCGATGGAACGAAGCATCGCTTCGGGTCATTGCTCCGTGCGGCGCTCACAAGCGCCGTCGATATGGGGTAGCGCAGCTACTCTGTGTGTCGGGAGCGAAGCATCGCTTCGGGTCGTCGTCGAAGAAAGGACACCATGGCAGAGCAGCACCTTGCAGTTGTGATTCTCGCAGCGGGCCAGGGAACACGCATGAAGTCGGCGTTGCCGAAGGTGCTGCACCGCATCGGAGGTCGATCCCTCATCGCGCACGTGCTCGATGCTGCAGCAGGGCTCGAACCGGCTCAGGTGGTGGCGGTGGTGCGGCACGAGCGGGAGCGGGTCTCCGCCGCGATTCTCGAGCACGCTCCCGATACCGTGATCGTCGACCAGGACGACGTCCCCGGCACCGGCCGTGCCGTGGAGCAGGCGCTCGCCGCACTCCCGGAGGACTTCGACGGCTCGGTCGTCGTGCTCTCCGGTGATGCCCCGCTCATCGACACGTCCACGCTCGAGGGGCTCGTCAAGGGGCACTTGAGCGGGGGCCGGGCGATGACGCTGCTCTCCGCGGTGTTCGACAACCCCACCGGCCTCGGGCGGATCCTGCGCGACGATTCCGGCGCAGTGCTCGGCATCGTCGAGGAGAAGGATGCCGACGACGACCAGCGTCGGATCACTGAGATCAACGGCGGCATCTACGTGTTCTCACGTCGTTCCCTCCAGACCGCGCTCGCGAGCATCGATACGAACAACGCGCAGGGGGAGAAGTACCTGACGGATGCGGCTGCCCGCATCCTCGTGACGGGCGGCGATGTGGAAGCCGTGGCCACCGACGATCCGTGGACGATCGCCGGCGTCAACGATCGTGCGCAGCTCGCCGAAGCGGGCCGAGAGCTCAATGCGCGCATCGTGCGGGCGCATCAGCGCGCGGGCGTCACCATTCAGGATCCTACGACGACGTGGATCGACGCCGACGTGTCGATCGAGCCCGATGTCGAGATCCTTCCCGGCACTTTCCTCCAGGGAGCCACCTCGATCGCGACCGGCGCTGTGATCGGGCCGGATACGACGCTCGTCGACTGCGAGGTCGGAGCCGACGCGCGCATTCGCCGCAGCGAAGCGACGCTCGCGGTGTTCTCGGCGGGCGTCAACGTCGGGCCGTTCGCGTACATCCGGCCCGGAACCGAGCTCGGCTCAGGCGGAAAGATCGGCGCGTTCGTCGAGACGAAGAACGCGAAGATCGGCGACGGCAGCAAGGTGCCGCATCTCAGCTACGTCGGCGATGCGATCATCGGAACCGACAGCAACATCGGTGCCGGGAGCATCTTCGCAAACTACGACGGCGTGCAGAAGCACGAGGCTCGCGTGGGGGATGGGGTGCGCGTCGGCTCGAAGAACGTGCTCATCGCACCCGTTACCATTGAGGACGGAACGTACACGGCGGCAGGCACCGTCGTGCGCAAGGATGTTCCCTCGGGCTCGCTGGCGATGAACGTTGCTCCCCAGCGCAACATCGCAGGGTGGGTCGCCGAGAACCGCCCGGGCACCAGCACCGCGGAGGCGGCGCAGCGTGCCGAGGAGCGCGGGAAATAGCCGAAGAGTGATGGGTATGTCAGCACCGATGAGGAGCACGCAGGGATGAGCACAATCGAGATGGCCGGGCAGAAGAAGCTCGTCCTGATCACGGGTCGGGCGTACCCCGAGCTGGCCGAACAGGTCGCCGCAGAACTCGGCGCCGAGCTCGTGCCGACGGACGCGCGTACGTTCGCGAACGGTGAGCTGTACGCACGCTTCGATGAGAGCGTGCGAGGCTCGGATGCGTTCGTGATCCAGTCGCACACCTTCCCGATCAACGAGTGGCTCATGGAGCAGCTCATCATGGTCGACGCGCTGAAGCGCGCCTCGGCGAAGCGCATCACCGTCGTCGCTCCGTTCTACCCGTACTCGCGTCAGGACAAGAAGGGGCGCGGTCGCGAGCCGATCTCGGCCCGTCTGATCGCGGATCTCTTCAAGGCTGCCGGAGCAGACCGCATCATGTCCGTCGACCTGCACGCCCCGCAGATCCAGGGCTTCTTCGACGGCCCGGTCGACCACCTCTTCGCCATGCCGGTGCTGCTGGACCACTTCCGGAAGACCATCGCCCGCGACGATCTCACGGTCGTGTCGCCCGATATGGGGCGCGTACGCGTCGCGGACGTCTGGAGCGATCGGCTCGATGCGCCCCTCGCCATCATCCATAAGCGGCGCGATCCCATGGTGCCGAATCAGGTATCGGTGCACGAGATCGTCGGTACCGTGAAGGATCGTTGGTGCGTGGTCGTCGACGACATGATCGATACCGGTGGGACGATCGCGAAGGCGGCCGAGGCGTTGAAGGCGAACGGGGCTCGCGGCGTCACGATCGCGTGCACGCACGCCATTTTCTCGGGCCGTGCGATCGAGCACCTCTCGCAGGAGTTCATCGATCAGGTGGTTGTGACCGACACGCTTCCGGTGCCGGAGGAGAAGCGCTTCGACAAGCTCACGGTGCTGTCGATCGCCCCGCTGCTCGCGAAGGCGATTCACGAGGTCTTCGAAGACGGCTCCGTCACCTCCATGTTCGAGGGCGCGGCCTAACGAAAACGCATCGCGTTTTCGTTCGGCCGCGGCGGCGCTACAGCGCCGGCCCACGGAGCGAAGCGCGGGGTGGCGGCCGTTCGGCCGCGGCGGCGC
>NZ_JAQPZP010000029.1:0-1350 GCF_037619215.1 Leucobacter sp. USCH14
TGAAGCGCCCTGGGTCTGATGGAGACTCGCGCTATTTGATTCCGACCAGCTGTTCGCGGTCGGCTTGGACAGCATAGAACGTGTTCTCGTACTCGGCCGGCGGGACGTCGCCGAGGTAGCCGTGGAGCCGTTGCGTGTTGTGCCAGTGGGCCCAGCCGAGCGTCGCGAGCTCGAGGTCCTCGACGGTCTTCCAGGGGCCGGTGCGTGCGGGGCCGCGGACGAGTTCGGCCTTGTAGTAGCCGTTCACGGTCTCGGCCACGGCATTGTCGTAGCTGTCGCCGACGGTCCCGATCGACGGTGTCGCGCCGATCTCGGCGAGGCGTTCGCCGTAGCGGATGGACGTGAATTGAGACCCCGCGTCGCTGTGACACCGCAGATCCTCGTGCCGGGTGCCTCGGGACCAGCGGGCCATCTCGATCGCGTCGAGCACCATCTCGGTGCGCATGTGCGATGCGACCCGCCAGCCCACGATCATGCGGGAGAACGCGTCGACGATGAAGCAGACGTAGGCGACACCTGCCCACGTCGGCACGAACGTCAGATCGGTCACCCAGAGCCGGTTCGGTGCGGTCGCGGTGAACTCCCGGCGCACCAGATCCGGGTGCCGCGCCGACGCCGGATCCGGTCGGGTGGTCTTCACCCGCTTGGACCGTCTCGCGCCCTCGATCCCCGCCAGCTTCATCAGCCTCGCGGTCTGGTCCCTGCCGATTGTGATGCCTGCCCGGCGGGCGGCCTTCCACAGTTTGCGGACCCCATAGACGCGGTAGTTGCTCTCCCACAGGTCGACCAGCTGCGGGATCAGTTCCTCGTCTCGCACCGCGCGGGCCGAGGGGGCACGTGTCTTGGCGGCGTAGTAGCTGCTCGGAGCCATCTGCAACAGCCTGCAGATGAGCTCGACCCCGAGCCGGCGACTGTCCACGACGTCGTCCTTGTTCGCGTCGACGAACGCGACTACTTCCGGTAGTGGCGGTCGAGCTCCGCCCCGAAGAAAGACGCGGCCCGCTTGAGCACCTCGTTGGCCCGACGCAACTCGCGGACCTCCTGCTCCAGCTCTCGCACCCGCGCCGCCTCGCCGCTGCTCACGCCTGGGGCGACGCCGTCGTCGATGTCCGCCTGCTTCACCCAGGTCCGCACCGACTCGACCCCATAGCCGAGCTGCGTCGCGACCCGCTGCACCGTCCCTTGCGTGACCCCGAGCTCGGCACGCAACGTCCTCACCATCCGCACCGCTGCGGCCTTCTCCTCGCTCGAGTAGCGACGCGTCGTCGACTTCCCTGATGTCTGCTCTTTCGGCATAACTCCATCCTCGTTTCCAAGGTCAGGAGTCTCCAACAAACCCAGAGCGCTTCA
>NZ_JAQPZP010000030.1:0-1267 GCF_037619215.1 Leucobacter sp. USCH14
GGGTCTGCTGCACGTTTAGGTGACATTCGATATGGCTGGTTCCGGCTGGCCTGGAAGGATGATCACTATGCCCCCTCGTTTCCCGAAAGAGTTCCGCGATGACATCGTTCGCGTTGCTTCCGACCGTGGCCCCGGGGTCACGCTCATGCAGATTGCGAAAGACTTCGGCATCCACGTCGGAACCCTCGAGAAATGGCTCCGGCAAGAACGCGTCGAAACCGGGGAGAAGCCCGGTATCACCCGTGCGGAGAACGAAGAACTTCGAGAGTTGCGCCGCCGGAACAAACTCCTCGAGCAAGAAGTCGAGGTGCTGCGCCGCGCGGCCGCGTATCTCTCGCAGGCGCATCTCCCGGGAAAAGGCTCTACCCGCTCGTGAGAGAGCTCGCCATCGACGGGGTTCCCGTGGTGGTGTCGTGCCGGGTATTGAAGCTCTCACGTCAGCCCTACTATCGGTGGCTGCGCTCCCCAGTCATTGCACGAGACCTCGTGCAGGCGTATCGCGCGAACGCTCTCTATGATGCCCATCTTGAGGATCCCGAGTTCGGGTACCGGTTCCTTGCCGACGAAGCGAGGCACCTCGGGGAACCCATGGCTGATCGCACCGCGTGGAAACTGTGCCGAGATCACGGCTGGTGGTCGGTGTTCGGGAAGAAGAAAGCGAGTGGGAAAGGGCGTAGGCCCGGTCCGCCGGTGCATGACGATCTCGTGCAGCGCGAGTTCATCGCGGCTGCTCCGAACGAGGTGTGGCTCTCGGACATCACGGAACATTGGACCGGGGAAGGCAAGCTCTACTTGTGCGCGGTGAAGGACGTGTTCTCGAACCGGATCGTGGGGTACTCGATTGATTCGCGGATGCGGTCATCGCTCGCGGTCAGGGCATTGAATAATGCGGTGCTGCGGCGTGGGAACGTTGCTGGTTGTGTGTTGCACACAGATCGTGGATCGCAATTTCGAAGCCGGAAACTCCGCCGCGCTCTCGATCAGCACGCCATGGTCGGGTCGATGGGCAGAGTCGGTGCTGCGGGTGATAACGCGGCGATGGAGTCGTTCTTCAGTCTGTTGCAGAAGAACGTCCTGAATCGTCGCAACTGGGCCACCCGTGACGAACTGCGGATCGCGATCGTGACCTGGATCGAGCGGACCTATCATCGGCGTCGCAGGCAGGCTCGTCTGGGGCGTTTGACGCCGGTCGAGTACGAGGCCATCATGAACGAGCAGGTCGCACTCGCTGCCTGACTAATCTGTCACCTAAACGTGCAGCAGACCC
>NZ_JAQPZP010000031.1:0-1024 GCF_037619215.1 Leucobacter sp. USCH14
ACGCTTCGAGCGTCTCGAACGCGCCGAGCGCTTCGACAGGCACGACGACCTGCACCCGCGCACGCACCGCTTCCACGACCGACCCCGCATCGACCCCGGCCGGGTCAGCGGCGAGCAGCAACTGGGAGAACACGTCAGCCCGCACCTCATCGCGCGTGCGCCGCACCGGCGGTACTGCACCCCGCGACACAGCATCACGCACCGCATCATCCCTGCCGGTTCGAACCGGCTCGGTGTCGGCGACCACCTGCACCCGTTCCACCTCCCGCGCGATCCGCGTCAGCCGATCGTGAATCGCATACGCCTCGACCGTGGGCAGATAGGCGAGCAGATCCGACATGCCATCCTCGCGCTCCCGCACGAGCACGTGACGAGAACGCACCTCCTCCCGATGCCGCACGTCGAGGGGTTCGACCGCGAACCGCTCCGCGATGCGACGAGCGATCGGGCGCAGCCGATTCACCGATTCCCGGCGCGCATGCTCCAGCACCTCCGACTCGTACGCGGCGCGACGCGTAACGACCTCATCAGACCCGCCCGCACCGATGCACCTGCCGGCGTCCACGATCACGCGCGCGTGCGCGGCAGAGATCTCTCCCACGGCGAGCGTTTCGTGCGTGGCCTCGTAGTCGCGTCGCAACGACCACGCCGCGTCCATCTGCGACTCGGCACCCCGCTCGCTCGTTCGCAACGTGGCGGCGAGCTCGGCGCGCAGCGACCGGTACGCCAGGTCGTTATCGCGCGCACTCGAGCTGCCGGTGGCCATCTCCATCGCGGCGCACATCAAATCGAGACGAACCGCGTCCAGCGCCCGCTGCCGGTACTCCATCTGCTCGATCAACGACACGACCTGCCCCAGCGACAGACTCTCACCCGCGAACGCGGCATCCAGCTCCGCAGGGAAGGTATCGATCGGGGTGGCTGGCATGACTCCAGCGAAACAGGAACCACCGACGTTGATACTGGTAACTGCCTCGTCCGGGTTTGACACAGCCTCCGACTGGCTTCGTGCCTTGAAAATGAT
>NZ_JAQPZP010000032.1:0-792 GCF_037619215.1 Leucobacter sp. USCH14
CCACGGGTTGTCCTGCGCGTACCCGCCGCCCGCGGTCTGCCCGTAGGCCGGCTGCGACCCGTTCCCGGTCTTCGCGTACCCGCCACCCGCGGGGCCGCTGCCGGCGCGCGAGACCGCGGCCGTGGCGAAGCGGAGCGAGGGTCCGACCTCTTCGACGTCGAGGTCGAGGCTCGTGCGCTGCTGCCCCTGGTTGTCGGTGTAGGAGCGCTGCGTGAGGCGGCCCTGCACGATGACGCGCATGCCCTTGGTGAGCGATGCCGCGATGTTATCGGCGTACTCGCCGTATGCACGGCACCCGAGCCACAGCGGTTCGCCGTCGACGTAATCGCCCGACTGCCGATCGCGTACTCGCGGCGTCGACGCGATGCGGAACGTGACCCACGATTTGCCCGCCTGAGACACCCGCGGTTCGGGGTCTGCGACAAGGTTTCCAACTACGGTGATGAGCGGTTCTCCGGCCATGATCTATACCTCTCCCGACTCGATGAGAGCCGTGTCTTCGTGTGCTTTCTGAGTGATGCGCGCGTACTGCCCCTCGAAGCGGAGCGTGCGCGTGCCCGCCTCGCCCTGTCGGTTCTTCGCGAGGATGAAATCGACGTCCGAGGTCTTGATGACGCGGCCCTGGTGCTTCTTCTCGCCGCGGTGCATCAGCACCACCGCGTCGGAGGCGTGCTCGAGGCCGGCGGAGCCGCGCAGGTCCGAGATGATCGGGCGCGGGTTCGGGCGGTTCGTCATGTTGCGGTTGAGCTGTTCGAGGATCAGCACCGAGCAGCCGAGCTGCTTCGCGAGCTG
>NZ_JAQPZP010000033.1:0-682 GCF_037619215.1 Leucobacter sp. USCH14
CCCCCCCCCCCCCCCCCCCCCCCCCCCCCCCCCCACCCCGGTGCCGGGTCAGAAGAGCGTCCGGCAGTCGCGCCTGCTCGGCGAGGAGTGCCGCCGCGTAGGTGCTGGCAGCCGTCGGGCTGGTGGCTGCAGTTCCTGGGGTTGCAGACGTTCGGCGAGCACGCGTTTCACGTCGCTCCATAGATCAGGCCGATCATGCCGGGCGTCGCGTTCGCATTCCTGGCGCAGGTCGTGGAGGAAGCGGGCGCGTCGGTCTGGGGTGGAGAGCTGGGCTTCGTAGAAGCCGTCGAGGTTGTAGTGCGCGATGAACCCGAAGCAGCCGTGAGTGGAAAACCCGCCGTACAGGGATCGGGTGAAGCGCTCACGCGGGAAGTCAGCAGCGATGAACCGCAGCAGCGAGTTCACGAACCGGGCCTTGCGCTCCGGCGTGCCCGACTCCCACCCCGACGCCTCGAACTGGGCTGGCTGGTACCTCGGTGCTCCCGTGCTCATGGCGCGCGTCCCTTCCTCCGTGGAGTCTCGGTCAGGAAGAAGGTGCGCGTAGACAGCTACGGCGCAACGAGCAGATCGGCGCGAGCAGCGTGTGACTTCTGAGGCGAGTGATGGGGTCTGCTGCACGTTTAGGTGACATTCGATATGGCTGGTTCCGGCTGGCCTGGAAGGATGATCACTATGCCCCCTC
>NZ_JAQPZP010000034.1:0-567 GCF_037619215.1 Leucobacter sp. USCH14
GGCCGGGCTCGTCGCTAGAACGGATGGGGCTGTTCGTTGCGCTCGGCGCGCGCGAACCGCACCCGGCTCGGAGGCCGGTCACGTATCCGAGCACCCGTAGGGCTCGTCCAACACAGGTCCCCATCCCCGCTCTGACGCACCCGCCACCCCGAGTGATGCTTCAGCACATGATGCCCACGACACAGATGCGCCAGGTTCTGCGTCGATGTGGCACCCCCGAGGGCCGCATCGATCGTGTGGTCGAGATCGCAACGCGACACCGGCACCCGGCACCCGGGAAACCGGCAGTGCTGATCCCTGGCCGCGAGCAGGCGACGCATCTGCTCACTCGGACGATACCGATCGACCGACAGAACACTCCCGGAGCACGCATCGACCGTGACGCGCTCCCACACCGGCGCCTCCCCGGCAAGGCGCCTGGCTGATTCCAACGGAACCGGCCCCGCCCCGGCGAGCTCAGCCACAACGACGCTCACGCTTTCCGTGTCGAACGCTTCGAGCGTCTCGAACGCGCCGAGCGCTTCGACAGGCACGACGACCTGCACCCGCGCACGCACCGCTTCCACG
>NZ_JAQPZP010000035.1:0-562 GCF_037619215.1 Leucobacter sp. USCH14
GTTCGGGGTCATGAATGTCGGTGGCTGCATGTTGACTGGGGGCATGTTCTCCTTCTCGTTCGGTTCCGCCCCGGCGCCTGAGCCGGTGTCGGTGTCGGCGTCGGAGGAGTTGTCGGCTCTGGTGTCGGGGGAGGTTCCCGATGCGCTCACGCTCGGTCAGGTCGTGAACTGGATCGAGCAGTTGGAGTACCGGCAGCGCGGCCTCGACGCGATCCGCGCCGATCTGCTCACGGCCGCAGTCGACATGGCGACCACAGATGCCGGGTCGGGTGGGCGTGAGCTCGCGTTCCGGTCGCTGCGGGCAGAGCTCGCAACCGTGCTGAGTACGAGCGAGCGGGTGGCGGAGTCCGAGTTGAGTGGGGCGTGGTCGTTGCGGACGAGGTTCGCGATCACGCACGAGGTGCTCTCTGTGGGGGAGATCTCGGCTGCGCACGCCCGCGTCATCGTCGATGCGGGGCTGCGTATCGGGGCGGGCGCCTCGCCGAAGTGCGTGTCTCGGCGTGAGGCGTATCAGCGGGAGGTGCTGCAGCATGCGCGGGTGGAGTCCGTGAACCGGTTGCGG
>NZ_JAQPZP010000036.1:0-555 GCF_037619215.1 Leucobacter sp. USCH14
CCGGGATGCTGCGGCGAGGCTTCGCGCAGCACTCACCGCGATCGGGCCCGCCCCCGACAGCTCCGCCACCGGAACCACACCACGCTCGGCGGTGCCATCCCCGGTCTCGGGATCCAGGGCGGTGACCGGCACGATCACCTGCACCCGGGCATGCACCCCCTCACCACTCGAACATGCCACGGCGCTGGGGTCGGCACCCAGGAGCAGTTCCGTGAACACGTCCGCCCGGATCTCGTCCCGCACCCGCCGCACCCCGGCACCACCCGCGCCGCCAACGCCCCCGTCACTCGCACCGGTTGAACCCGGAACGTCCGCGGCAGCAGCGTCACCGGCTGATGCACCTTCAGCAGCGGTTTCGGCGCGTTCGACGTCGCGCGCGATCCGCGTCAACCGGTCGTGAATCGCGTACGCCTCCACTGTGGGCAGATACGCCCACAGATCCGACATCCCGTCCTCGCGCTCCTGCACCACCACCCGCCGCCTGCGCACCTCTTCCCGGTGCCGCTCGTCAAGAGACTCCACGGCGTACTGCTCAGCGATCCTGCGCGCGATCGG
>NZ_JAQPZP010000037.1:0-521 GCF_037619215.1 Leucobacter sp. USCH14
ATCGTGGACGGCGAGGAGCTCCTGACCGAGCTGGTCGTCGAGGGCGAGGGCACGTGGACGGTGGATCCTGAGACGGGAGCGATCTCGTTCGCTCCGGAGGAGGGCTTCTCGGGCAACCCGGCCCCGATCACCTACCAGGTGACCGATACCGAGGGCGAGACCACGACTGCGACGGTCAGGATCACCTACGTGCCGGAGGCAATCGCCGATGAGTCGCTGGGCAACGCACTCGGAAGCACCGTGACCGTGCCCGTGCTGGGGAACGATCTGGGCGCCCTCGACTCCGCTTCCGTGCGGATCGTGGACGGCGAGGAGCTCGTGACCGAGCTGGTCGTCGAGGGTGAGGGATCGTGGACGGTGGATGCCGAGACGGGTGCGATCTCGTTCGCTCCGGAGGAGGGCTTCTCGGGCAACCCGACGCCGATCACCTATCAGGTGACCGACACCGAGGGCGAGACCACGACTGCGACGGTCAGGATCACCTACGTGCCGGAGGCAATCGCCGATGAGTCGCTGGGCAA